>JADLHG010000056.1 GCA_020848905.1 Deltaproteobacteria bacterium
CCACCCCGCGCTCCACCTCCGTCACCAGCTTCTGCCAGAACGCCTGCGACCGTCGTGTGCTCGTCATCCCGCGAGTCTGGTCTGCCGCCTTGTCCTCGTCGAGAGGTCCGAATCCGGACGGTTACGTTTCGCGGGAGGATGGCGAGTGAACAAGCCCGAGCATTGCGAGCAGTGCGGGGAGGCGCCGGGGGTGTTCCGCACCCTCGACCGTTGTATCTCGTGCAGACGTTGGATCTGTCACAAGTGCGATGCGGGCAACGACTGGCGGAATCGCTTTACCTCCGAGAAGGGCTACGCCTGTAGGAAGTGCGTGGACGCTGGTCTGCTCGCATCAACACAGGGGTATGCTGGAGGCGTGCGCGAGGCGGCAGAACATTTTCACAAACTCACGGTGCCTGAGCTCACGACCATCGTGGACAGCGCGGTCAGGACGCTTGTCGAGGCGACCAAGGACAACCTGCTGAAGATTCAGGACATCGTTGACAGCATCGCCAAGGCGGCCGAGAGCACGCATAGGGCCGTTGACAGGGCAGCGGACACCTTTCCGCAGATCAAGGCGGCGGTCGACAGTGCGACGCGGGTGGTCGGCAGGACGGACGGGCTGCTTCGCTGGATCAAGGCCGTGGCGGTGCTCCACTTGCTCGTCCTCGTCGTCGTCGCAGCCGCCGTGGTGTGGATGTGCTCGGCTCGACGTTGAACGCGTCGAGGGCGCGTGGCAGAACGGGGGCACAGTGAGTCTCGAGGAGTTCCGGCGCAGGACGTGGTGCCGGCGTTGCAGTCATGTGCCGGCGTGCGCCCAGTCCTGAGCACAGCAGGGAGAACGCGCCCGTTCCGCCGCGCGCGGAGACGGATGCGCATCCGGCATCGTCCACGCCGCCGGCCTGGTGACCCGTCCGCCAGGCTGGGCACGAGCGTCAAGGATCTGCTCCGACGCGCACAGTAGAGGGAGGCGCGTTGATCGCGGGAAGAACTGGTCGCTGGTGCGACGCGCGGCGCTGTCGGCCGTCGGCGGGTCTCGACTAATAGTCGCAGTCGCCCCACTCGTAGTCGTGGCTCTCCCAGTCGAGCTCGCCGCTGCCGAGACCCTCGGGAGCCAGGTCGTCCTGGTCCGGATATCCGTCGTCCCAGTCGTCCCCGCCGACGCCGTCGTCGCTGTCCTCGGTCAGGACGTTGCCGTCGCGGTCCAGGCGGGCGAGCTCCCAGTCCCAGTCGTCCCCACCATCCTCCTCGCCACCGTCGTCATCGAGCGCACGCGCGAGGGCCTGAAGATCCTCTCCCGTCCAGGCCGGGATCCGAGCCTCGCGCGTCGCCCGATCGCCCCACTCCGCGAACTCCGCATCCACCCTGTCGAGCGCCGCGAGCTCACAGAGCTCGAGCCCGTCCACCTCGCCCTCGACCCGCGTCTCCTCGAGCCCCTCGAAGGAGATGGAGATCAGCGACGCCGCCGCGTCCATCCAGGCCGGCGGCTCGACGGTGGTCAGCATCTCCGTCGCGTGCAGCAGTCCAAAGAGCCCCAGCTCGTCGCCGACCACGTCCTCCCCCAGCCCCTCCGGCGCCACCGTCGCGCGATCGCGGAGGTCCACCGCCGGCGGCTGCGTGCTCATCCACGCGGCCTCGTAGAAACCTCGATGCATGGCGTCACCTCCTCCGTCGAGCGGCCGTCCCCTGGCCGGCAAGGTTGCTCGAGGTGGAGACGGTAAGAGGGCCGGGAATCTGACACGGGGGGGTCGGGGGCCGTTGGCCGCGGCCACGGGGGAAGCCGCGGGGCGGCAAGGGCCTGGCTCGTCGTGGTATTTGTGGCTACGATGGTTCTACATCCGAGCGATGCCGGGGCTGCGCCGGGCGATTCATGCCATCCGGAGCCGCGCCACATGCTCCGGTGGGTGTTCGTGGTCGTGCGTACCCGGGGAGACGCGCAACGTGGGGCAGAACGGTTCTCGAACGCGCAGCGGTGGGCTCGGCCGGGAAACCGTGCCGGAGCTGCTCAAGCCCCCCCGGCCGAACGTCGGCGACGTGGTCACCCGCACTGGCCGGGATGTGCGCACCAATAGGGACGCGTCGGGCCTGTATTCCCGATCGACGCTGGAAGCGAACACGCCGTGCCTGGTGGCCCTCGACGGGGCGCAGCGGGGCAAGCGGCACGACTTGCACCAAGAGGCCGTCGTCGTCGGGCGTTCGGGCACCGCGGACATCGTCCTCGCCGACGAGGGCGTGAGCCGGCGACACTGCGAAATCTCCTACTCGGGGATCAACTACCTGATCAGAGACCTCGGCAGCGCGAACGGGACCTTCGTCAACAACGAACGCGTCGAGAACGAGCGCCGGCTGTGCGATGGCGACATCATCCAGGTTTGCCACTGCACGTTGAAGTTCCTGAGCCAGGGCAACATTGAGCATCACTACCACGAGGAGCTCTACAACCTCGCGAGCACCGACCCGTCGACCGGGCTGCGAAACGAGAAGTTCTTCTTCGAGATGCTCACGGAGGAGCTCATCCGGGCGATGCCGCGGGGTCGCCGCGTCGGCGTAGCGTTGCTCGAGCTCGACCACTACCTCGACATCTGTCGCGAGTTTGGTCGCGTGGTGGCGAGCGACATGGTGCGCGCCGTCGGGACCGTGATCTCCGAGTACGTTCACGCCCCCGAGCTCCTCGCCCGTCGCGCCGGCGCCCAGTTCGCGCTGCTCCTGCCCGAGGTCGACCTCACACAAGCGCAGACGAAGGTGAGCACCATCTGTGCGGAGGCGATCCGCCGAAAGGGCATCCTGGCCGGTACGCGAGTCGTCTTCACCCTGAGCGCTGGGGTGATCGTGGCTCAACAGCCCGGTCACTTGGCCGATGGGCTTCTGCGGGCGGCGGAGCTCCGGCTCGAGCAGGCGCTGGCGAGCGGGGGCGGCAGGGTGGATGCTCTCGAACTCGGCGAGATGCTGCCTCCGGCGACGCGGGCCACGTTGCTGGCCAGAGCGACGCCGTTGCCGCCGGTGAGGCCCATCCCCGAGACCTGGTTCAAGCAACGGCTGGTCGCCGAGCTCGAGGGCTTCGACGAGTCCTCGAAGGTGATCCTCGGGGCCTGCGGGCTTCGGGACGCTCTCGCGCTGATCGTGGAGGAGGGGCGTCCTGCCGTCGACAGGTGTCGCGCGATTCTGCTCGAGCAGCTCGTCGCCCTGAGCGATGCACGACCCGTGATCACGCAGGCCGCAGAGGGGGTATTCCTCTACTTCCGTACCGTGCGCAGGAACGAGGATCTGCAGCGGCAACAGCGTCGGCTAGCGAAGGCCTTCGCGGCAGCGCTCGCGAAGCAACCGCTCACTCCACGGCGCGTGGAGCTCGTCCAGAGCCTGATGAGCACGGAGGATCACGAGGCAGGCGTGGACGACTTCATGGATCGTGTCTTGCGGCGCCTCGACCGACTGCCCGTCGCGGATCGAGGCCTAGCCCTGCGACCCTTCCCCGTGGCGCGCGCCCTCCGCCGCATGGAGACCGCCGACGGGGCCGCGGCGAGGCTCAACGAGCTGCACGCCGCGACCGACACCGTGCTGCGCTACCTGACGAACATCGCCCTGGCCGATCTGGTCCTGACCGTCGATCCGTCATCCGAGCTTGTCGGCTGGCTCAGCCAGCAGGTGGGCAAGCCTTTCTCCACGGGGCTCTACATCGGCGTCCTGCGGAAGTGTGTGAACGATGGACGGGCGACGGCGGGCCCGATCATGAAGTCCATCGGTCAGGCGCTCGAACGTCCGGACGCGGGCCGGACGAATACCTTCGCCAGGTTCGACGAGCTGGTCAAACTTCGGAACGCCACGGTTCACGGCGCGCCGGCGGGCAGCGAGGCCGCCGCGCGACACCTGCTGAGCACCGTCCAGCCCCTCTTCGACCGCGTTATCGAGGACCTGGCCGTCCTCGATCAGCAGCAGCTTCTCACCGTCACCGGTCTCGAGTTTCGTGGAGGGAGCTTCCACTGCAACATCCGCGACCACTCGGGTCCCGACCAGCTCTTCAGCGTCGACCAGCGCAAGACCTCAACGCCCGTCGAGAACGGCACGTACGTTTTGAGTCGCCGTGGAGACGACTGGCTGCCGCTCCACCCGTTTGTGCGCTTCGAGCACTGCGGCGCCTGCGGCCAGAGCGAGCTCTTCTGGAACCAGGTCCTCAGCTTCGACAGCGAAACCATATACCACTCGATGATCACCGCCCACCGCCTCTCGGCCGAGGTGGTGCTCGACAAGGTGCCGGCATGGTTCCGGCGCGACGTCAGCCGTGGCTTGATGACTCTTCCTCCGGGACCGGCAGTGCCGCGACCGCCGGCCGCCCTCAGGCGGGTGGACAGCCGGGATACCGTCATGTTTCGCACCGAGGACGTCCGGCGGGCGATGGACGCGGCCCGACGGGAGAGGGAGGAGGGTGACGGCGAGGACGACGGAGCCGGAGACGCGTCATGATTCACCCACGAAGCCCTCATCGCCCTGCCAAGTCAATGCTTCCGGCGACTGTCAGAAAGCGGCGACGACGAGCGTCTGTAGGGGCACGACCGCGGCGCTGCCCGCTGCAGCGGAGGGGTGGTCCGGATGACTGTCACGCCGTTTTCGGAGGATGAGCTTCGCGCAAGACTTCGCGTTGCGCGAGGAGACGACGCGGGGCATCAAGGGCTGTCGATCGAGGCTCGGTACGGGCGGCTTGCGGGCATCGAGCCGCCCGAGCAACCGGGTCAGATCTTTGCGAGACTCACCAGGTGGCCGACCGAGCTCTACCGCGACGCCACGCCAAGCACGCGACGCGAGATCCTCGAGTGGCTCGTCGCCCACGTTGGCGGTGTCCGGGGCTTTGACGAGAAGCACGGGTGGCTGGAACAGTGGCACCTGGAGCTGCTGCGCTGCGGTCGGGCTCTGCCCGGCGAACTCGAGACTCTCGCGGGATCCATGCAGACGCGCCGGCTCAGCGACACCTCGCGGCGCCTCTATGCCGATCTGCGGGCGCGCCATTCGTCGCCCGTGGTGGACCTGGCCTGGCTGAGGCACCTGACGCATGCCCGAGCCTGGGGCGAGTGCATCCACGACGCGGCCGAGATTCTCGGGGCGAGGGCTCCGAGTCCCCTTCGGGCCGAGATGTACAGGCTCCTCGTCGAAGCGCTTCTCGAGCGCGGAGAAGCTCCCGAGTCTCGTCCGAGCGATGTCGATCGTGCGCTGAGCGCTCTGCTGGCCTGCCGTTACGAGGGTCTGTGGCGCGGATCTTTCCAGCCACTCCTCGAGCGCGTGACGGAAGCCGCACTGCCGCCGGAGCTCAGGGCGGGACGTGGTGAGGGAACAGGCCTCATTGCTGGTTTTGGTCGCGATCTGTCGAGGGCGGGGAAGTGGCTGGGCGGCATCTTCGGCGGGCGCGACGCGGAGGTGCCGCACAGCCCGCCGGTCATCGCGAACGCCCCATCCATGCTGCCGCCCGCCGCCGTCGAAGCATTCGTGGCCTCGTCGCGCAAGCTCAGCGAGGAATTCAAGCAAGCGTTCCCCGGGCGCGGGCACGGCACGGAAGCCGCGGTGGCTGCCGCGGCGCTCACCATGGGCGGACTCTGGACGCTGGCGCAGCTCGACAGTTCGGTTCTGCGGGCCATCACCTTCTCTGCCGCCGCGCACCCTGAATCGCTCTCGCGGCTGCAGAGCGTGGCCGAAGCGTTCGATGGCAGCGATGGGGCCAAGACGCGCCTCGCCGGCTACGTGGCAGAGCAGCGGGTCGCCGCCGATCTGGTGCGGGAGGGACACGCCGTCGAGTTCCCCGCCGGGCCCACGCAGGCCGGGTGGGATCTCTTGGTGGATGGCCACGCCGTGCAGGTGAAGTGCTCGACGAGCGCGGACTACGTGCTCGATCATTTTGGTCGGTATCCCGACGTTCCGGTCATCGTGAATGCGGAGCTCGCCGACCAGCTTGGCGACCATCCGATGGTCTGGATTGATGCCGCATTGAGTCACGAGGAGGTGACCGACGCGACGGACGACTCGGTCGCTGCGCTTGCGGACCTCGGCGACGCGGACTTCCTCCCAATTCCTCTCGTCGCTCTCGCGTTTGCGGCCGTCCGCAACGCTGGCGACCTGACCGCCGGGAACATCGACGGGGGTACCTACGCTCAACGCGTGGGGGTCGACGTGGCGGCGCGGGGCCTCGGGGGTGGCGCCGGTGGGGCCGTGGGCGCAGTGGTGGTCGGGGCCTTGATTGGTCCCGTTGGTGCCGCCCTCGGAAGCATCGTGGGTGGGGTTATCGGCAGCATCGCGGGGGGGACCGGTGCGGATGCCATCAATCGCAACGCCGTCTGCGATGCTCGCGACTTGGTGGTGAGGGGGCTCGGCGAGTTCGCGGTCTGGTTCCGAACGACGCTTCTCCGCCCGCGCATCGCCGTCCTCGAGTTACGACACAACCAGGTCACCCTCTGGGCTCAGGAGGCCGCTGCGGCGGGAAAGGCGCCTGCGGCCGTCGCGACCTTCTACGCGGCATCGGCGGAGATGCTCAACCGCGCGAAGCGCCTGGATAGTTGGATCGCTGGCCGCGAGGACTACGACGACTTCGCCCGAGCCCAGGCCGGCTGGGTCGCCCTTCGCGAGGCCCCCGGCTTCTTCCACCCCGAGCTCAAGACCCACCTCGCCGCCCTCCGGGACGCGCTCGACCGCTACCGGCTTGCGGCACATCCGGAGGCGGCGCATAGGCAAGACGCGCAGACCGACGCGCTCGCGAGGGCAGCCGTGGATCTAACGAACATGATGAGCGAGATGGGGAATGTGATCGGTCGATTGGGCACCCCACAGGGCGACGACGACCGTGTGCTCTGCATCGACGTGGGGAGGACGTGCACGCGGTACGTCGTCTTGCCGCGGCGCGCCGGTAGGAAGGATGTCGGGGCGTGCGTCGTCAAGGTGGCTCGCACGTCCGGGTTCGACAGGCATGTGCTGAACGCCACCTGTACGAAGGCGACAGAGCACCGGGTGAGGCCCCGAGCCATCGCTGTGGCCGTTCCGTTCCCCGTCGACTACGGCAAAGAAGGTTCCTTGGTGGCGACGTGTCACTCCGAACAACGGGTCTGCGTCTACAACGATGCCGTCGCCTGGGCCGCGGGCGCAGCCGCGTACCGACGGATGTGGGGTGCCGACGTTCCGTTGCCCGCACTGGCGCTGGTCCTGGGCTCCGGCGTGGGCCTCGCCGTCGTGGCCGAGGAGGAGAGCATCATCGCTCTGGAGGTCAGCGACGTTCCCTGGAGGCTCCACGAGCTGCGGCGCATCTCGCCGGGAAACGACGCGGGCTGTCCCAGCGACTGTGGGCCCGCGGTTCACTCCATCTGTGGAAATGACTTCTTCGCGTGGGTCGCGCGGGACAAGTCGCACTGGAGCGAAGACAAGGTCAGGGAGGAGTACACCGCGCGCGTTCGCGCGCTGGTCGATGACATTCTCCAGCCCATCTCGCGGGCCGTCGGTCCCGTGCGTGCGATTCTCGTCGGCGGGCGCCATTCCGCCTTCGTCTCCCGACAGAAGTTGGGACAGGGAACGAGCCTGAGCGTGGACGTGCTCTCGAAGCGGGAGTTGCCGGTAAACCCTGACCTCGTGGCCCTCCTCGGGCTCCTCAACCTGGCGCAGTCGCGGCAGGCGCTGCGGGTGTTGCCCAGCAAGGAGGCGATGCGCCTCATTGCCCGATGACTTTGCCGCTGTGCCGAGCGCTGGTGTGCAGGGGGGCGGCCGGGATGCTTGGATGGTGGATGCACAGCCTGTCTGGCTGCTGGCTAGGCATCGTCCGCGATCTTCGCCAAGGGCACGATGCCCAGGCGGATCGTCTTGCGGCCAGGTCGACCTGTGCGCGCCAGCCTCTGCCGATGCATCCGCCGGCTAGGCGAGCCGCTCGAGCGAGCCCCCGTTGGCGGCATAGCGGTCTAGGATCTCGCCCGTTGTGTCGTCACAGACGCGAATCTCGATGCCGTTGGCCAACTCGCACCAGGCGCTGTTGTAGAACAAATCCTCGAGATCGAAGCCATTCGAGGGCACGGAAAGCCGCCAACACGGCCACGGCCCCGGTAGGTAGCGGAAGCCGGCGGCTTGAAGCTGGCCCTTGATCGACCACGTGGGCGCGCTGCCGCGGCCTTCCGCGCTGCCGATGCGCACCGAGAGCCGTTGGCTATCGAGGTAGACCGTGCGAAGGCTGCTCCAGTCCAGGCTTGCTGTTGGCCTGAGCCCCTCGAGGAACGGGCTCGGTCGGTTCTGGTCGGTGAGGATCACGAGCACCCGCTCGGCGCGAGTCAGGGCGACGTAGAAGAGCCGGCGTTCGTCTTCGACAATCTTCCCCAGGGTGTCACCGAAGACCCGCATCAGGACCCAGTTGGGATGCACGAGAGGATAGGAGCCCTCAAGGGCGTCGAGTACGATGACCAGGCTAGCCTCGAGGCCCTTGTACTTGTGGGCCGTCGACACGTCGACCCGGTCCTCGGGTAGCCCCGGTAGCTCCTTGCAGAGCCAGTCTCGCCATTCGGTCAACCTGCTTGATGACCCGTCCTTTGAGCGGTCGGCCTCGCTCCGCGGCCACGGCAGCTGATTTCGCCGGCACAGCAACGCAACGCGGTGTGCGGTGCGCGGCTCCTTCATGTTCGCGAAGAGCGGCGACGCCTTGCTCAACGCGGTGGCGACGAGTCGCTTGAGCGCCGTGAGGCCGGGATCGCTTCGCCGCGTCGCGGCCGCCAATGTTGAGAGATCGGCGAGCCACACGTTGCCGGGAGCCTTCTTGTGGGCCCGCGCACGTACTCCGCCGAGCGGACCCATGAGGGAGTTCCCCAGCTCTACGATGGCGGGCAGCGACCGGTAGTTGGTGCGCAGGTACAGCCGGCGGCCGTCGGGGAAATGGCGCTCGAACTCCCTGAAGTAGGTCAGGTCGGATCCCGCGAAACCGTTGATCGCCTGCCAGTCGTCTCCGACGCAGAAGAGGCGCGTCGCGGGGTTCTTCTCGCGGATGGCGGCGAGAAGCTCGAAGAAGAGAGGGCTGAAGTCCTGGTACTCGTCGACGAAGATCAGTCGGAGCTGCTGCAGGTCGCCCATGCCGCTCTTCCGCCTGAAGGTCGTCTTCCCCCCGCGAATCCGTGCCGCGGCCTTCGCGAGCAAGCCGTCGAAGTCCTCTTCACCCGTGGCCTCGAGGCGCTCGAGGTAGCTTGCGTAGAGCTGTGAGATGGTCGCCAGGAACATCGTCTCCACACCGGCGGTGGCGTCGTGCGCGGCGATGCGGTGCACGAGCTGCTCTCGGCTCAACGAGAGCTTGCGCGCGCGCTGAATGAACTGCGTGGTGGCCTTGGTGAAGCGATCGATGGCGCGTTTTCTGCATCTCTCCCAGAGTTCGTCCTCTGTGAGACGCCGCAGCGCCACGCCATGGCGCGACAGCTCCTCCGAAAACCACGTGCCGAAGTCGTCGCGCCGCACCTCCGTGGGGGTCACCTCGACGAGGTGCCACTCGGGCTTTGCGCTCCAGTAGGCGCGCTTCTGGTCCCGCTCTTTGTCGTAGTCGGGGTCCCCTTTGATGCCGAAGTACTCGACGATCACCCCGCCTGCCGGCTTGGCGTAATGCGTGAAGTCGGGCCGATAGACCCGCTCCTCCCATCGGTGCGCAGCCTCGTACCGGTAGTTGACGTCGTGCTCGACGAGGAAGTTGGCGATGGCCTTCTCTCCGTAGGACTTCACGTACTCGCCGCGGAGGGTTTCCCGCGCGAGCGAGCGACGGAAGGCGAGGAAGTCGGACTTCGAGAGGTGGTGGCCACCAGCCGCCAGCGTCTCCCAGTCCTCTCGCCAGTAGGTCATCATTAGCTTGCGAAGGGCGGCGTCCCCGACCGGATCCTGCACGTAGGCGTCGATCAACTCCTGAACAGCGGCGTAGAGCCGTTCGTCTACGTCGTCGTTGAACAGCAGGTCCTCAGGGTGGACGATGGCGTAGGCCAAGGCGTGAAAGGTCATGACGTGCGGCCACGTCACGTCTGAGAGTTTCTCCAACCGATCCTTCACCTCTGTGGCAGCCTTCTTGTTGAAGGCCAGGAGCAGGATCTCCCGTGGCGCCAGGCCGCAGTGACGGTGCAGGAACCAGGCGCGGTTGACGATTGTGGAGGTCTTGCCGCTGCCAGCCCTGGCCACGACGAGCGTGTCTTGCAGCTCCGCCGCGATGGCCCGCGCCTGCTCCTCGTCCGGCAGCGACTTCCTCGCTCCGTTCCTTGGCATCGGCAGGTTTCGTTCGAACCACGCCCGGACGTACTTGCAGAGGAGCTCCTCGAGCTCCGTCTCGGACAGGGCGTCGCGGCACTCCGCACGATAGATGTCGCGAACTCCGAGGAAGTCGGTCGTCATGGCCTCCTCGAGTCTGGCGACCGCGCGCGCCCGTCCCTCCTCCTGCGCCGCGAGGCGCGCCTGGCGCTCAGCTTCGGCCTTCTGCGCCTCCCGCTCGGCTGCGATCCGGATTTCTTCGTCGCGCGTTCGGCGAGCGTCATCTTGCGCCGCCTGCATTTCGGCCCTGTTGATCTGCGCTGCGTAGGCCGTGCGATGAGGCCCAAACCATGACGACGCGCCGACCGTGGGGACCAGTCCAAGGAATTCGCGCGCCCACTCGAACTGACGGCAGCCGAGGAGATCGGCGAGCGCGGAATCGAGAGCCTCTCGCACGTCGTCAGGGGGAAGCTCCTTGAAGGTTCGGTATACCCAAGCCTGGGCGTTCGTAAGGTCCCGATACCGGATGCAACCGCATATGTTGCGCGCGTAGTCAGGCACCTTCGCCCCCCTCGCAGCTGATGTGTGGTCCCCGCGATTGCCCCGAGCTGCCGGCCCCGGGGCAACGGACCTCACGATACCGCACTGCGTGGCTATGCGGCTATGATTCCACCCACGGAAGGACGATTGGCAGGCACGCTCCCTGCTGACAAACCCGCCGCTTCCGGGGTAAGGTCGCGGCCTCGGCCATTCATCCAGAGGGGGACCCGTGGCGGACCAGCAGGCAACGCGCATTCGGGACCAGGACAAGGCGGCGTTTTATCGCGCGGCGCTTGCGGGGCTGCGGTTTGTGGAGGCGCGGCGGGCGACGGGGCGGCGCTTTGGCACGGAGGCGGACGCGCGGTGGAGCTCGTTTCGCGGGGACCTGACGACGGCGGCGCGGGTCGAGCTGATGCTCCGTGACGCGGACGCGGAGTGGCCGGGGGCTTTCGGGCCGCGCACGACCTTTGCGCTGGAAGGGGTCGCCGAGGACGAGCCGTTCGGGCCGGCCTGGGTGCCGCTCGATCCGGTGGACGCGGAGGCGCTCTTCCGGGACGCGATCGCCGCCGCCGCGCCGGCATCTCTCGGGGACGCCCTCACGGCGGTGGCCCGGGCCTGGGGCCTCGAGCTGCGCCCCTTCGACGTGCCCCGCCTCGACGCGGCCGACAAGCTGATCCTGTGCGGGCCGAGCGCCATTGCGGCGACCATCGACGCCTTCGCGCGCGGGACAGGCCTCGACTGGGCCGACCAGACGCTCTGCGTGGCCACTGCCCCGGCGCACCGCCAGCTCGCGGCGCTGGCCCCGGCGCTGCTCCGTGGCACGCGCGCCGCCTCGATCGTCGGCCACGCGCACGCTCCGGAAAAGCCCGCTTCTGCCTGCCGCCTGATCCTCTCCGAGGACGCCGACCCGGCCGATGCGGCGCACGCGCGTCGGCTCGCGGGCTAGGCGAAGGAGAGTCGCCCGCGCATGACCCTCGCCACGACGCGCATCGTTCAGCAGGGCACGACGCCCTTCGCGCACGAGCGGGAGGCCATCGACTTCGCCATCCGGGGCCTGCCGAACGTCGACCCATATCATCTGTGGGCGCTGCTCGAGCTCTTCGAGCCCGCGAGCGGCCGGCTCTACGAGCTGGACCTGCTGATCTTCGGGTATCGCGCGCTCTATCTCGTCGAGGTCAAGAGCGCGCCGGGCTGCTACGCGGGCGACCGCCAGGACTGGTACCGCACGCCCCCCGGCGAGAGTCGCCGCGTCTACATGGAAAACCCGCTGTCGCTCGCCAACCTGAAGGCGAAGGTGCTGAAGAATCGCCTGCGCGGCGCGATGACGCAGCCCGACCGCTGCCCCTACGTGGAACCGCTGATCTTCCTCAGCCACCCCGAGGCGGAGACGCGCTTCGAGCGCTACGGGGACTCGCATGTGGTCGTGCGCGACACGTTCCTCCGCGCCGTAAGCCACCACGACTTTCCGGGGGCCGGGCCGCTACGGACAGACCGCTCGCTCGATCACCGCACCGTGCAGGACGTCGTGCGTGCCCTCGCGGCCATCGGCTTGCGGCCGTGCAAGGGGAAGCTCCACGTCGGGCCCTACGAGCTGGGCGAGATCCTCGAGGAGGGGGCGGGCTATCAGGATCGGGTCGCGACGCACCGCGACCAGCCGCAGATCACGCGACGCGCGCGCAGCTATCTCGTGCCCGACCAGACCACGGTCGCGCGGCGCCAGCAGCTTCGCCGGGCCGCGGACCGCGAGACGCAGCTCCTCTGGGAGCTCCGGGAGCATCCGAGCATCCTGCGCATCGCCGACTATGTCACCGACGCGCCGCTCGGCCCGACGGTGCTCTTCGACCCCTTCGACGACGCGCTGCCGCTCGACGCGTACCTGCGACGCGAGCCCGAGCTCTCCTTCGAGGACCGCGTGGCGATCCTCGAGCAGGTGGGTCAGGCCCTCGGCCACTGTCACCGCAAGGGCATCGTGCATGGCGCGCTCTCGCCGCAGGCCGTGCTCGTGCGGCGGCGGGCCGCGCTCGAGGTGCGACTGATCAACTTCCAGCTCGGCGCGGGGCGCGAGGTGGAGGCGACGACCCACTGGTCGGCCCTCGCCGCGGCGCCCTGGGCGGTCTATCAGGCCCCCGAGCTGCGCGAAGATCCGTCGGCGCGCGGACCCCAGTCGGACCTTTTCAGCCTCGGGGCGGTGGCCTATCTGCTCCTCACGGACCAGGCCCCCGGCAAGGACACGGTGGAGGTGGACCGTCGTCTCAGCCGGGACCTCTGCCTCGATCCCCGCGGCGCGAACGACGCGATCCCCGAGTCCGTGGCCGAGGCCGTGCGGCTTGCGACCCAGCTCACGCCCGCCCGGCGTGCCGACGACGTGAGCGAGTGGCTCGAGCTGCTCCTCGACGTGGTGACGCGTCCGGAGCCCGAGACGCAGGCCCCCGAGCTGGACCCCCTCACCGCGCGCAAAGACGACCGGCTGGCCGGGGACCTGACGGTCATCGGCACCCTCGGCCAGGGCGCCACGGCCCGCGTGCTCCGCGTCGAGCGGGGCAGCGACCGTCGCGCCTACGCCCTGAAGGTCTCCCTCTCGGCCGAGCACGACGAGCGGCTGCGGCACGAGGCCGCCGCGCTCAGGGAGCTCCGGCATCCGCGCATCGTGCAGCTCGTGGACGAGCTCCGGCTCGCGGGCCGGGCCTGTCTCCTGCTCTCGCTGGCGGGTACCGAGACGCTGCATCGGCTGCTGGTCAAGGAGGGCACCGTCTCCCTCGACCTCGCGGCCCGCTACGGCGACGATCTCCTCTCCGCTCTCGAGCACCTCGAGGAACGGGGCGAGATGCACCGCGACCTGAAGCCGGCCAACCTGGGCGTGGGTGCGCTGGGCAAGGACGCGGCGCACCTCACGCTCTTCGATTTCTCGCTTGCCGGCGCGCCGGTCACCGAGCTCGGCGTGGGTACCGCCGCCTATCGTGACCCGTTCCTCCGGCTGCGCGGCGCCTGGGACCACGCGGCCGAGCGCTACAGCGCGGCGGTCACCCTGCACGAGATGCTGACCGGCGTGCGCCCCACCCTCTCCGGTCCCGACGGCTCCTCGCTCGACCCCGAGGCGCGGCTCGCCATCGCGGCCGAGCGCTTCGAGGCCTCCGTGCGGCCGGCGCTGGTGAAGTTTTTTCAGCGCGCCCTGGCGCGCGAGGTCGAGGACCGCTTTGCCTCGGCGCGCGAGCTGCGTCTGGCCTGGGTCACCGCCTGCCAGGCTCCCGCGGAGGAGGGCGCGAGCCTCGACGCCGGGGAGTCTTCTCCCCTGATCGAGCTGCCCGTGGAGCGCCTGGCCGAGCTCGCCGAGGAGACCGCGATCGGCGCGCTGCCGCTCTCGCCCCGGGCGGTGAACGCGCTCGATCGCGCCGGGCTGCTCGTGGCGTCGGAGCTGCTCTCGCTCCCCGACAATCGGCTCTCGGCGATCCGCGGCGTGGGGACGGCCGTGGCGCGCGAGATCCTCGATTTCCGCAACCGCTGGCGGGACGCCCGAGCCCTGGCCCCCGCGCCGTCCGAGCCCTTCTTCGCCGGCTACCGGGGCGAGGATCTCGTCGTGGAGGCCGCGGGCCTCGACGCATCCGTGTCCGCCGCGCTGCGGGATGCGGGGCTCCGCATGCTCTCGACCGTGGCCGCGGCTCCCGGTCCGCAGGTCCAGGCGCTCGCCGTGCGCCACGGCTTCGACGTGAAGGTGCTCACCGCGACCCTCTCCGCGGAGAACCAGCGCGCGAGCCAGCGGGACCGGCCGACGACACTCGAGGGTTGGCTCGAAGCGCTGCTCCCCCCGCGCAAGGCGCACGTGAAGCACGCCCGTCTGCTCTTCGGCCTCGACGGGGAGACGGCCGGGCGCCTCGACCTCACGGTGAGCGACGTGGCCGCCGCCGAGGCGGTGACCCCCGCGGCGATCTACATCGCGCTCGGCAAGTGCCGCGAGAAGTGGGGCGCCCACAAGGCCTTCCCCGAGCTCCGCGAGCGGGTGCAGGCGCTGGTGGACGCCGCGGGCGGAGCCGTGCCCCTGGCCCAGGCTGCCGACCGGCTGCTGCTCGAGCTGCCGCACGATCGCGCACGAGAGGCGGCCGAGCTGCGGGCGCGCGCCGCGGCGCTCTTGCGCGTGGTGGCCGAGGTGGGCAAGGACGGCGGCTCCGGCCTGCGCTACGTCCGGCTCCACGACCGCACGCCCTGGCTCTTCGCCAGCGACGGGCACGCCCGTGCCGTGCGGCTGCTCGGAGAGGCGGCCGACCGCTTCGCCGCCGAGGAGGTGCTCGCCTCGCCGGGTGAGGTGGCGCGCCGGCTGGTCGAGCAGGTGGCGGAGAGCCCGCTCGCGGCGCTGGCTCCCGATCGGCTGGTGGAGCTGGCCGCCTCGGGAAGTCACCGCGCCGCGCGTTCCACCCGGCTCGAGCTCTATCCGCGCGGGATGGCCCCCGAGCGCGCGCTGGCCCTCTCGGCGTCGGTGCTGGCGAGCGGCCTCTCGGCGGGCGAGCTCCAGCGGCGCGTGGCGCTACGCTACCCCGACGCGGCGCCCTTGCCGGACCGCCCCGAGCTGGACCGGCTCCTCGAGCACCACGAGCTCTACTGGAACGTGTCGCTCGACCGGTACGAACGCGAAGGCGCTCCCGAGGGCACCGTGCTCGAGACGCACTATGCCTCGCTGCACCGGGTCAGCACCGCGCTTCCGGGCCAGCCGCGGGCCATGGATCCCGAGGCGGTCGCCGCGCGCCAGTTCGACGAGCAGCTCCGGAGCGCGGTGGAGCGCCGCAGCTTCCGCGTGCTCGGGGTGGCCGCGGACCGGTCGCGCGAGGCGGCGCTGGCCGTCGGTGCGCGGCTCGGCGTGGACCCGGTCCTCTTCGATCAACGACTGATCGCCGCGGCCCGCGAGGAGATGCGCAAGAAAGGTATCCGGAGCGAAGAGATCGTCCATCAGGCCGACCGGGCGCGGCACGGGCCCGGCTGGGAACGGCTGCTCAAGCTGATGCAGGACGCCGCGGCGCGCGTCGCGGAGGCGCTCTTGCCCCCCGCGCAGCCGCTGCTGCTCGTCCAGCCGGGACCCTGCGCGCGCTACCGCCTGATGGGGTTTCTCGAGGCGCTCGTCGAGACCGGCAAGCGGTCCGACTCGGCGGCGGTGCTCCTGCTCGTGCCCGCGGAGGACACGGGGGGGATCCCGCGCATCAACGGCGAGCTCGCCATTCCGGGCGTACTCTCGTCGCACGTGCTCTGGGTCTCTCCGGAATGGCTGGCGAACAAGCACAACGCGGCGGCATAAGGATCGGTTCATGGCGCAGACCAAGCAGCTCGTCGTCGAGAACTTCGGCCCCATCCGCAGGGTGGAGGTGCCCTTCAAGGACATCACCGTGCTCGTGGGTCCGCAGGCGAGCGGCAAGAGCCTGGTGCTGCAGTGGCTCAAGCTGGCCGTGGACGGGAATCGTATCCTCGGCACGCTGGGGCAGCACGGGTTCGATGTGAAGCAGGATGAAAAGCGCGTGCTGGGTTGGATGTTCGGCGCGGGCTACGCGGGGAGTCTGAGGCCGGACACCGCCGTGCGGTTCGCGTCGAAGAAGCTCAGCGTGAGAGCGCTCGCCAAGGGCCGCCGTCGCACGGAGGCGCACCAGGCTCTCTTCGTCCCCGCGCACCGGGCGCTGGTCATGAGCACGGGGTTTCCGCTCATCTTCCGCGCCTTCGACGAGGAGACGCCCTTCGTGGTCAAGCACTTCTCCGAGCGCGTGCGCGAGTACCTGAGCCAGGGGGCGCTGGTGACCGTGTTTCCGGCCGATCGCCGCTTCCGCACGGAGATCCGTGCGCTCCTCGACGACTCGCTCTTTCACGGCGGCAAGGTCGTGGTCGAATCCAAGGGGCTCGGCGGTCGAGAGCTGCGGCTGGTCCACGAGAAGACCCGCCTGGGGATCATGGAGTGGACCACCGGCCAGCGCGAGGTGCTGCCGCTCATCGTGGGGCTCTACGATGCGCTCCCCGCCGGCGCCGCCGATCGGCGAAAACCCATCGAGTGGGTGATCGTCGAGGAGCCGGAGCTCGGGCTGCATCCCGACGGAGTGCTGGCGGTGCTGCTGGTGCTGATGGAGACCTTGCGGCGCGGCTACCGGCTGGTGCTCTCCACGCACTCGCCGCTGGTCCTGGACCTGCTGTGGGCCATGCAGCGGCTGCGCGACGACCCGAAGGGCCCCGAGAAGCTCACCCGCATCTTCCGCGTGCCCTCGACCTCCTTCACGCGGCAGCTCGGCAAAGCGGTGCTGGGCAAGACGCAGTCGATCATCTACCTGGATTTCGAGGACGGTCGCGTCGTCTCCCGAGACATCAGCGGCCTGGACCCCATCTCCGCCAACGCCGCCGAGGCGGGCTGGGGGGGACTGCTGGGCCACAGCACGCGCATCGCTGACGTGCTCGCGGGGGCGGCATGAAGGGGCCGACGCGGAGGAGAAGCCGTGGAGCGCCGGCCGTCGCGGGGAAATACGCCTGCGCGGTGTCACGTGCGCTCGCTCAGCCCGGTGCTTCGCTGGCTGCGCACCTCCGTCGAGGCAAGGGCGCGATCGACGGCGTTCATCGAACGCTGATCGAGCCGAAGCTCGATGGCTCGGTGAATCTCGAGGTCGCCTGGGCTGGCGGGCAGCGAGAAGGCGAGAGACTCTTCGACTACCTTGCCGTCGTGGCCGATGGGTGCGCGCTCAAGCTGATCGAGGTCCACCCGGCCAGCTCCACAGGAGCGGTGCAAGAGGTGATCGAGAAGAAGCAGGGCACCGAGGCGATAGCGGCGAGATCCAAGGTTTCGCTTGAGGGTGGTAGCTGGCACTGGCTGGTGCCGGGGAAGGGATCCGTGACCTTCACGGCCAATGACGGCCACGGCAAGCGTTTGGCCCTGGCTGGGATCGTTCAGCCCCGACGACGTCTGGCGGGGTAGCGGGTAGAAGAATGGCGCGAGGGGCAGGGCAGAGGAAGAAGGTCAGGCTGGAGGAGCTGCCGGGGCAGGCGGATCCGCGGGCGGCGCTTGATGGGGCGGGGCTTTTGCGGGCGGCGCAGCCGGTCCTGAAGGTGCTGAACGCGGATCTATTGGCGCGGGCCAAGGGCTCGCCGGCGGTGAGGGCGGCGCTCGAGGCGCGGCACGCGGCGGACAGGGCGGCGCGACGCACGGCGGACAGCTTCCTCGAGTGGCAGGGCCGGTTCATTGCGCAGGTGGGGGCGGCCTGGCTGCTCTCGTGCGTCTTCGTGCGCACCCTCGAGGACCGGGGGCTTTTGGGCCGGGCGCGGCTGGCGGGGCCGGGGGCGGCGGACAGCCAGCGGCTCTTCTTCGAGCTCGCCCCGTCGCTCACCGAGCGGGACTACCTGCTCACGGTCTTTCGGGAGCTGTGCGGGTTTCCGGCGGCGCGGGACCTCTTCGACGCGCGGCACAACCCGGTCTGGCTGCTCGCTCCCTCGGCGGAGGCGGCCAAGGCCCTGCTCTCGCTCTTTCGCACGCCGACGATCGAGGCGCCGGCCTTGCGCTTCGGCCAGGCGGACACGCGCTTCCTCGGGGACCTGTACCAGGACCTGGACCCGGAGGTGAAGGAGCGCTTCGCCCTGCTCCAGACCCCGCGCTTCGTCGAGGCCTTCATCCTGGACCGCACGCTCGAGCCGGCTCTCTCGCGCTTCGGGCTCGACGAGACCCAGCTCATCGATCCCACCTGCGGCAGCGGGCACTTCCTCCTCGGGGCCTTCGAGCGGCTCTACCACGAGCGGCTGCGGGCGGAGCCGGGCCTCGAGCCGCGGGAGGCCGCGCGCAGGGCGCTCGACGCGGTCTTCGGGGCGGACCTGAACCCCTACGCCGTGGCCATCGCGCGCGTGCGACTGACGCTGGCCTTCCTCGAGAAGGCGGGCTACGCGCGCCTCGCCGACGCGCCGGCGCTCCCGTTGCATCTGGTCGTGGCGGACTCGCTGCTCCACAATCCGCACCTCAAGCAGACGAGCTTCGGCGATCGGGCGAGCACGAAGGCGAGGCCGTGGCACGGAGCGGAGTGGGCGCTCGAGGACGAGGCGGGCGCGCGCGAGGTGCTCTACCGGCGCTACGCGGCGGTGGTGGGCAACCCGCCCTACATCACGGTCAAGGACGCGGCGCTCCGGGAACGTTACCGGGAGAGCTACCGGTCGGCGGCGGGCAAGTACTCGCTGGCCGTGCCCTTTACCGAACGCTTCTTCCAATTGGCGGGAAAGATCGGCGGGCAAGTAGGCATGATCACCGCCAACTCCTTCATGAAGCGGGAGTTCGGCACGAAGCTGATCGAGGAGGTGCTCCCGACGGTGAACCTGGAGCTGATCGTGAACACCTCGGGGGCCTACATCCCCGGGCACGGCACGCCGACGGTGCTGCTCTTCGGCACGGCCGAGCCGCCCCAGGGGAGTGACGTGCTGACCGTGCTCGCCAGCCGCGGCGAGCCCTCCACCCCCGAGGACCCGGAGCAGGGTCTCGTCTGGCGCAGCGTCGCGGATCACTTCTTAGAGGTGGGCTTCGAAAACGACTACATCTCCGTGGCGCGGGTAGCGCGGACCGACCTGGCGAAGCATCCCTGGAGCCTCGGGGGCGGTGGTGCGGCTGAGCTGAAGGCCCTGCTGGAGGAGCGGGCGGAGAAGCGACTGGGGGACGTTGCGCAGAGCATCGGCATCTCCTCGTTCACGCTTGAAGACGAAGTGTACCTACGGGCAATCGATGCATGGCGCAGGATCGGCGTCCCGCCAGTACGCCTTCGCCCGATGGTTATCGGAGAAGCCATCCGCGACTGGGTGATAGGCGAGGTGCCGGAGGCCTTCTTCCCATACGAGAGCGACCTGGAACCCGCTCCCGACGACCATCGAGACATCGCGGCCCTCTGGCCATTTCGCACATCTCTCGCGAACAACAAGCTGTTCGGTGGAAAGACGAAGGTCGAGGGCGGGCTGAAGTGGTACGAATATGGGAGGCTTACGGCCGACAAACTCCGCACCCCCCTCAGCATCGCCTTCGCCTTCGTCGCCACCCACAACCACTTCGTCCTCGACCGCGGCGGCAAGGTGTTCAACCGGAGCGCGCCAATCATCAAGCTCCCCGCGTCCGCCACCGAGGACGACCACCTGGCCCTGCTGGCCTACCTCAACAGCTCCACCGCCTGCTTCTGGATGAAGCAGGTGTGCATGCCGAAGGGTATGAACAACACATCGGAGGCCAACGCGACGCCGTACCTGGTGCGTTACGAGTTTGACGGGACGAAGGTTGGCAATCTTCCAATACCACCCGGGGTAGGTGAACGCGGCGGCGAGCTGATCGGCCTCGCGAGGGCGATGGTAGAGATTCAAGATCGGCGGCAGGCAATCGAGTTCGCACGGTTGATCGAGACGACTGCCGATCACGACGAGCTTGGCGTCAAGGTAGTCGCTGCGATAGCTGAACGCGAAGCCCTGCTGCGTCGGCTTGTCGCGCTGCAGGAGGAGCTGGATTGGCTCACCTACGAGATGTTCGGGCTGTTACGAAAGGGTGACCATGCGCCGGTCGAATCGGTGGCCGGTGTGCCCCTTGGGGCACGGCCGTTCGAGGTGCAGCTTGCCGAGGCGGTCGTAGAGCCGGGGGTGAAGAGCTACTTCGCGTGGCACGGCACGCAGCCACGGCCCGACGCGGTCCGCGAGCTCGGGCCGACGCAGCGAGCAACGTACGAGAGCCGGGGCGGCCTTCTTTCGAAGAATGCCGAGATACGTCTGCTCGAGAGTCCCGAGAACAAGCGCAGGTGGCTGCAGCCGGCGGGAAAGGCGGCGCAGGAAGTCGAGACAGATGCCAAGATCCTCCACGACCAAGCTGTTGCGTGGCTTGAGGTGGAGCTCGAGCAGCTCCTGCGCAGTGCGTCCAACGGCCGTGCGGTCTCGAGGGCAGAGCTCGTGCGGGCCGTGCAGAAGCACCGAGGCATGATGATCACGTTGGCGTGGCAACACGCGGGATCTGCCGAGGTGAAGCCATGGCTCGAAGCGACCATGGCCGAGGAGAGCGTCCCCTACATTGCCGCCCTGCGGTACAGCCGCGGCGGCATGGAGAAGCGAGCGCTGTGGGAGGCGACGTGGGAGCTGCAGCGGCGAGAGGACATGGGGACCGGCGTTGCGGAGATCCCCGTGCCGCCAAAGTACACCCCCGAAGATTTCGCTGACTCGAAGTACTTCCGGCTCCGCGGCCCGCTCGACGTACCGAAGGAACGCTTCATCGCCTACCCCGGCTGCGCCTCCGACGAAGACGGCGAGCCGCTCTATGGCTGGGCCGGGTGGAACCACCTCGAGCGGGCCCAGGCGCTGGCCGCGCTCTACAACGACCGCAAGACCCGCGAGGGCTGGAGTCGGGACCGCCTGACCCCGCTGCTCGCGGGGCTGCTCGAGCTCGTGCCCTGGCTCAAGCAGTGGCACAACGCGCCGGACCCCGAGTTCGACGGTCTGCGCCTCGGGGACTACTTCGAGGGGTTTCTCGACGGGCAGGGCCGCGAGCTCTCCTTGACCCACGAGGAGCTCCAGGCCTGGAGGCCGACCGAGACGAAGGGCCGGGGCAAGCGTGGCGCGGGCGCCGGGGCGACGCGCGAGAAGCAGGGGGAAGCATGAGCACCCGCGAGACGGCTCCGGTCAACACCAGCCAGGCCACCAGCAACCAAGGCACCCGGAGCGGCGGTCCCCGCGTGAAGGAGCTCTTCGAGCTGCCGGAGAGCATCCACCGCATCGCCTTTGTAGAAAAGCTCTCCGAGGCCATCCTGCGGCCCGAGACGACGGCGGCGAACTACGTCCTCACCCCGCCGCTGGTGGAGGCCTTCGACCGAGCGCTGCGCCTCGTCGGGGCCTCGCTGCGGGACGGGCGGAGCCAGGCCGCGTACCTCCACGGCAGCTTCGGCAGCGGCAAGTCCCACTTCATGGCGCTCGTGAGCCTGGCGCTCGGCGGGAGCGAGCCGGTCTGGCGCCTGCCCGAGCTGCACCCCCTGCGGGCCAAGCACCCCTTCGTGGGCCAGGCCCGGCTCCTTCTGCTCCACTTTCACCTGGTCGGGCACGAGAGCCTCGAGCAGGCGATCTTCCTGCGCTACCTCGAGCACGTGCGCCGGGAGCACGCCGGGGCGCCGCTGCCGGGGCTCTTCGCCGACGAGGAGCTCTTCTCCGACGCGCGTCGGATGCGCGAGGAGCTCGGGGACGAGGCCTTCTTCGCCCCGATGAACGCGGGCCTCGCCACGGACGACGCCTGGGGCGAGTACGGCCAGGCGCCCGTCTGGGACAGAGACCGCTTCGACGCCGCCGCGGGCTCCACCGATCCCGCCGGGCGCGAGGCGCTCTTCTCGGCGCTCGTGACCACGCGCTTTCGCTCCTACGCCCAGGAGCACCGGAAGCTCATCGACCTGGACAGCGGCCTGGCCGTGATCGGTCGTCACGCGAAGGGGCTCGGCTACCAGGGGGTGGTGCTCTTTCTCGACGAGCTCGTGCTGTGGCTGGCCTCGCGGGCCGCCGAGGTGACCTGGTTTCACAACGAGGTGCAGAAGATGGTCAAGCTCGTCGAGGCGCAGGAGGCGTCGCGGGCGCTGCCCTTCGTGAGCTTCATCGCGCGGCAGCGGGACCTGGCCGAGATGGTGGGCGAGGACTACGCCGGCAGCGAGAACGCGCGCGTACGGGATTCGCTGAAGTGGTCCGAGGGGCGCTACGAGAAGGTCACGCTCGAGGACCGGAACCTGCCGGCCATCGCCGAGAAGCGCGTGCTCAGGGCGCGGAGCGAGGAGGCGCGGCGGACGCTCGACCAGGCCTTTCAGCAGATGAAGTCCAGCGTGGGGGAGGCCACCTGGCAGACCCTGCTGGGCAAGCTAGACGCGCAGGACTTCCGGCGGCTCTATCCCTTCAGCCCCGCGCTCGTGGAGGCTCTGGTGGCGCTCTCGAACTCGCTGCAGCGCGAGCGGACGGCGATCAAGCTGCTCACCGAGCTCTTGGTCGAGCACGTCGAGGACCTGGAGCTCGGGCAGGTCGTGTGCGTGGGGGACCTCTACGACGTGCTGGCGGGGGGCGAGGACACGGCCTCGGGGCCGATGAAGGCGCGCTTCGAGTCGGCCAAGCAGCTCTACGCCTATCAGTTCCTGCCGCTCTTGCAGGACCGGCACGGCACGACCACCGCCGAGCGCTGTCAGAGGCTGCGGCCCGATCATCCGGCGCGGCTCGGCTGCTCGAACTGTCCCAACCGGGCCTGTCGCACCGACAACCGGCTGATCAAGACGCTGCTCGTCGCGGCGCTGGTCCCCGAGGTGCCGTCGCTCAAGGACCTGACCGCGAGCAAGCTCGTGCAGCTCAACCACGGCTCGCTGAGGGTGCCGATCCCGGGGGACGAGGCGAACGCGGTGGCCAAGAAGCTGCAGGACTGGGCCAGCGCGATCGGTCAGCTCCACCTCGGGCGGAACGCCGATCCGAGCGTGCGGCTGCAGCTCGAGGGCGTGGACCTGGAGCCGATCCTCGAGCAGGCGCGGCGCGAGGACACCCCGGGGGTGCGGCAGCGCGTGCTCCGCGATCTGCTCTTTCACGAGATGGGCGTCGGGGAGGTGAAGGACTGGGCCGTCGACTGGGAGCTCGAGTGGCGCGGCACGCGGCGGCGGGGACAGGTGGCCTTCGCCAACGTGCGCAAGCTCTCGCCCGAGGCGCTGCGTTGCCCGGAGGCGCACGACTGGCGGCTGATCGTGGACTACCCCTTCGACGAGCCGGGCTTCGGGCCGGCGGACGACGAGGCGCACCTGCAGGCCTTCTGCGAGCAGGGGGCCGGGAGCTACACGCTCGTCTGGGTGCCTAGCTTCTTCTCGCACGCCATGAACCAGATGCTCGGCGATCTGGTGGTGCTCGAGCATATTCTCGCGACGCCGGCGCAGACGCGGAAGTACGTCTCGCATCTGAGCGTGGAGCAGCAGGGCCGGGCCGTGAACGACCTGACGAACCTGCGCACGCAAAAGCAGTCGCGGTTGCGGCAGGCGCTCGCACAGGCCTATGGCCTGGCGAAGGTGCGCGAGGGGGACCTGGACAGCGCGCGGCTCGTCGAGCGACACCTGCACGTGCTGAAGCCGGGGGTGCAGCTCCGGGCGCAGCTCGCGCCCAACCTGGCGGACGCGATCGACGCCTACGTGAAGGCGCTGCTCGAGGCGCGCTACCCGCGGCACCCGCAGCTCACGAAGCCGCTCACGGCGAACCGCGTCGAGGAGCTGGTGCGTGTGTTCGGCCAGCTCGTGGACGCGGAGGACAAGCGGATCCCGGTGGCCGAGCGCGCGCTCGCCGAGGAGGTGCGGGGGACGCTCGGGGAGCTCGGGCTGGTGCGCGTGACCGAGGGGGCGGCGCACCTGCTCGAGGATCGGCGGCTGCAGGAGCTCGAGAACCGGCGGCAGCAGCAGGCGAGCGAGCGGCCTCTGGTGGGGGAGGTGCGGCGCTGGATCGACGAGGGCGGCCGGATGGGGCTCCAGACCGAGGCGCTCGACCTGGTCGTGCGGTGCTACGCGCGGTACGCGGCGCGGACGCTGGTGCTCGGGGATCAGCCCTTCGAGGTGAAGCCGCGGCAGCGGATCCCCGACGAGGTGGTGCTGGAGAAGCCCGACCTGCCGACGCACGCGGCGTGGAACGCGGCGCTGGGGCTGGTCTGGGAGGCCTTCAGTCTCCCGCACGCCGGGAAAGCCCTGCACGGGGACAACCTGAAGCGGCTTGAGGCGGAGCTCGGGGGCAAGCTGAAGGAGCTCGGGCCGGCCTGCGCAAGGCTCCCGGGCCTTCTGCGCGGGAGGCTGGAGGCGCTGGGCCTCGAGACCTCGGTCGATCGGCTGCGCACGGCGAGCTCGGCCGAGGCGCTCTGCGCGGCGCTCGCGGGCCAGCGGAGCAAGACCCAGGTGGAGCTACTAGCGGCGTTCCGGCCGGAGACGAGCGCGCGGGCGCTGGGGGCCAGCATCCGGACAGCGAAGGAGACCCTGGCCGTGCTCGAGGACGCGCTGGTCTTCGGCGCGATCGGGCAGCTCGCGGCGCGGCGGACGGAGCGCGCGGGGGCGGCGGAGCTGCTCGAGGAGGTCGCGGGGGCGCTCAGGCAGGACGAGCTGAACGTGCGGCTCGCGCCGAGGCTGCGCGCGCTGGCGGAGAAGGGGCTGCGGTTGCTCTCGCCGGTCGAGCTGGTGGGGCGAGTGGTCTACGAGCGCGCGTTGAAGGGGGAGGGGCGGGCGGCCGCGATCGAGCTTCTGCGGGCGGTGCTGGCCGAGGCGGAGGGGGCGCTCGCGGCCGGGGGTGAGTCGGTGACCGTGACCGGGGAGCTCCGGATCGTCTCGCGGGAGCCCGGAGCATGATCGAGCTGCCGCTGCTCGCGCGCGCCGACGTGGAGGCCAAGCTGGCGGAGCTCTATCGCGTGGAGCGGCGGCACCACCTGGTGGCCTTCCTCGGGGCGGGCGAGGCCGAGCTACTCGACGTGGCGCACGCCGGACGCTTCGAGGTGGTGCCCGTGCGGAGCGAGCTCGAGCTCCGGGCGGCGCTCCCGCCGCTCGCCGACGACGACCGCCGGATGGCCTTTCTGTTGGGCTGGAACGCGCTGCGCGTGCCGCTCGACCTGGCCGGGCGCTTCGCGTGCGGCGGGCGGGTGCTCTCCATCGGGCGCGACGAGCGGCTGAAGCGCCTCTTCGGGGTGAGCGAGCTCGACGATGCGGTCCGGGGCTGTCCGCTGGCGAAGTACCTCCTGCGGCCGGGCGGCGAGGGGCGGTACGGCACGACCGGGGGCCGGCTCACGCTGGAGGCGCTGTGGGCGGAGTGGCTGCGCGCGAGCTGGCAGGTGGACGTGGCGGGGGGGCTCGCGCTCGACACCCTGCTCGCCTTCGCGGCGCGGAATGGCCGGGGGGCCGAGTTTCGCGAGGCGATGGGCGCGCCCGAGGCGGAGGGGGTGCGCGAGGCGCTGCTCTCGCACCTGCGCGAGAAGCTCGGCGCGGCGGGACCGGCCGTCTGGCAGGCCTGGGAGGCCGGTCGCGGGGCGGTGCCGCTCGAGCTCGCGGTGGTCCTGGCGACCCTCGGGCCGAGCGCGCGACCCGAGGTGCAGCTCTGGGTGCGGAGCACGCTGCGGGCGACGCTCGGGATCGCGAGCGAGAAGGAGGCGGCGGAGGCGGCGCGGGCGCTGGGACGCGCGGCTTCGGCCGGGCTGCGAGCGCTCGAGGCGGGTGACGGCGGCCAGCGCGCGCGGGCGCTGATCGTCGCGGCCGATGCCCGGCTCGACGACGCGGTGATCCGCGAGGCGGCGTCGGGGAGCGAGCTGCTGCCGAGCGCGTGGCGGGCTCGGCTGGAGGCGCTCGGTCGGAGGCTGGAGGAGAGCGCGGGGAGCCCGAGCGTGGCGGCGGTGCGCGCGGCGGTGGAGGGGCTGCGGTCGCTCGAGGCGCACCTCTTCTTTTCGGATCGGGAGCAGCGCGCGGAGCTCGGACGCGCGGAGATGGCCGTGCGGCTCCTCGGGTGGCTGGCGGTGCGCGCGGGTCAGCGGCTCGAGGCGGGAGCGACGCCGCAGTCCGAGGCCGAGGCGCTCGGTCGCTGGTACGCGGAGGAGGGGGGCTACGTGGACCGGGCACGGCGCTGGGCGCGTGGCGCGACGGACACGCCGCTCGGCCGCGGCGTCGAGGCGGTCGTGGCGGCGGCCGATGCGGCGCGCACGGAGCTCGACCGGCGCTTCGCGCGGAGCCTCGTCTCCTGGATCGAGGCCGATGGGCCGGCGCAGCAGGTGCTGCCCATCGACCGGGCCGTGGCGCGGCTCGCGGTGCGCTTCCTCGACGAGCGACCGGAGCGGCGGCTGCTCGTGCTGCTCCTCGACGGGATGGCCTGGGCGCAGGCGGTGGAGCTGCTCGAGTCGCTCGGGCATCGGGCCGCGCCTTGGGGGCCGCTAGCCTGGCATGCCTCGCGTCACGGGCGCCACGGGGAGGGCCTCTACCCGGTGGTCTTCGCCGCGCTGCCGACGGTGACGGAGGTGAGCCGGGCGGCCTTCTTCGCGGGCAAGCCCGTGGTGCCGGGGCAGGGCCTGGACTCGCAACAGGACCCGGTGCGCTGGCGAGCGCATCGCGAGGTGCTGAAGTACTTCAGCGGCCCCGACGCGCCGCCGCTCTTGCTCCGCAGCGAAGGGCATACGCGGGCGGGGGGAGCCTCCCCGGAGGCGCTGAACCTGGTCGCGGACCCGGACCGCCGGGTTGTGGCCCTGGTGGTCAACGCGATCGACGACGCGCTGCGGGGGAACCCGGGGCATCGGGTGGCCTGGGAGGTCGAGAGCATTGCGTCGCTGCCCGATCTGCTCGAGCGGGCGCGCGAGCACGGGCGGAGCGTGCTCCTGGCGAGCGACCACGGGCACGTCCCGGCGGACCGGCTGGTCTCGGTCGGTCCTCGATCGGCGACGGGCGGGGCGAGATGGCGAGCCTGGGCGGGTCCCGAGGAGGTGCTGGGCGAGAGCGAGGTCGCGTTCGCGCTGCGAGGCGAGCGGATCTGGGCGCCGAAGGGCGCGCGCGGGGTGGTGCTCCTCGCCGACGACGCGAGCCGCTACGGGGGCAGCACCCACGCGGGCGAGCACGGCGGCGCGACGCTGGCCGAGGTGGTGGTGCCGTGCTTGCTTCTCGGCTGCGACGACGGGCTCGGGACCGGCGGGGACGATCCGGCGCTCGCGGTGCGCGCGGCGCACGTGCCGGGCTGGTGGTGCTTCGACGTGAGGGAGCCGGTCGACGTGCCCGGGGAGGCGAGCGGGGAGGTTCCAGCGACGCCACCGCCCACGCGGCGGACGAAATCGACGGTGTCCGAGGCGCAGCTCCCGTTGCTCGACGTGCCGGCGGTCAGCGTCGCGGCGCAGCCGGGCCCCGTGCCGTTGGGAGCGGACGGCGGCGTGGAGAGCCCGCTCGCGAGCTCCGCGGTGCTCAAGGCGCGCGCGCCGGCGGGCAAGGTGCGAGACGAGGTGCTGCGCGCGGCGACCTTCCTGCTCGAGCGCAAGGGTACGTGCTCGGCGGACGCCTTCGCGGCCGGCCTCACGATCCCGCGCTTCCGGGTGGAGGGCTTCATCGCCGTGTTGCAGGAGGTGCTGAACGTCGACGGCTACGAGGTGCTGAAGTACGATCCGAAGGCCCGGGAAGTGAAGCTGGATCCCGAGAAGCTGCGCCAGCTCTTCGAGGTGGCCCTGTGACCGAAGCGAGTCCGCTCAAGCGGCGGGAGATCATCGACGCGCTGCGGGTTGGCGCCGTGCCCCGGCGGGGGCTCGAGCTCTTCGCGGTCGGGCTCGAGCGCTTCGAGCGCGCGCTGGACGAGGAGCTGGACGCGGCGGCGATCGGGCGGGGCAAGTTCAAGGCCGTGCGCGGGGAGTACGGCACCGGCAAGACCTTCTTCGCGCGCTGGCTCGAGCATCGGGCGCTGGCCAAGGGCTTCGCCACGACGCTGGTGCAGATCTCCGAGCGCGAGACGCCGCTCTACCGGCTGGAGACGGTGTATCGCCGCGCGGTGGAGGGGCTGCAGACGCGCGAGTGGACCGACGGGGCCTTTCGCTCGCTGGTGGATCGCTGGTTCTTCCAGCTCGAGGAGGAGGCGCTGGGCGGGGACGCGGGGCTCGCCGCGGAGCCGGAGGCGGTGGCCCGCGCGGTGGGAGAGCTCCTCGAGCAGCGGCTGCGGTCGGTGAGCGCCACCCAGCCTCAGTTCGCGGCGGCGCTACGGGCCTGTCACACGGCGCGCGTGCGGGGCGATCACGCGACGGCCGAGGGCCTCGTGGCCTGGCTGATGGGCCAGCCCAACGTGGGTGCGGCGGTCACGCGGGTGGCGGGGCTGAAGGGGGACCTGGACCACGACGGGGCGGGGGGCTTTCTGCGCGGCCTGCTCGAGGTGCTGCGGCAGACGGGGCGGGTGGGGCTCGTGCTGGTGCTCGACGAGGTGGAGACGATCCAGCGCGTGCGCGCCGACAGCCGCGAGAAGAGTCTGAACGCGCTCAGGCAGCTCATCGACGATCTCTCCGCGGACCGCTATCCGGGGCTCTACGTGCTCGTCACCGGGACGCCGCAGTTCTTCGACGGGCCGCAGGGCGTGAAGCGGCTTCCGCCGCTGGCTCAGCGCCTGCACACGCAGTTCTCCGAGGACCCGCGCTTCGACAGCGCGCGGGCGCCGCAGCTTCGGCTGATGCCCTTCGATCTGGACAAGCTGGTGGCCGTGGGGCTGCGGGTGCGGGCGCTCTACCCGAGCGCGGCCCCGGAGCGCATCGCCGCGAAGGTGGACGACGAGGTGCTGCGGAGTCTCGCGGTCGGGGTGGCGGGTGCCCTGGGAGGCAAGGCGGGCGTCGCGCCGCGGATCTACTTGAAGCGGCTGGTCGGGCTGCTGGACCAGGTGGACGAGCACGCGGACTTCGAGCCGCGGCTGCACCACGCGCTGGTGGTGGAGGCCGGCGAGCTGCTCCCCGAGGAGCGAGCGGCCGCGGGTATCGCGCGGACCGTGGACGAGATCCAGCTCGACCTGACCGACGGGGGCGATCGCGACGGGGGAACCGAGGGCCCGTGAGCACCGCAGCCTTTTCCCGCCTCTCGCCCGCGCTCCAGTATCAGATCATCAACACGCTCGGCTGGCCCGCGCTGCGTCCCGTGCAGGAAGCCGCGATCGGGCCGGTGCTGGACGGCAAGAACTGCGTGGTGCTCGCGCCCACGGCGGGGGGCAAGACCGAGGCGGCCTTCTTTCCGCTCCTCGCGGCGATGGACGAGCGAGGCTGGCGGCCCGTCTCGGTCGTCTACCTTTCGCCGATCCGGGCCCTCCTGAACAACCAGGAGGAACGGGTGTCCTACTACGCCGGCCTCGTTGGGCGGCGGGCCTTCAAGTGGCACGGGGACGTGGGGCAGAGCGAGCGGCGGCGCTTCCTGCGGGAGCCCGCGGACATCCTGCTCACCACGCCCGAGTCGATCGAGGCCATGTTCATGAGCACCCGGGTCCCGGCGCGGGCCCTCTTCGCCGGGCTCCAGGCAGTGGTGATCGACGAGATCCATGCCTTCGCCGCGGACGACCGGGGGGCGCACCTGTCGGCGCTGCTCGAGCGCCTGTCCCGGTGCTGCGGCCGGGACCCGCAGCGCGTGGGGCTGTCGGCCACGGTGGGCAACCCGGGCGCGATCCTCGAGTGGGTGCGGGGCAGCTCGCGGCGCGAGGGCCTGGTCGTCGATCCGGCGGGGGAGCGCGCGGTGGCCGACCTCACGGTGGACCACGTGGGGAGCGTCGAGAACGCGGCGCGCGTGATCCAGGCGCTGCACCCGGGGCGCAAGCGGCTCGTCTTCGTGGACGCGCGACGCCATGCGGAGACGCTGGGGGTCGAGCTGAACCAGAGGGGCGTCGAGACCTTCGTGATTCACGGGTCGCTCTCGGTGCGGGAGCGGCGGGAGGCCGAGCACGCCTTCCACGACGGGCAAGACTGCGTGATCGTGGCCACGAGCGCGCTCGAGCTCGGGATCGACGTCGGGGACCTGGACCAGGTGCTGCAGCTCGACGCGCCGGGGAGCGTGGCCAGCTTTCTGCAGCGCATGGGGCGCACGGGGCGTCGGCCGGGAGCGCGGCCGAATTGCACGTTTCTGGCGACGAAGGACGAGACGGTGCTCCAGGCCGCGGCGCTCGTCGCGCTCTATCGCCGGGGGTACGTCGAGCCCGTGCGACCGAGCGGACGGGCGGCGCACATTCTGGCCCACCAGATCCTGGGCCTCGCGGTGGCGCAGGGGGGCGTCCCTCGCGGCGACCTCTGGGCCTGGCTCGAGGGGGCGGCGGCCTTCTCCGGCCTCGAGGCGACGGAGCGCGAAGGTGTTCTAGAACACATGCTCTCTAACGGCATTCTGTCCGATCAGGGCGGCCGTCTCTGGCTCGGCGAGGCGGGCGAGAAGCTCTACGGGCGGGCCGGGTTCCGGCGCCTCTATGCCGTCTTCGAGGCGCCGCGGCTCATCGCTGTGCGCTGGAACGCGAGCGAGATAGGCGAGGTGGACGCGGCCTTCCTGTCGGTGATCCACACCGAGGAGGAGCCCGGGTGCTTCACCCTGGCCGGCCGCTTCTGGCAGGTCGAGCACGTGGACTGGGAGCGCGGGAGCTGCATCGTGCGCCCTGCCCCGGGAGGCCGCGCGCCGCGCTGGTCGGGCGGGGGGCGATTCCTCGGCTACGAGCTGTGCCAGGCCATGCGCGAGGTCCTGGTGGGCGCGGAGCTGGACCCGAGCTGGTCCGCCCGGGCGCGGCAGGCGCTTGCCACCCTGCGGGCCGATCGCGCCTTTCTGCGCGAGGCCCGCGCGCCCCTGGTGGAGACCGGCGACGAGCTCGTCTGGTGGACCTTCGGAGGCGGCGCGGCGAACCTGCTCCTGGCCCGGATGCTCGAGGCGGCCCTCGGGGGCCGGGTCACGAGCCGCAACACGGCCATCAGCCTGCGCGGTCAGGCGGGCAAGAGCCTCGTCGCCGTGCGCCAGACCCTGCGCGCCTGGCGCGAGACCGGCCGCCCGAGCCCCGCCGATGCGCTCGGCCTGGCCGACGCCGCCGCGCGCGCCCGCCTGAGCAAGTTCGAGCCCTGCCTCCCCCCTGGCCTCCTCTCCGAGCTCCGCGCCACGCGCCTCCTCGACCCCGAGGCCGCCGCGTCGGTGGTGGCCGCGGGAGGAAATGTGGGAGTGGGGTAGGGGGCGGGAAGCGACGACAGAAGGTATCGACCTACTGAACGTGGGCTCGTAGCCCAACGAGCGCGAGTGCGGCAACAAGGGCCAGTATCGCCGCCACCGTCCATCGCCGGAGGGTCGTCAGGGATCGTTCGAGGCGCAGGACGCGAGTCTCGCGGCGTTCGAGGTCGGCGCGGAGGTCGGTGAGCCCGGCTGCGAGGGGGCCGAGGCGCTGGTCGAGGCGCCGCAGGTCTTCCTCGCACTTCGCGGTGCGCGTCCTCACGTCGAGGACGACGTTGTGGGCGATCTCCTCGGTGCGATGCGGGAGGGTATCGAGGAGGTCGGCGGCGCTGACCTTGATGCGGTCGAGCCAGGTTTCGATGGCGGACTTGGTCTCGGCGAGGTGAGCCATCTCGGCACGCACCCCGGCGGCTGCGGCCCGCACTGCCTCGCCCTCCCGCCGCGCGGCTTGAGCGCCAGAGCGCGCGTCCGTGATGGCCGCGGAGGCGTCCTTCTCAATCTCTCGCAGGGACTTCACCCAGCGGTCGCGCTCCGAGGCGAGGGCCGCTAGCTCCGCCGAAAGCGTCGACGATTTCGCAAGCCAGTCCATCATGGTCAGGGCTCCGTGGGTAGAGGCTCAGCGACGAGCGCGCGAAGGGCGCGCGCTACGGCGACATTCGCGGCCTCTTCGTTGTCAAGCGCGAGAGCGGTGTCGCCGCATAACAGAGCGTACTCCCGGGCGCCGAGGTGCTTTTCGATCGGAGTGCGCTCCTCGCTGAGCAGTCGAGCGAGAGTGGCGGGAGGCATGGTGCGCAGCGCCTCGTTGAGGGGGTTCGCCTCCCCGCGGAAGACCAGGACCTCAAGCAGCCGTTTTGCGTCTCGGCGGGCGCGATCGGGATCACCAAGCCCATGCCAGACCCGGACGAGGATTCCGAGGGCGAAGACATCGTTCGGATCTTCTTCGAGCCGGCGCAGGGACGCGTCGCGGAGCTGCCTCAACGCAGGGGTGGGGCGATCGCGGGTCAGATCTTGCAGTGCGTCGAAGGGCAGCGTGCCACCGTGGGCCGCGAAGTCTACGTGAATTCGCTCGGCCGCGGGCTCGTCGGCCGGAGCGGTAGGTGTCGGAGCCGGCTCAGGCGCAGGTAGCGGTGCAGCAGAGGGCGCTGCATGGGGCGCTTGTTGCGCCGCACGAACGGATCGGCTTTCTACGGGTGGTCGAATGCCACAGACGTCGCAGCGGCCGCAGCTCGTCGGTGGGTTCGGATCGCCGAGAAAGCCGAGCAGGCGCGACTTGCGGCATTCGGTCGACGCGGCGTAGTCCTCGAGATTGAGGAGCATCTGCCAGCGCTGCCGAGCGAAGATCTCGTAGTCCGCGTTCACGACGAGCCGGAGCGCGGTCAGGACCTGGTTCAGAGCGCCCCGCTCCGCGTCGAGGGATTCCCGTAGCTTTCGCATCCAGGCGGCGACGTCTGCCTGGCTTTTCAGAACTCGGCCGAGAAAGCTCTCCGCGCACGCCTCCAGGCGCGGGCGTTCGTGGGGGAGAACGATCGTCCTCCAGGCGTGCGCTTCCTGCTCGTAGCGTTCGACGACGCCGAGGCGCTTCAGCCGATAGAGGAGCTTTTCGGTCGAGGAGTCGCCGGAGCTCGCCTTTAGCGTCAACGGGATCTTCCCCTGCTGCCCCGGCGGGATGTGGGCCAGCCAGAGGGCCCAGACTGAGGCTGCCCTCTCGGCGTGGTCTCTGGGCCGTCCGAGCGCCTCGACCAGCAGGTTCTCGATGACGCCGCTCGTGGACAAGCTCTTTACGGCGCCGGGATGCACGACCGCGGGGTTGGCGCGCTGAAGCGAGGCGGCGTCGGCGGCGCCCACGGTCGCATAGATGGTCCGCCATACGGAGGTCTTGGGGTTCTTGGCTGTATGCCGGCTCACTGCGCCAATCTTCACCAGGTCGTCGAGGAGCTGTCTGAGCCTCTTCTCGTTGACCAGCTCCGCGCGCACGTCCGCCGAAATGGGCACACGCACCTGGCCTCCGCGCTCGAGGTGAGCGGCGAGGGAGTCCTTCAGAGCGTACTGAAGCTGCGCCATGTCGGCCTCGGGGCCCGGGCGGCTCCTCGACAGGAGAAACGCCTGTACGGAGAAGGAGCATTTCTCGGCGAGACGGTAGTCGCACTTGGGCTCCGTAAGGCAGGAAGGCGCCTTGACGCCCCAGTCGGTGCTGCACTCCGGCACTCGCGGGGCCCAAATGAGGACGGCCCGCGCGTCCTTGCGATCCCGACCGATCCGGCCGGCCTCCTGATAGTAGCCCTCGAGCGAGCCGGCGAGACCCGTGTGGATGGCCCAGCGAACGTTCGGCTTGTCGATGCCTGTGCCGAAGCCTTTCGTCGCAACGACGATCGGCAGTCGGTCCTCCTTGAAGCGCTCCTGCACATAGCGCTTGTGCGCCACGTGCAGGTCGTTCGCGGCGTCGGAGGAGATGTAGTGGTCGGCCGTGAGGCCCCCCTGGCGGAGGGCACGTGCGAGTTCGGCTGCGCGGAGGGTGACCTTCCCATCGTCTTTCTCCGATCTCTTGCGGAAGGGCGTGAAAATGAGCCCGGCGTTGGTGTAGCCGCCCTCTCCGCTGCCGTGGAGGGCTTCGAAGCTACGGCTTCCCGCGAGATCGCCAGGCAGACCCTCCCGGAGAAGGTGCAAGAGCTCGGTCATGCGCGCGTCTTCCGTCGGTGCGGTCAGGACCTGAAAGGCAAGCTCCGGACGATCGAAATCCTTGGGCCGCACTTCGTGCTCGAGCGCGAGGTCGAACATGCGCAGGACGTCCTCGCGAATGTCCTTGGAGGCCGTGGCGGTGAGAAGGGCGACCGGGCGCCCGGGCGCAAACTCATGCGCGTGGTCGGGGACCTCCAGATACGAGGGGCGAAAGTCGTGTCCCCACTCCGACGCGATATGCGCCTCGTCCACGACGAAGTACGAGACCGCAACGTGCTTGTCCTCGAGGGAGCTCCTCAACTTGGATCTGAAGGATGCGAGCTGTAGACGCTCGGGTGAGAGATAGAAGAACTTCCGTCGGCCGGTCGTGAGCAGCGCCAGCTCGCTCGCTTGCATATCATCGGGCATCCCCCCGTGCACTCCGCCCGCAAGATCGAGACCCTGTCGGCGGACGTTCTGCACCTGGTCTTCGATGAGCGAGACGAGCGGGCTCACGACAAGAGCCGTGCCCGGGGACAGCAGCGCCGGGAGCTGAAAACAGACAGTCTTGCCCGCCCCGGTCGGTAGGACGCCGAGAACCGATTGCCCCATGAGCAGGCGCTCCACGATCTGCCACTGCCCCTCGCGAAAACGGCGATGGCCGAAGAACCGCTCGAGGAACCATAGGGTGTCGACGTCACTTGGGCTGCGGAAGGGCTCGAGCGCTTGGGGAGAAGGCGGTGCAACGGGCTCATCCGGGCTGCGGGAGCCTGGTTCTCCCGCAACGAGTATCCCCTCGGGCCCGACAGCACGGCGCCATGCGTCGATTTCCTCCGCCGACGCGGAGATATCGTCCAGGACTGGGCCGACGACCAGCTCGAAGGATGCTTCGGGAGGAGCCTGGGGCGCGAAGAGCACGGTGAGGGCGTAGCCGGTTCCCAACCGAACCGTCTCCCTCCAAGGCTCGGTGGGCGCTCGCCCTAGGTACCGGTTGAGCAGGCGCTCGGCGAGCTTCCGATGCTCTGGGTGCGGCTCCACGACGACAATGTGCGTATCCTGGGTCGGCGGCGGGGTGCTGCCGCACATTGCGGAGAGCCGCAGTACAGCCTCCAAGACGTCCAACGTGGCAAGGACCGCTGCGCCACCGAGCCCGCGGCCGAGGAGGATCGAACGTGGCAGGCCTTCCCTCGTTGTTTCAGCGGCGAGGGCGTCGAACAGCATACGAGCCACTCGCGGTACGCTCTCGCCGAGGTTGCCCAGGAGCCACGCGGCGGCCGGCTCCAGCGTCGCTCCCGCTAGAGCATCGCCGGGAGCGGTGACACCGGAAATGCCCTCGCGAAGCAGAAGCTCGCGCAGCGATCTGATCGCTTTGGGTGTGGGCTCGAGGCAGCTCTTGGCGGACAGCCGTAGCGGCCTAATCCCTGCCACGTGTAGCTCGTTAAAGCGGACGCGGTCCTCTTCGAATTGTTCGGGGGCTTCCTGTTCGCCGTGGTAGCTGCGGCCTTCCACCTCGATGTAGATGGGCTGGCCCGGGGTACGGAACACGAAGTCGATGCGCGCGACCTTGCCGTCGGGCCGCACGACGTCTACCTGCGCGTCGAGACGGGCGAGGCCGGCTGGGCCGTAGTAGGGCCAGATGATGCGTTCGACAAACGCCTCTTCTGCAGGGCTCTCGAGCTGGGGCTGTGAGGCCCTCCAGGTCGGAAGATCAGGTCCTTGGAGGTGGGCGTGCGTGGCGCGGAGCTCGTTGAGGCGTCGCCAGGCGTCGGTGTCCCGGGGCCGGATGTCCTCGAGAGGACGTGTTGGGTCGGCAGGGAGGCGCTCGAGGAGCTCGGCGATAGGCGGGATCTCGAGGAGCTCACCTTGGATGGCGCGACGAACCTTGTATGGGAGAAAGGCCTGCCCGGCAGGAAACAGGATCGCCTCAAGGCGCGCGAGCAGAGCAGAAGTCATCCGTCGCGGCGCTTTCGGGGGGTGTGGTGCACGAGCCGCGCGACGAGCCCGTGGTTGTCGTGCGGCGGGCGCAGCTCGTCGTAGAGCGCCCAGCGGACCACGCGAAAGACCTCGGGCCAGGCCTGCCGCGATCGCCCTTCGTCGTGATGCACTCCGTTCAGGTTCGCTCGCAGGAGCGCAGCGTACCGCTCTCGGCTCTCATCGTCGCAGAGCCGCGCGAGCCCGGGCTGCTTCTGGCACAGCCTGGCGAACTCTCGCTCGCCAGGGTCGCGCGGCCTCTTAAACAGAAAGTCATACATCACCCCGATCCCGATCGTCGTGCGGCCCTCGATGGCATCCCTGAGACGCGTGCTCGTTGGGGATGTGACCATCTGGCCCACGGGCCGGGTGACCTTGGTATGGAGCAGTCGCTCGAGGACGGAGCGGAAGGCGAGCAGTAGCCCGCTCACGAGCTCGAGGTCCGGGTCCGCGCGACCCTCTTCAAGCTGCGTCAAGCGGCTCCAGGCAAGGTAGGTGAGCCGACCTTCCTGCCTATAGCCGTCCTTCGACGCGTGCAGCAAGAAATTGTGCGATGGTGCATCACTCGTGAAGAGCGCCGCCACCGCGTCGTGGAGCTTCCTGCCCTCGGCGTCGAGGGCGAGGGTGAGCCTCACCTCGAGGGATTCGAGGTGGCCCCAGATGCGCTCGACGCGAACGTCCTTGAGCGCCTCCATTCCCTTGGTCCTTGTATCACGCTGCCCGGAGGCAAGCGCCGTCTCCTCCTCGGCGGAGGCCCCGAGGTCGCGAGCTAGCGCCACCTGGCGCCGAAGCGCCTCCCGCTCGCGATGCGCTGAGTCCAGTGTCCGTAGGGCCGCGCGGAAACTAGCGTCCTCAACACGCTCCCCCAGGGGTAGTTCCTTCGCCCATTCGGCCAGTAGCTCTGGCGCTCGTCGTAGGCATTCTTGGGACGAGCGAAGGAGGGCCGGCCTGGGCTCTATTCGCCCTGTTGCGGTCGCAGCCAGCAAACGGGCCGCGAAGCGCTGGTGAGCCGCGGATGCCTTCCGACGGTCCAGCACGTGCGCTAGTGCATCGACCCGCCCCGGGTCGACGGGAAAGCGGAAGGCAAAGTCGATGACGGGGCCGAGAGCCTCGTCGGGCAGCAGCCAGTCGAGTACGGCGTTTGCGCTCGCACTCAGTCCCGATCCGAGGAGCGCTCCCATCGCGAACTGGGCATCCGGGCCAGCGAGCGTCTGGAGCATCTGCGGCGGGACGGACCTCAGCTCTTGCCGCGCTTCCTGAAGATGCCCGGTGCTCCACAGCCCGCGTGCCGTGTGCAGGGCGAAGAAGCCCTCGAGTTGCCCGTTCGAGAGCGCGTCCCGCCGCAGCACCAACGTTCTTACACTCGCGTCCTCCCGCGGCAACGCGTAGGCGTTCAGCGGCCTGAGCCCTCCGAGCGCTGCGCCGGTCATCGGATGAAGGGTTCCGAGCTCGGACCGATCCGCGCCGCTCATCCTTCACATGTCGCCATAGCACACTCCTCGGCTGCCTGTCGGAGGGTCACGGCCACGATTAGGCGACGCCGTCCCAAGGGCCTCGAGCCATCCTCGACGTACCGACTTGCGACTGCGGCCGCGCCACTCCGAGATAAGAGAGTTGCTCGCGGGCCTTGAGTTGCCAGCGGCCGTTGTGAACGATGCGGTTGATACACTCGTTCCGCCGTTTTAGGTCCATCGCCGTGCCGATTCCTCTGCCGTTGAGCTTTCCTCCGAAGAGTTTCTCGAAGACGTCGCGGTGATACACGTAGGCGGCATTGCCGGAATGGGAGAACTCGACGACGGCTATACTGTCGAAGACAATGCAGAACGCGTGAACCTCGCTGGTGTGAAGCAATCGGCGGCTCCGGAGCAGGGCGGCCCGACGCTTCTGGTCGGCGCCGGCTAGCTGACGCTTCAGGTGGGCGTGAACCTCGGGGGTGAGAAGACAAATCGTCCGCCGAATGCTGGGGACGTAGTCGAGCCAGAAGGCCTTTCGGTCGGGCTCCTGCATGGCCTCCTCGAAAAAGATAGAAAGATCGTCGCGGATGAGCTGGCCGAGGAAGTCCTCGTAGAAGGTAGCCATGCGGCGAATTGCCCGCCAACCCTCGCTCTCCGGAGGAACGAGTGGGTCGCCGAAGCTCGATCGCATGAGGCGCTCGGCTAGAGCATCGAGAGCGCCCGAGCCGAGGACGGCGTTCTTCTGAATGGCGGCGTCGAGCAGGCTGGCGGCAAAGCGCGAGCGCACGATCAGAGAGGTGCGGTGGCGGGCGGCGGCTCCATCGGTCCTGGCCCCCTTGGCGTCGGGAAGGAGCAAGGCGCTGAGGAGGGGGGAGTCCAAGACTATTTGCCAGTCTGCGTCGAGGCGAGAGCCGGATTCGCGCTGGGCCTCGAACCAGGATGCAACGACGAGGGCCGAGAACTCCCAGCGAAGGTCGAACCTGTGTTCCTCGAGCGTCGGGAGGAGTTCGGGCAATGCGACGTCTCGCAGCGCTCGGGCGAGCTCTAGTGGGCCACCTTCACGAACAAGCCGTTCCAGCGCCACGCCAGGGGCGCCTAGCGCGGGGTGCGCCTCCGGGTGTGCCTCGATGAGTTGCGCGTAGCCTTCGTGGTCCTTCGAGCCGACGAAGTCACTCCAACCACGAAAGCACTGTTTCACGAAGTCGGTGGCGCAACGCGGCCGTTCCTCGAACAGCTTGCGGAGGTCCGAAGCGGCGATGAGCCCGACCAGTCTGGCAGCGTAACGTGCCTCCCGTAGCGTGAGCTTGCTGACCTGCTTTCCCTTGATCAGTCGAACCACTCGGTCGTGATCTATGGACTGCGCGAGGCGCCGCTCGGCCGCGGCAACTGCATCACCATGCTTGAGCAGCGCGGCTCGGGCTACGGAAGCGACCTCCGAGAATCGCGTCTCGAGGGTGCTCTGTGCTGAAGTGAGCGTGCGCAGCGCATTCTCAAGAAGAGCGTGCGAACGCTCCAGCCAGCTCGCGGGGGCGCTCATCGGGATACCCCGCCCTTGACACGTCCTCGGATCTTGATCACCACCCGGCGGTTCTGGTCGTGGGTTCCGATAGGCTCGACCGGACCTCTGCCGGAGACCACGAACCAGTTTTCGAGGCACTTGAGGAGCGCGCGCCTGTCATAGAGCTGCAGCTGCTCACGCAGCGAGAAGAAGAGGTTCTGCGCTCGAGCAGCACTTAGTCGGACGTTGTTGGCGAAGCTCAGCGTCTCGCATTCTGCGTCCGGCGTGCTGGCGCACTTGCTGGGCGAGGGCGGAATACCGCAGACGGAATCGCGCCGGGTGTAGGGGGTGGCGTCCGTGTGGCCCTCGAGCACGATGCCTTGGATGTAGCCTTCGCCAGCCGTGGTGCAGACGCGTTCGAGCAGCGCAGGAAGCTCTTTGACGAGCACGTCGCGCGCTCGTTCACTAACATCGCATCCGCCGCGGGCAAAGCCGAACTCTGCACGGCGGAGGACGATGGTCAACAGAAGGGGGTCACCCCTGTCCACCTGCACGGAGTCATGCGTGCGCCTCAGGGCCCGGATGGCGGCGCCCAGCTCGGCGATCTTCTGTCTCGCCTCGTCCTGAGCGCGGGTTTGGCGCTCGAGCACGGTCTCGACATGCTCGCTACGCTCGGCCTTTTCGACCATGAAGATGGCTGCCAGGATGAGAAACGTGGCGGCCACACCGGACATCAGGTCGGCCATCGAGTGCGCGAAGCCCTCATCGTGACCGCCGTGAGCCATCAGCGTGTCGCACCGAGTTTGGAAACTGTGCGCTCTAGCTGCTCGAGAGAATCGCCGAGATCCGTCACGCTGCTCGCAAAGGACTCGGAGACGCGCCGGATGACCTTTTCCACGTCATCGGCTTGGCCCTTCCAGGCGGCCGAGAGGGCGGACGACTGCTGCTCGAAGCGGCTCAGATACGTGTCGAAGAGCTGAGGCCACACGCGCTCGACCTCTCTACCATAGGCTCGTTGGGCCTCGATGAGCGCCTGCTGCTCGCTGGCTCGTTCGGCGAGACGCGTGCTGAGATCCGTGGCGTCGCGCGTCGCATCTGCCAAGGTCTGCGCCGACTGCTGGAAGGTGCCGAGAATCGTCCGGGTGAGTTCCGCCTCGCGGTGTGCGCCGGCGAGGACCTGCTGTACGCGCGCGGCCATTTCGCCGAGCTCCCGGGAGGCTGCTCCCAGACCGTCTCTGGCAGTGGAAACGCTGGCTGCAATCTCGGCGAGCTGCGTGTTCAGCGCCCCTGTCTGAAGTGCGGACTCGTTCGCGGCACCACGAAGCATTCCCATGATGCTCTCCACCTCGCGGCCAGAGGTGCTGATCATGCGATGGAGCACGGCCTCGCTGCCCTCGGCAATCCTCGTCGAAGCGAGGTCGGCGCCCTGGGCAGAAGCAGCCCAGATCCGTTCGATGGCTTCGCTCGTGGCGGCTTGCTGCGCCTCGAGGCTGGCGAGAAGGTCCGTTACTCGTTCCATGACCGCGGCGGTGGCGTCGGAGTTCTCGGCGGTCCGGCGCCTCAGGTCCTCCGCGACCTCGGCAGTGATCGCGCGAAGCTGGGTGGCGAGCTCCGGCACGACCTCGGCGAAGCGGCGGAGGCCATCGGCCATCCCCGCCGATTCGGACCGGAAGCCACCCGCAAGCACGTCTCGAAGGTTGTCGATAATCGCATCGAGCTGGGACTGCCCTTGGGACTGCACGCTGGTCCGGATCGCTTCCAGGGCACCGCGAGTAGCGGCCATTTCCTGGGCCAACGTTTCAGTGAGGACGGCACGTAGGCGCTCGGCCATGTCATCCATCGCACCGAGCATCTGCTGGGCCATGCCGTGTAGCTCGCTAGCGAGCGACTGCTTCATCATCTTGCTCAGGCCGTCTGTGACTTGCGTTCCCATGTCCTTGACACTGACCTCAATGCTCGAGAGCTTGCGGACGCTGGACTCGACGTCAGCGATACGGCTCATGAGGTCGTGCACCCAGAGAGCGCTGCTCTCGTGTCGCGCCTCGGTGGCGGATTGCTCGGCTTGCATGACCCGCAGGCTCTGCTCCAGTGCCTGCTCCATGCGCACCAGGCGAAGCTGCATGGCGCGCTGGGTTTCGGCGCCCTGTTCGAGCTTGAACCTCTCGAGCGGCACGCACAGCGCGTCGAGCTCGGACGCGAGCGCGGCGGCGGTGTGGTGTGCGCGCCTCCGGAGCAGCCGGGCCAGAAATAGGTGGAGGATGCTGCACGAGACGCCCGTCGCGGAGATGGCGAACTTCGCTCCAAGGTGGGAGACGGCAGATGAGAGCTTGGTCCCGGGGCCGCCGGAGCGCGTCGCTTGACCCATCTCGTTGATGGCTCCGCTAACGTCCGAGACGAGGACCCAGGCAATGAGGGCGAAGGTGCAGATGAGCGCCAGACCGGTGAGCGCCGGTCCCATGGCAAAGGCGAGGCGTCGGTCGAGCCATGCATCGATCGTGTCGTCAAGGGAGACGGAGATGGCACGGTCGGTGACAAATCGCCTGGGCTGGGTGGGGCCCAGGTCGAGAACGAGGTGGTCTTTCAGGCGATGGAAGAGGCGGCTAGCGAGGTCGTCATCGGGGAGTCGCTCTCCTTCGCGGAACGCCGTGGCCGCGCGTCTCGCGGCGCGACCGACGCGAAGGGTTGCCCAAAGCATCCAGACGGCGAGCCAGACGAAGACGCCGGCAAGGGCGAAGACGAGCTGCCAGGTCTGGCGATCGAAGGTCTTAGGGTCGAAGGTCACGTGCCGGCTCCCAAGGCGAGTTGCAGCTCCGCAAGTGTTAGGTCGTCGTTTTGAGGCCGAAGGAAGTCACGGGCCACGCTCCGCTTGTGCTCTACAAGTTGGTGGAGCTTCACGTCGAAGCCACCCTCGGGGTCCCCGGGATGGTGGAGCAGAGGGTAGTAGACGGTGACCGGGCGCGTTTGGCCGATGCGGTGGGCGCGGTCCGTCGCCTGATCCTCCTTGGCGGGGTTCCACCAGCGGCCATAGTGAATGACGTGGTTGGCCGCGACGATGTTCAGGCCGGTACCGGCAGCGAGAGGACTGAGGATGAGAACATCGAACCCCGTGCCGTCGGAAAAGCGGCGAATAGTCGCTAAGGCCCGCCTTCGGCGCTCGGGGTCGCCGTTCACGATGTCGACGCTCGCGAGGCGGAAGTGGCGTGAGATGATCTCGGCGAGCAAGTCCTGCATCTGCAGCCAGAGCGTGAAGACCAGCGCCTTCTCTCGCTTGGCTTCGATCTCCTCGAGAATGGAGAGGCACAGGCGGATCTTCGGACTCTCCTCTTCGACCTCTTTCCAGGTCCGAGTGGGCGAATCGGTTCCCGCTACGGCGCGGGAGAGCAAGACCGGATGCTGGTAGAGCTTCTGCAAGTCATGAAGGATTCCGAGGACCTTGTTCCGGGTGACGTGGGTGACGATTCTTTCACGACTCATCTGCGCTTCGGTCATGGGGATGCGGCGTTCGACGATGGTCTTGGGCGGGAGGTCGAGCGCCGTCTTGTCCCGTCGGAGCAGTCTGGACGTCGGTGCCGGGTAGCTGAGCGCCTCGCGTATGCGCTCAACTCCGGAACCGGCCGTCTCGTCGTAGTCACGCTTGAACTTGGGGAAGGTCGAGAAGGGATCCCCTGGCCGGAGGAAGTCGAATAGGGACCAAAGGTCCGAGAGGCGGTTCTCAACGGGCGTTCCCGTGACACAGATGCCGAAGCGCTTCTTGAGGCCACGGGCAGCGATGGCACACCCGGTATCAGGGTTCTTGATGTTCTGCGCCTCGTCGAGGATGACCACGTCGTAGTCGAGCGCGAGGAGACTGGGTTGATTGCCGGCGAGCGTTTGATAGTTGGTGAGGATCAGGTCGAAGGCGGAAATCCTGCGCGGATCGAGGTGGCCGGAAGGAGCCCGCAACGCTCGCTTTCGCTCGCCGTGGAGCGCGAGCACTCGCCCGAAAGCCGATTCGATGAAGAAGCGTCGCAACTCCTCGAGCCAGTTGTCTAGGAGGATGGTGGGACACACGACGAGTGACGGTAGTTGGAGCGAGACCCTCTCCGTCGAGGCTCGGCGAAGAGCCAGGAAGCAGGCGATCTGCAGGGTCTTGCCCAGTCCCATGTCGTCGGCGAGTAGGACTCCCGGCGGATGGTCCCCGGCCCTTTGTGCGGAAAGTGCATGGTGCCAGAGCCACGCAACGCCCGCGCGCTGATGGGGCTTGAGGTGAAGGCTTGGGCATAGGAGTCGCTCGAGCGTCGCCCAGGGTACGAGGCCTTCGTCGATCTCCAGGACCTGCGGCGCCGAGGGTTGGGACCCCTCGGCGGGGTCCCTGAGGATCGCCACGAGGGCCCTGCCGCTCGCGGTGGAGGCTGGGGTCTCAGGCTCGGCACCTTCGTTTTCTGCCGAGCTCACCACCCGAGCCTGGTAGGTCTGGAGGTGCTCTCTGACGCAGCGCTCGAGCTCCGGGGATGGGTGCACCGCTCGGCCGTCGACGTTGATAGGAGTGGGGTCGTTCGTGGTCCGGCGCGACGTGAGTTGCGTAAGGAGAGCTTGAGCACTTGCGGGTGTCTGCAGGTCGAGACAGTGACGCCGCCCGTCCGAGGCGGTGACCTCAAGCCTGAGGAAGGGCACTGAAGGGTCGCGATCGGTGCGATACCAGTCCACCCCGAGAGATCGAACCTCGGCGTTGCGCCCGATGCGGAAGGGCGTGAACCCGATAACGCGGTCGCTATAGCGGGAAAGATCGAGTGCCTTGTCGAAGTCGTCGAGGCCGGGAGGGATCCAGGAGGTCGGGTTCTCCAGCAGAGCTTCAGCCTTCCGTCGGAGAATGTTGCGCTGACGGCAGGCGGCTCGCGCCACGGTCTCGACATCTGGAGAGAGCAGAAGGTATTCGCGTCCGGGACGACTGATAATCGGGGAGTCGGGGTGCAAGTCGTCGAGGTCGAGCCGCACGCCGGATTGATCATCCGTCGAAATCTCAAGCTCGACGTTGAAGAGCCGTCCGCGCGTGTCCACCTCGAGTACCGGCGCCACCCGGCTGAGGCTTCGAATCTTGAATTGCGCGAGGTGATCATCGAGCGAGAATGCTACTGAGGCCCGCGTTCCCTGAAGGAGCGTCCCGGCGCGGTCAAGGATTGCACGCAGCCGGCCGAGCACCTCTAGCTGTGCCTCCTGGGGCTTCGATGATCGGGAGTTAAAGGCCTCCACGGTTTGCAGCGCCGTCCAGGAGATGGGGAGTACGCGGCGCGGATTACCGGGCGTCGTGCCATCGACCTTGAGGTGAAGGCACATCTCGTGGGCCCCGATGTGTCCGGTGCTTTCGAGCCGAAGCTCCTGCCCGTCGAGCCCGAGGAGCAGCGCGAAGGCTTCGTGTTGCGAGACCCATTGCTCCTCGTCCGCTGCGTCCTCAATCGGCAGCTTTCCCGCATCGGTCCAGAGGGCGACCGGCAGCTCGAGGTGCACGTCGGCCGACCAAATCTCCTTCGAGAAGGCAGACAGAGCGCCCCATTCCTTCAACCACCGGCGAGCTCCGGAATACGCCGGAGAATCGAGGCGTGGGCCTTCGACGCTGAGCTGGACGACGGGCGGCTTCATGCGTGGGCCCCATATCGCTCGTGGGGATTGACAAGCTCCGCCTGCGGCGGGGATGCAGTGGCGAGGGCCAACGGCGCCAACGGGCCACGTGGGTGGGTAGGAAGCGATGCCCAGTGACGGAGGCGATGATCCGACCGTCGCACGGACATGGTGATGGACAAGGTATCGAACCCCACTGAGATGCCTATGAGTGTATCACTCACAAGCCAGACCTGGGAGCCCCTGGAGCGAGGTGCTCGGTGCGGCGGTGGGCACGACTCCAAGGGTCCATCACCGCAAGGGTGTCACGGGATCCCGTCACTGTTACGGCGCTGACCCTGGAGGGTCGGGCTCGATCACCTCCTCGTCGTCAGGCAGCCCAGGGTCGTCGGGGCGCGGGAGGGTGAAGCGCACGACGGCGGCGGTGACGAGCTGGTAGGAGGGCATCACGCCCGGGCCGAGCTCGGCGATGAGCTGTTGCAGGAGGCGCTCGGCCTCGGCGTTGCCGAGGGTAGCGGCCTGCTCGAGGAAGGCGGCGTCGCAGAAGGGGGGCAGGCTCCGCAGGCCGGCGGCGGAGTAGAGCTTGCGCAGCGCGGTCGCGGCCTCGGGCCTCGGGCGGAGCTCGCGGTCGATGAAGACGGTGTCGAAGCTGCGCGTCTCTCGGCCGTCGGGGTGCTTGGCCGCGAGGACGTAGTTGAGCTGCAGGCCCTCGAGGCCGCGGAGCTCGGGGCCCGCGTGGACGGTGCGCTTGGCGAGGAGCCCACCGTGGGCGTAGCTCGTGGTCTGCTCGATGAGCGCGTCGAAGAGCCGGTGTCCGAAGGTGAAGAGCTCGGCTCCCGGGGTGCGCTTGAGCACCTCCCGGTCGAAGGCCAGCAGGTCGTAGCGCGCGGCGATCTTGGGGGAGGTGCGCAGGTGGGGAGGCGTGGCGAGCGAGAAGAGCCCCGGCCTCTGCTCGTCGAGACGGCGGCCACGGAAGTAGGTCTGGGTGAAACCCCGGATGTCCTCGAGGCTGACCTCCGGCTGGTGGCGGTCCCACTCTCCGATGCTGAAGCGGTCGAGCGAGGAGAAGAGGGCCGCCATTCTCTCGGTGGCCTGCTGGGCGCACTTGATGGCCTCGTCGATCTCGCGCTGCGACCGGGCGAGCCCGTCGTCGCTCGTCAAAGCCCGGCGATAGAGCGCGGGCAGGTCGACCTCCGCCTCGAGGGTGCCGAGAATGGACTCGTGAAGATCTTCGGGGTTGTCCTGGACCTCGCGCAGCGCGCGCTCGACGGCGGCGAGCTTCAGGTCCAGGTAGAGGCGCAGCTTGTTCTCGAGAGTCCCCTCGTTGTGCAGGTTGAGGACGAGCACGCGCCGCTTCTGCCCGTAGCGCTCGAGCCGTCCGATGCGTTGCTGCAGGCGCATGGGGTTCCAGGGAAGGTCGTAGTTGAAGAGGAGGTGGCAGTTCTCGTGCAGGTTGAGGCCCTCGCCCCCTGCCTCGGTGCTGATCAGGAAGCCGCCTTTCGTGCGGAGGTCTTCCACGCTGTGACGCTTGGCGTTCAGGCCCATCCCGCCGTGAATCAGCGCGATGTGGGTGTCTGGATAGGTGCCCGCGAGGGAGGCCTGTAGCATCTCTTGTGTGGCGCGATATTCGGTGAAGATGAGCACGCCGCCTTCAAAGTCCGGCTGGCTCCTGAGAGTCGCCACGTGCTCGAGAAAGACGGCGGCCTTGCGTCCGTCGCCCAGTCGACCGGCGCGCTCGACGAGCTCCTTCAGGTAGCGGGCCTCCTCCTCGAAGAACGACGGGTCGAAGAGCTCCTCGAGCTTTTCCTGCTGCTCCCCCTCGAAGCGCGCGTCCTGCTCCTGGGCCTCCTGACGCGGGCGTTGAGGCCGTCGGGCGCCGGTCAGCCCGGCCAGCCGGTTCTGGAGAGCCGAGCGGATGGCGGCGGGGCTGCTCGCGGCGAGCTTGAGGAACGTCGTCATTACGAGGGCCAGGATCCGCTGGCGTCCCTCCTCGAGGCGCTTGGCGGCGCCGTAGGCTACTTTGACGTAGGTCTCGAGAGCCTCGAGGAAGGCCAGCTCGTCGTCGCCCGGCGTGACCTCGACCGAGCGCACGTCGTGCCCCTTGAAGATCGGCTGACCCTGCGCATCCGTGACCTCGGACTTGCGGTTACGGGTCATGACCTCGCGGAGCCTGGGCAGGTTCGCCTCGAGGGACTTGGCCGGATCCTTCTGGGAGAAGAGGTCGGGGCGCAGGAGGTGCAGGAGGAGGGCGAAGCGGGCGTCGTCACCCTGGTGCGGCGTGGCGGTGGCACAGATCAAGATGCGCGTCTTTTCTCGCAGGAGCTCGAGGAGCTGGTAGTTCTGCGTGCGGCGCACGGAGCCGTCCTCTTCGAGGCGGGCGGTGAGCTTGTGGGCCTCGTCGACGATCAGGAGGTCCCAGTCGGTCGTGTTCTCGAGGGCGGGCTTGCGCTTCGGCCGCTTGAGGGCATCGAGGGAGGCGATCACGCGCGGAAAGCGACTCCAGGCGTCGGCCCGCAGGTCGAAGAAGTCCCGGTTGAAGATGTCGAAGTAGATGCCGAAGAGGGCCTCGAGCTGTTCCTGCCACTGCAGCGTGAGCCCGGCGGGGGTGATGATCAGGACGCGTTGCGCCTGCTTGCGGGAGGAAAGCGCCGAGAGCAGGAGGCCAACCTCGACGGTCTTGCCCATCCCGACGTCGTCGGCGAGGAGGTGGTTGGCGTGGGGGGCCGAGAGGATACGGTCGGCGGTCAGCACCTGGTGCGGCAGCATATCGACGCGCGCGGCGGTGAGGGCGGCCGAGCGACTGCTGACCACCTGCAGGAGCGTGGCCATCGTACGCAGGTCGTACTTCCAGGCGGAATCGAAGCGCCCGCGACGGAGGCAGCCGAGCGCGTCGTCGACGGGATCGAGGTCGGCGGCGTCGACGGTCAGGAAGGCTCCGCTCGAGAGCACCTCGACGACAGCCTGCGTTATGCCCGCGATGGTGGAGACGCGCACGACCTTGGCCAGGCCGTCGAAGCGGCGAGCCCGGGAGATGACGGTGGCCTCAGGCGGAAGCATCGATGAGCTCCTCGTCGGCAGGGTGCGAGGACGCGTCCCGTCGTTCGGGACAGGGGAGCGTGCAGGAGGCGTCGGGCCGGGCCGCGCTGCACCGGGAACACCGCGTGCGTTGATAGTGCATGAAGGGGGCGTCGTAGTGGTTTTCGAAGTGGTCGGAGACGCCGGCCTGGGCGACGAGGCTCGCGAGGGACTCGCTGAAGACGTAGTTCTCGTCGTAGCGCGAGAAGGGCCGCTCGGCGTCGTCGAAACGGGGCAGAAGCCCCGTGCGGGCCACGAAGCGGCGCGTGTGCCGGGAGGGATAGTAGGCCGCCTGCTCGAGGACGCGGCGCCGCGTCTCGTCGTGACCCCAGACGCCGAGGCGGAGCATCTCGCGCACGACGTAGAATGCCTGCTTGCCGATGCTCTGCCCGAGGCCCTTGATCTCGGCGCGCTCGCCGGGGAGCTTGCCGCTGCGGAAGAAATCGGCGATCTCGGCGGGCTGGCCGGCAGCGACCTCGTGGAGCCGCTCGACGAAGCCGTGGTTTCGAACCAGGAGCTTGGCCTTCTCGAAGTCGTAGAGCAGACGCCAGTAATAGGTCCAGTCTCGTAGGAATCCTGAGCGGTCGTCGAAATAGGCGTCGAGGCTGGCCTTGACGATCTGGTGGAACGCCGGCGTGCCGTTCGCGTCAAACAGACGATCGAAGTGCCCTTCGCGGGCGAAATGGTGCAGGAACTCGCGCCCCTCGTCAGTCCGGCGACCAGTCTGCATCACCGTGGAGATGGCGAGCAGGCGAAACCAGAGGTGCTGGCCATCCACGTCGTGGAAGCGTTCGAGGACCCCCCTCAGCTCCTCGTTCGTCGGGGCCGGCGAAGCCAGGCCGAGCGCCTCGCCGTAGCTGTTGAGCGTGTAGGCCGCGCGCTCGTGCGGGTGCTCGTCTTTCCACCAGTCGGCGAGTTCTCGGAGGAGGGTGAGTTTCTCGCGGTCTCCCACGGGCGGTCGTTCGGTCGGCGCCGGGGCCGTCGCGGCCTTGAGGGCGTCGGGGAAGAGGGAGATACGCAGCCCCTTGTCCAGGCCCTCCCACACGTCGTCCGGTACGAGGGGCCTGAGGAAGCTGAGCCTGCGAAGCGTGACGTCCGCGAGCTTCACGTCCCCGTGCCCGTAGTCCTTCCACCGCTGGGAGAGGTACTGCAGCAGGGCCACGGCGTGGGCCTCCTTCCTTGTCGCGGCCAGCGCGGCGTCGTGGACCTCGTCATCGGTCAGGAGGTCGGACAGCTCGAGGTGGCCGCGAAGCCAGCCGGCGTTCTCTCCGGTTAACGGCAGCTGGCGGATGTCGATGCTTCGGCCGGGCGCGACAAGGCCAGACAGCTCCTCGACGGGCCACCAGGCGTTGTCGGGGAGGCGGTGCTGGCCGTCCCTCGCGGGGACGCACTCAACCGCCCGCAGGGCGCGCAGAAGGGCGTCGCGTTCTTGGTCACGGTTGGGATCGCGCCGCTCCCGCGCCTCGAGGGGGCGGTAGTAGCCCGCGATGGCCTGCAAGACCTTCCCGGCGGGAAGCTGCGCGGCGGCGCCGTAGAGCCTCCGGACGAGTCGCTCGGCGTCCCAGAGTCCCTGCCGGACCTGAAGGCGGTCGAGCGCCTCGACCGCCGCGTCGTCGAGGAAGTGCACGGTCGGCGCGCCCGCCCAGGCGCTGCGCACGGCTTCGTAGACGCCGATGAGGTGCTTTGGGCCCCGCGCCATCTCTTTCGACGAGACGAGCTGGCCCTGCCGTGTGAGGAACACGCGCTCCTCGGCCTCCAGGAGGTGCGTGAAGGCGGTCCGCAACGGGTCGAGGACGTCATCGGGATCGCCCGGCTGCCGCGGGGCGACGACCAACGTATAGAGGGAGCGCACCGCGGCCGCGTCCTCCCGCCAGTGCCGAAACATCGCCTTCAGGCTGTCCTCGAGCAGCTCGCCGAGGGCGCGGCCGATCTCCCAGTTGCAGGCGAAGGCCGGTCGTTCGCGGCCGATGCGCGCCCGGCCCGCGTCGGTGGCGAAGGCGCCGTGAACGGCGAAGGGGAAACCGTGCGAATCCTCGGTCGGCAGGTAGAGCGCGACGGTGCGCATCGCGAGTGGTAACGGATCGATGCCCTGACCGCTGGTTCGGAGGCGGAAGGCCAGAGCGAAGTCGGCTCGCCGTGCGCCGCCGTGCTCGCCGTAGTCGACGCGCTTCTCGCCGTGGATGACGAGATAGTCGCCGAGCCGAGCCGCGCCCTCGCCCTGATTGGCGCCTGGGTCGGGCGTCTCGAAACCGAGTCGGACCTTCTTCGCGAGGACGGCAGCGCGGCCCGCGAGGGAAAAGTCCTCCGTGTCCCGGGTCAGCGTGACGCGCAAGGCGGATTGTCCGCCCGCCGCTTCGCGCTGGAGGTCCAGGCGCCGCAGGTGCGCGAGGAAGAGGAGGTGCGAGGCCGGAATCGTGACGAGCGCTTCGAGATTGGCTCGGACGGCCTGATAATCGGCCTTGGCGCTTTCGCGTCGACTCGACACCTCGCAGAGAAAGCGCGTTTCCTCCTCGCGCAGACGGCCTGCGTCGCTGTCGTAGAGCTCGTCGAAGTAGTCCTCGAACCACTCCGGCAGAATGAAATGGTCGATGGTGAAGTGGTAGGGGTGGGAGAGGACCCGAACGCGGTGGCAGAGCCGGAAGATCGACTTGAAGCCGAGGCCGAAGCGGCCGATCTCGCCCTGGCCCTGGCGCTTCTCGGAGCCTCCGAGGGAGAGGATGCGCTGCACGTCGGCGCGAGGGGCGCCGGACTCATCCGGCTTGTCGAAGCGGCGTCCGGCGTGGGCGAGCGTGAACCGGTCGGTGGAAAAGACGAGCCGTGCCCACGGAACAGCAGGACGCGCGTCGGCGGCCTGGCTGGCGTAGGCATCCTCCACGTTCTGGAGCAGCTCGCGAAACACGCAGGCGGTGGTGGTGTAGCCGCGCTCGTGGACGAGTGTGCGGCGAAGCTCGTCGAGACGAGCGGCCGTCAGCTCCTTGCGCAGCTTCCCATAGCCCCCCTGGCCGCGGGCCTTCCCCCAGGCCTTGCGAAGCGCGTCGTCGGCCGAGGTCAAGATAAGCTGGCCGAGAAGTAGATCCAGGTTCTCGTCGGCGAGCCTGGCAATCTCCCTCTGGGCCTCCTGGGTCTCCGCCTCTCGCTGCTCTCGTTCGTTCTCCTTCCGCTCGGCGACGCGGTTGTGTTCCTTCAGGGCCTTCCGTTTGCGGTAGGTCGCTGCGTGCTTTGTCGCGAGGTAGCAGTTCCAGACGCCGTCTCGATGCTCGGCGTAGGCGGAGACCTCCTTCGCCATCTTGAGCGGGTCTCCCTCGCCCACCTTCACCGAGAGGTGACGCCTGATGGTCGCGGCGAAGGCAGCCGTTCCCGGCGCCGACGCGAGCTCGGCGTCCGGCGGGAGACGCAGGTCCTCCTCGAGGTTCTCTCGCACGAGCTCGCGGAAGGCCGCGTCGTACTCGGCGGGGTAGCTGGGGGCGAGGGCGAGCTCCTTGGCCTCCGCGATCCCGCCGCCTGGTCCGACGCGGAACCGCTCGTCGTCGACCACGCCGAGGGTGGTGCAGAAGCCGGGCTCGGTGGCGAGGGCGCGGTGGAGGCGGTGTACATGCCGCTTGGCATCGGCGAGGATCTTGGGCACGAGCGGGTGGGCTCCGCGCAGGATGCCCAGCTCGGCGGCCTCGAGGGTGTCGGCATGGGTCAGCACGACGCGCTCGTGGGCGGCGAACCAGGGGCGACGCGGGTCGGCGGCCTGCAGCACGCGCGTGGCGGCGAGGGCAGCGTGGACCTCGAGCTCGGAGAGGCGTCTCGGCTCGTTGCCGCTCGGCCGGCGGCCCAGGGCTCGGAGAAGTCGCAGAGACAGGTCGGTGTCGCTGGGCAACGCCAGGCGATTGTCCACGACATCCAGCTCGGGGACGCGGAAGGCCGCCTCCAGGAAGCGCCGTATGGCCTCGTCGGGTTCGACGATCACCTCGACGCTGCTGCCGAAGAGGGGCGTCACCACGTCTCCCACCCGAGCGTCACGGACGGAGGCCGAGCGGCGATCCTCCGAGGTCGCCGGCTGAAGCCAGGTAGTGGAGCAGTCGGTGCGTACGAAGGGGCGCACGAGCTCGACTCGGCCTTCCGCGCGCAGGGCCTCGAAGGCGGCCTGCACGTCGGGGTTCTCGGCCCAGAGGGTGCCCAGGTCCTCCCAGGCTGCGCGTCCGTCTGCGGAGCTCCGTCGACTGGCGGAGAGACGGTGCTCGAGAAGGCTTCGGAGCTGCGCCTCGTTGGGCTGTCGTGACAAGACGAGCAGCGACGCCTTCTCGAGCTCGCCTAGCTCCTCGAGGTGCTTGCGCCAGGTCGCGCCGAGGTCCACGCGTGGGAGATCCGATTCCGCGAGCGCCCGGTTGAGGCCCCGGTCATTGGTGGCGGGACCTACCAGGGCGTCAAGAGGACGCAGAAGCTCGGTGCTGCCGGTGGCGGGAATCCAGGCCGCGCTCGTCAGAGCCGTGAGAACCTCCGAGGCACGTGAGCCTCGTTCGTGCCAGCGCCGTCGGGCGAGGGCGGCGAGGTAGCCAACGAGGGCCCAGGCCTCCGAGTCGCTGGAAACTTGCTGCGCGGCGCGGGCGAGGTGCGAGGTTTCGGGCTCGAACTCGCGGGGGAGTCCAAGTCCACGCTCGAACCGTTCGGCCAGGGCGTCCGCCGTGCGCCCCGTGCCTCCGGCATAGTGCTCGAGGTCGATGCCCTGGGCCTCGGGGAGCAGGCGGCGCAGGACCGAGGCCGGCAATGGCGCCGGGAAGGCCGACACGGCCAGCTCGTTGGCTGGCCTCCATTCCGTGGGCCCGGCGACCTTCAGCCGTGTGGCGCCCGCGAGCTCGGCGCGGAGGGTCGTACGTCGATCTTTGGGCTGACGATCGAAGAGATCGATCAGCCAGTCGACCAGCTTGGGCGATGGTGCTGGCAATCCCTCAAGGGCCTCGAGGACGAGGGCTGCCGGCGGCGTCCCGTTCTGGGCCTGGCGGACGAGGTCTCGAAGGAGCTCTCGCACTTCACGAGGGTAGGCTTGCTCGTCCAGGCAAGGGACGTGGTCGCGGAGCTCGGGGTGGTAGTCGTTCAGGAGCTCGTCGAGCGAGAGATCATCCAGGGAGACCTTCTTGCCGGTGGGGCCCTCCTTCGTCTTGCCCAGCACCTTGAGGCCGTTCCGCATGCGTGTTCGTTCCACCCCTCCGAGTGGATTACCGGAGACGGCGAGGCTCAACAGCCGGAGCAGGAGGAGCTCGCGGTCCGGTTGAGGAGGCGCCTCGACGTCTACAAACTCGGCGATCGCGTCCCTACGGAACTGCTGGTCGTGGATCGTGCTGCTGCCTGAGGCCCACTGCTCGACGTGCGGATCCAGGATCGGCATCGCCGGCCAGAGCGCGAGCACGAGGTCCCGCTCCTGCCGCTCACTTTCCCACCTGCGTGCCGCCTTCGGTGAGACGAGGCGCCGCGCGTCCAACGCGGTCGGCAGAAACTCCACCTGCTCGAGCTGGCGTTCGATGCCCTGCACGCGGAAGTGACGGCGGAGCTCGAAGAGCGGGCCGTACCAGTCGAGCCCCCGCTGGTTGCGCTCGAGCACTGCCGGCTCCTGGCTCAGGAAGCGCTGAAGATGATGAGGCGCCAGGCGCTCTGCCTTCACGCTCTCGAGGAGGAGATGAAGATGGCGTGCGCCAAGGTCCAGGTCCTCCCGATCCCTTGCCGCGTCACGAACGACTTTCACGGGCACATCTGGCGATGCATCGCTCAAGAACCACCGGGCCGGGCCGCCGTCGGCGACCTTCACGAAGGCGTCAAAGGCCGCTGCGTCGGCTGCGACGAGGACGTGCTCCGGAGTGGCGAGCGTGCCGTCGTGGGCTGGAAGGAAGGGTTCTCGATCCCGGAAGGCCAGCGCCGCTTGTCGCAAGGAGGAAAGAAGCTCGCTTCCCTCGTTGGCGTAGGGGAGCAGGCGATGGAGGGTTTGTTGGAGACCGGTGCCGGCGCCGTGGCCGAGCCAGGCGAGGAGCTGTCCAAGGCCCACTTCCAGGCTCGCGATGAGCTCGCGGTTGAAGCTGTCCGGCGACAGATCGGCGCGGTTGTCCACGAGGTTGAAGGGGGCGTTGACGAGCAGGTTCAGGCCGAGCCGCGCGTTGCTGACGGGCAGGAATGCGAAGACCCTGCCGCCGAGCGCCTGTGCGGGATTGACGAAGCCCAGCTCGGTCCCGTTAGCCGAAAGGCGGGCGGCAATGGTCCAAGAGACCTCTCGAGGCAGCCGGCTCCGGGCCCAGGGATCGAGGTCGGTGAACCGAACGGCGTCGACGGGCACCGCGGTGGACTGCAAGAGGAGCCACTCCTCATGCGGCGCCTCTCCGCAGCGCACGACGAGGCGTTGCAGCCGACCGACGCCCGGGAGCTCTTCCAGGGATTCGGGAACCTCCTTCTCGTAGACGACCTCCCGAAGGGGCTTTCCGGGTCGCTCTTCGACGAGGCGCAGCCGGGTCACGTTGCGCAGGAAGAGAAAGACGTTCGAGGGGACGAGCCGCTCGAGATTCGTGGCGTTCCAGTCGGTCCGGTCGAGGCTTTCTCGGAGCGGCAGCCGGAAGAACGAACCACGCACGCTGGACGCGGTGTCGGCGGAGCCCTCATTCGTCAACGAGGGGAGCGGCTCGGGGAGGATGTAGCCCACGCGGCGGTGATGATCTATCTCCGAGGCCGTGGAGACCTGTCCGGAGATGTCGAACGACGCGCGGTCCATCAATGCGCGGTGGTAGGCCTCGTCGAGCCCGCCCGGCTCGAAGAACCGGAACCCGAAGCGAACCTTCTTCTCCAGGTCGAAGGTGTGGATCTCCGGCCTTGCCGAGACGCGAAACACCGTCTTGAAGCCCATGCCGAACTTCCCGATGGTGGATGCATCGCCCTTGTCCGACTCGAGGAAGGAGCAGATGGCGTAGAGATTGTCGTGGGTGAAGGCACGGCCGTTATTGAAGACCTGCACCTCGTCGGCGAGGAAACGGAAGGTTACGGAAGTGGCGCCCGCATCGTCGGCATTCTGGAGGAACTCGCTCACGAACTGTGGTCGTTCCGGATGCGCGTCCTTGTAGCGAGAAAGGACCTCGAAGGCGTTCGGCTTGTAGTAGTACGCGTACCGGTAGAGGAGCTCGATGAGCGCCGGCTCGGGAAGCTGCTCGATGAGCTTTCGGGCCTGGTCTGCTGCGGGTTCTCCCGCGGGAATCGGAAGGCCCGTCTCCCGCAGAGCCGCCTCGAGCCGGATGCGCCAGTTACGACGTGGCCGGAAGAGCGCCTGGCAGAACTCGTCGAACGGCTTCAGCGTGTCCATGGAACCCCCATTTCATGGTGTGTCTGACGTCTCTCGGGCCGGGGATCCGGCTCCGTCAATCCACCTCCCCATCCGCGCGTGGGGGGCCCTGCGCCTCGGCTTGGAGGCGGGAGGCGAAGGGGAGGCTGTCAGGGGGGACGGTGGGCATAAGGGCCTCGAGGGTGCGGAGGACTTGGGTGTGCTCGGGGGTCAGGGCGAGGGCGGAGGTGGCCCAGGCCAGGATGCGCAGGATGCCGAGCGCGGGCCAGTAGCCGCGGGTTCTGGCGAAGGCGAAGGCCTCGAGGGCCTCGCCGAGGGCGTCGTGATAGGCGGCGCGGGCGCGGGAGGGATCGGGCGCGGTGGCGAGGGTGGCGGCACCGTCGATGGTGGCGCTTGAAGCGGGTGCTTCGGCGGCGAGGGCCTCCGCGATGTGGAGGCGCGCGCGTTCGTAGTGCCAGTACATGAGCGTGCTGGCGTAGTAGGGCCCGCTGTAGCGGCGGGTGTGCTGGTCGAGCTCAGCGCGGGAGAGCTCGAGGGAGGCGGCGGCCTCGCGGAGCTGGCCGAGGGCGCGCTGGGCCCGGGCGAGATAGAGCCGCGAGCGACCGACTTCGTGAGGGTGGGCCTGGGCGTGCTCGGCGAGGGCCTTTTCGAAGAGAGAGCGCGCACGCTCGGGCTCGCGTTGATGGAGCCACGCCAGGCCCTGAGAGCCGTAGACGCGGCCGAGGGCCAGGCGCTCGTCGCCGGTGTCGAGCTGGGGCACGAGGCGATCGAGCTCCTCGGAGAGGGCGCGGGCGCGAGGCCAGTCCTCGCGATCGGTGGCGCTGCCGAGCTCGAGCACGCGCAGCATGGCCTCGAGCCACGGGGCGGGCCTTGGTCGCGCGGCGAGGGAACGTACCTGGGCGTCGGCCTCGGCCATGCACCCGGCGTGCAGGTACGAGAGGGTCGCGGCGCCGCGGGCCTCGTCGAGGAGCGCGGAATCGACGCCCGGCTCGCCTTCGAGGCTGCCCACGAGGAGCACGATCTCGTCAGCGAGTACCTGCCAGGGCCCGCGTCCGTCGCTCGTCTGATGGTGCGAGAGCTCCTGGTCGCGGGCGTGGTCGAGGAACTCGCGGAGGCGCGCCTTGCGCTGCGAGATCGAGCCGAGGTCCGAGGGCGGCGCGACGGTGGCGAGCGACAGCCCGGCGACGCGCAGGGCCTCCTCGAGGGTCGAGACGGGCTCGGTGGGCACGAGGTCCCCGGCCTCGGCCACCTGGCTTGCGGCAAGAAGGAGACGGCGCGAGGGCGAAGCGCTCGCTCCGACGACGGAGGCGAGGAGCCAGTGCGGCGAGGCAGGCGCGCTCGCGGCGAACGCGGCTGCCTTGTGCGCGACGCCCGCGACGGGGAGGATCTGTGCGCCGCCGGTTCCCGACGGACGGAGCGCTCCCGTGGCAGCGAGGCCCGCGGGCAGGGCGGTGCCGCTCCAGAGCGAGGCGAAGGCCAGGGCCGCGGGGAGGCCGAGGGATTCCCCGTCCACGGCGAGGGGCGCGCCTTGCGCGTCGAGGAGCTCGAGCTCGTGGTCCTCCAGCGGGTAGGGGGGCAGCCGCGAGGGGCAGAGGCGGCTCGCCGCGAGGAACGCCTCGTGGAGCGCGGCCCAGGCCTGCGCCCGCAGATCGTCGTGTCCACGCCAGAGGCCCCGCGCGGAGCCGGGGGCATGACGCAGCCGTAGCAACGCGACGCGGCCGAGCTGGGCTTCCTCGTCGACGAGCAGCGCGGTGATCTCGCCGGGGGCGCGTGCTGTATATGGGGCAAGGTACGATCTCCCAGCAAAGGACCCAAGCAAGCCCCCAATCGCGGCCCCAGCCCCAAGCAGGGCGCCCCGCGCGCTCGCGGCGGCGAGGGGCAGCGGGGCCGGCGCGAACAGCTCGCGCAGACGGCTCGCGAGCTGCTCGAGCCACGTGGGCGCGGGCGTCACCAGGCCCTTGTCCACGGCGCCCTGCCAGGCGGTCGCGAGCAAGGGATCGAGCGCCGGAGCGGGTCCCATGACGCGCGAGGCGCGTGCATGGGCGTCGGCCACTGCGCTCCAGATGGGCCAGATCGGGTCGAGCGGTGTCAGATCATCCTGCTCGAGCCGGAGCCGCGCTGCCTCGGCGAGCGCCGCGAACCGCGCCGGCTCGCAGGCAATGAGCGCCTCGAGCTCCTCGAGTCGGCTTCGCACCGCGCGAGCTGCGGCTGCCGGAAGATGAGGCAGGAGCGCTGCCTGGTGCTCAGCCGCGAGGACAACCTCACCGAGCTCGAGCCGCAACACGGTCGGATCCTCGTCGCCCACGGGCAAGGCAGGGAGCTCACCGAGCGCGTGCGCGGCCAGCTGGCCAACGGCGCTGCCACGTTCTTTCAACAGGGCCCGAGTCGCTTCGAGGAGCGCCTCCACCCCGGAGTCGGAGGCTTCATCGAAGGAGCGGTCAAGCCGCTGAAAGGTCTCGAGGAGGGTGGCGGCAAAGGCCGCATCATCGGTATCGCCGGTCTCCAGGGCGGCGCGCGTGTAGGCGAGCGCCCGCCTGAAGGCTTCCATCTCAGCAGGTTCCATGGTCTCGGCTCTGCGGGTCGTGCCGCGTTCATCCGAGGGAAAGACGGCCGAAAGTGCGGAATCTGACACCCGGGCGTCGTCATGCTCCAGTGCCTCGCGACGCAACAGGCGATACTCGCCGGTCTTGACCCGCGTTCGAATGCGACCGACACATCTCTCCTCGAAAAGCTGGTTTCGCTTGCCGGAATCCGTCGGCGGCAGCATTCCGCCGGTCGGCCGAAAGGCCGAGACCATGCGCCACTTCTCGCCGATCGGTTGGACGACGAGGATGATGCCGCCCGTGAGCTGCCCGACCACGCTCCCGCTGTCCTGGCACACGTCCATCGCCCAGCTCGCGTCGGCCGCAGTTGTCTCGGCGAAAGCGCGCACCACGCAGGCGTGGTAGCCATCGATCGCCCTGCCCATGATCGACAGGTAGGGAAGCTGCCACCATCGCGAGTGGCGAGATAACTGGTCATCGAACACTGCGTCCGCGGGACAGTGCCAGGGCGTCTGCGTCAGACATTTCTCAGATCCGAACTCCTTCTCCAGGCAGCGCAGGAGCTCCTCTCGTAGGGCTGGCGGCGTCAGGCGTGTATTGCCATCGGGGGCGACGACGTCCTCCCAGCATTCGAGAGGGTTCAGGTAGTGCTTGCCGGCGTGCGGGATGCCGCGGTGGTCGCCGATCCGCCCGGCGGATGGCTTGACGATGAGGTCACCGGCCCGCGGGAAGCGGATCTTGCTCATCGCTCCCCTCCACCTGCCACGCTCACTCGTTTGCGTGCTCGCTCCGTGGCGCGCTGACGCTGCTTGTAGAGCCAGTTTCTCGCGGAAATGAAGGACGCTTCGTCCCAGCTCGCGTCGTCGATCACGCCTGGAGGTCCGCGCAGGATGAAGACCAGTCGTCGCGTCCGTTCGCCCTTGGTCAGCCCATGGTTCGCGACGCGCGCGCGCCAGTCGTCGAGCATTGTCCAGGTCTCGTCGCTGGACCGACTCAGACGGTCACTAGACTCAGGGGAGCTCTCCTCGACGGCTGCTCTGATGTCCTCTCTCGAGATAGTTTCCGGGGCGCCGACGCAAAGCAGCACGAGCCTGCCGGTGGCCGTAATGGGCAGGTCTCGAAGGCAATCGGTACCGCTGGCGGGGCCAACCGTGTGTGCCTCGTCGCTCGACTCAGGAGCTGGCCCTCCGTCGCGGAGCGTCGCACGCTCTCCCTTGGTGAGCTGCGCCTGCTCTCGTCCCCAGTCGAGCAGTAGATGGCGCCAGGTGCGTGCGAAGTAGCCGAGTCCCTTGGGGCCGTCGCTCAGGGCCTTCGACAGCCAGCCTCGCACGAGCCGCTCGTGCAGCGCGAGGCACGCCCACTGGAAAGCGTCCCTTCGTTCTTCATCAGTGAGGAGGTGCCGCGACCCCTGGGTCCATTTCAGAAGCGTGTGCTGCGCGACACGGAACCAGCGTTCGAGGCCCGCCCGCTGCGCTCTGGCATCGTCCGGCCAGGGGTGCACGAGCGCCAGGTGCTCCTCGCTGAATGGCTCCATGAGGAATCGCCCTCCGGCCTCGGCCGCGTCGTCGCCCGACTCCGATGGTCCGAGCCGAACGCCCGCCCATCGCATACCACAGATCTTGGGTGTTGTGGGTACGATCGCGCCGTTTGATCGGGTGCGGTAGAGGTTCCGCCGAGCGACTGGGACTCAGGTCGTCGCACGCCGACAGGACTGCGGCGCGACGCACGGCCTCAGTTTTCCCCTTTCAGCGTCGGCACCACGCCGAGGTCCCAGGTCAGGACCTGGCCGCAGGCGTCGCAGCGAAAGCCGGAGAGCTCGCCGCCGCAGCAACGGCAGGTTATCTGGTAGCCGGCACGCAGTCGCTTGGCGTGAAGCGTGAGGTCGAGCGGCCTTGTGTGGTCACAGCAGAAGATGTACGGGCGCAGATCGGCGCCGCAGCGGCAACGGAGATCGAGCGGCCAGGGACGGGCGGTGGGCTCGAGGAGGCGCGTGAGGCTGCGCAGCTGGTCGCGCCAGTTTCGCTTGGGCTTGCGGGGGCGGTTGGCGACCTCGTCCGAATCGGTCGGTGGGTCGCCGAGCTCGTGGGCCACGGCGCGCGCGCTGAGCTGCTCCTCGACCTCGCGTGCGGCCGCGTCGACCATCGTCTCGAGGGTCAGGCCCCGGATGGTCGTCACGCGCAGGATGTCCGTGAGCAGCTCCCGGAGGTGGTCCCGATCGCGTCCGCTCGCCAGACATCGTGACACCAGGAAATGAATCGCCAGGGCCATGGTCCATTCGGCCGCGGAGAGGGCGGCCGTGACCGCAGCCTCGACCATCGCGTGCTCGCGCGTACCGGGGCGCTTGATCGCCGCGAGCCAGCCACGAAGGATCTCAGGCTCGAGGGGCACGGCCACGGAAGGAGAGGGGCGACCGCGCCGGAGGTAGTAATGGCAGAGGCCCTGTCCGAAGAAGAACACATCGCGCACGAGACTCTCGATCTCCAGGTCGCGCGGGGGGGTGGCCTCTTGCAGCCGTTGTTCGGCCCAGAACAGAATGGAATGCCGTTCCTCCTCCAGCAGCGAAGCCACGGCGTCCGAGCCCCACATGCAGAGCTGAGCGCCCACCGTGCCTCTGAGGAGCTGCAGGTCGCGGAGCGCGGGTCCGGGCACGGCATCCAGGAGCTTGACGGCGCTCTGGGCCTGCTCGAGCGCCATCTGGGTTGCTTCGTCGGACGCATGGCCCGCGAGCGACTCGGCGCGGGCGAGCAACACGCGTGCAGTGGAGACGTCGTCTCGTCCTGTGGCGAGCACCGCGCGCCTGGCGGCGATCTTGGCGGCTCCCTCGGGATCTGCGTCCTCGGGGACCAGGTGCGCCGCGCGAGCGAGCGAGGTCTCTGCCTCATCCCAGCGTTGGGCCGCCATCTCCCACTGCCCGCGCACGAAGTGGTGCAGCGCGTCCGACGCGGTGGCGCCCGGGTCCAGGGCTGCGAGCTCATCGAGATGGTCGAGCGCGCGCACCGGGTCGCGCTCGGACTCGACGAGCAGGGAGAAGACCTTCACCTGGGCGGGTCGATTTTGCGTGACGCGGAAGCAGACAACCGCCGCCGAGGCGTAGCGGAGCAGCTCGCAGGCCCCGGCGCGGGTTCGTGGCTCCCGGTCGAGGCGATCCATGGCGAGCAGCATCAAGTTCCCAAGGGCGTTGCCGCACTCGGGAATGGTCCCGGCGAGCTGGAAATGGCGCAGCGCCGCGGTCTGCGCCTCGAAGGCGGCTTCGGGAGACCGCCCGCGAAGATGACAGCCGCGGAGTAGGGCGATTTCTCCGGACGTCAGCGCGTCATCCTGCTCAGCAACGCAGTGCTCGGCTTCGGTCAAGAGCCGAGCCGCGTCGTCATCGCAGCCTGCGGCGTGGTGCGCGAAGGCCAGGGCCGCGAGGAATCGACCGCTCGCGCGACGAGGAACCGACGCAAGCAGCGGTTCGGCCTTGCGTCCGACGCGCAGAGCGTCTGCGTTTCGCCTCTCGTCGGTGAGCGCGCGGCAGCGGAGGCGCGCGGCGTCTACTTGCTGCTCCAAGGTGTGAAGAAGGTCCCGAGCATCGGTGAGGAGGGCCAGCGTCTCGGCCGGTCGTCCCGCGTGCCGCAGGGCTGCGGCGCGGTAGAGCGCGAGGTGCGCCTGGTCCGAGGGGGACAGGCCGACCGAGGGCTGCGCGAGGATGACCTCGAGGTCCCCGGCCCGCAGGCAGCGCTCGAGCCAGCTTTCCAGAGACTCGTCTGGTCCGCGGGGCTCGGCGCCGGCCAGGGCCAGGTCCGCGAACGGGATCATCACGACCTCGGAACCGGCTTGCACCGGGAGGAGCCGGCGACGGTTGCAGCGCTGCCAGGCCGGGTGCTCGACGGGCACAATGTGGCCAACGGTGCCAGCCGCTCGCCCGTTCACCGAGCCGAGGAGCTGGACCCGGCAGTCACAGAGCCATCGGATTACCGGATCGTCCGCAAGCGGACCATGAAGATCGAAGCGGTCCTCGAGGTCGGCGAGCGACGGGCAGGTCTCGCGTGCCACCCTGGGCAAAGCGCGCACGGCGTCGAGGGAGTCGGGATTCATCATCGAGGACCTCCTCGGGCGCGGACTTCCTCTACCGGAAAGCCCGCGTGGATCGCTCTCATGGGTCGTCGGCAAGCAGACGTCTACCCGCCGCGAATCTGACAGCGTGACCCCGACCCCTCCTTGGCGCTTTTCGCGGAGCGCCTTCGCACCGCGCCGGCTATCCCCGGTCGATTGACCGAGAGCAAGCCCCCCACGACCGCCGAGAGGCCGACGCGGCCCTGTCAGATTCGTTCCGACCGGACGTCTGCTGGGTACGAACTTCGAGCTGCCCTGAGAGGGGCGAGGAGGTCTCCCGATGTTTATTGCCCCGTGGCTCTTGGATGCGCTCCTTCTGCTCTTCCTGGCGTGCCTGTTCTCCTGCTGATTGCGCTAGACGCGTCGCCGGTAGCTCTGTCGCCTGACGAGCTGCCCCGGAGCACCTTCTCGATGCGGCGCTGACTCGCTGGATACGCTGACTCGCTGGAAGGAGGTCTGTTGATGCTGAGGCAGGTGCTGGACGTGGCGCGCGACCCGGTGAGGCTGGCGCGCTACCTCGGACGTCTCGTGAGTGATCCCCGCGTCCCCACCGGGGCGAAGGTCGGCCTCTTCGGGTCGGCGGTCTATCTATGGATCGACGGCGACCTGATCTCGGACACGCTCAGCCTCATTCCCGGGCTTGGCTACGTGGACGATCTGGCGCTGATCGTGCACGGCGTGCGAGGGCTCGTGGCTGCCGCGGGGCCGGAGCTGGCGGTGGAGCTGTGGCCGGGGGACGAGGCCTCGTTCCGCCGCACGATGCTGGCGGTGGTGTGGATCGACGATCAACTCTACGGCCGGGCGCGGGCGCTCGTGCGGGCGTTGCTCGGCCGTCTCATCGGGACTGTCCCGAGTGCGCGTCCGCCCGCGTCCGTACAGGGGGCGTAAGGATGATGACACCTGGATTCGTCGTCCTCCGCGTCCTGACCAGCCTGACCCTCGTGGTGTTCGCCGGCTGCATGGCCCCTTGGTTCGAGCCGGGTCCGGCGATGGGTCCCTGGCCCGGCGGGCCGCGCACACCCATGGCAGCGGCTGCTCCGTTGCGAACAGCGCCGCCCGAGCCGTGCAGGAACGAGGGTCCTGGCCCTGCCTCCATCGGAACCCACAACATCTTCGAACGCCATCAGCTGCGCACCTCGGAGACGCTCGAGCGCGACGCCGAGTTGATTCAGGCGGCCATGCTGCTCGCGGCCTCCGTGGAGCGCTGTCCCAATGTTCGGCTCATACTCCGGCCCGCGCTGCCCGGAAGGGGCCAGCTCTGGGAAAACCACAATCGACTATGGGACCACGTTTACCACCTGAGCGTCTGTGGACGGCCGCACGTCTATCGTTGGACCGGGTTTGCCGACGGCCGCCATCATTTCCGTCAGGAGACCGGCCTCTGGAGGGACGGCTACATCCCCCGGGTCGCCGGAGACGGGGACGGCCCGGTCTATCCACCGTTGCAGATGCCAGGCCCCGCTCGTGAACGTTGGGAGCAGCATCGCCGGCATGTCGCGGAGGAGAACGAGCGAGCGTTCCTTGAGCGGCGCCAGGCAGCGATCACGGCGGGTGGCAGCCCGTAGCCCGGCAAGCCGTTTTCAGCAGGGTGTCAGACCGAGCAGGGACGATCGCGTCTGAAGAGGTACCGAGCCGGGAGGCATCCATGGATCCACGACTGGAGGAGTTCGTGAGCCGCACGCGGGCCGAACGCACCGCTCCGCTGCGCACGGTGGACGATCTGCGGCAATGGCGCCCCGCGCCCAAGGACTGGCTCGACGCGGCGGTGCTCGGCGGCACTCGGGTGGCGGAGATCCTGCTGGGTCGCGTGACGGACGCCGATCTGGAACCGCAGGTGGTCGAAGCCTTCCACACCGAATATCCGCACCTGGGATCGCTCACCGAGCGCCTCCAGAGCCTGTCGGGCGACGACGACGCTCTGCGCGGTCTGGTCAGCGGCGTGAAGGGCAAGCTCTTCGAGCTGCGCTACGTGGAGCAGCTGAACGCGGGCGGCCTCCCCGAGGGCTTTCACGCCGAGCTGGCGGAGTCCCCCACCCAACCGGGATGGGACGTGGCGATCCGCGGGCCCGACGGGGAGATCACCGAGCTGCTGCAGCTCAAGGCCACCGCGGACCTCGACTACGTGCGCGGCGCGCTCGAGCGCCATCCCGAAATCGACGTCGTGGCGCCGCATGAGCTCGTGGAAGGAGCCGACGTCTCGCACGACGTGGCGGACCATCTCATCGACAGCAAGATCGCGCTGGCCGACCTGCACGACACGGTTGGGGACGCGGTGGACGCCGCCGGGGCGGCAGCGGGGCTCGACGTGGTGCCCGAGCTGGCTCTGGCGTTCATCGCGGGCCAGGCGGTGTTCGAGCTCGCGCGGAGGAGCAGGCCAGCCGAGGCGGTGCTGCAGGATGCGGCGAGCCGGGGCGGCAAAGCAATGATCGCCGCAGGCGTTGGAGGAGTGCTCACGTGGCTGGCCGGTCCCTGGGTGGGCGTCCCGGCCACCGTGGGCACGCGGCTCCTGCTGCGACGGCGGGATGTGATGGCAAGCTACGGAAAGGCGGCCGAGGTGCGTCTGGAGCGCATCCGCGCCCTGGCACTCCGAATGGAACAGGCGGGGGCTCGATAGGCGAGGACGACGAACGTCAAGGAGACCTCCATGGGGCTTTTCGACGGAATATCGGGCAAAGACACGCTGCAAAAGATGGAGCGGACGGCCGCCGAGCTGGAGGCGGTCTATGTGGCCATGGCGACGCATGTGATCGAGCTGCGAGAGCAGCACGCGGATCTTCTCCGCCAGCACCGGGCGCTGAGCCACGAGGTGGCGCAGCTCCGGTTAGAGCGACAGGGCCGAGGGCTCCGCTGGCTTTGGGTGGGTTCCATTGCGAGCGGGGCCGTGGCGATCGGCGCAGTGCTCTACGCCGTGCTAACGTGAGCCGCCATGAGCGGTAGCGGCGAGGAGGAGCGCATGCGGTTCGAGCCGAGAACCACGACGTCCCCCTGGACTGTGCTCGAGGCTGAAGTGGCCGCGTGCGCGGGTCTCACCGGCGAAGCGTTGCTCAACCAGCTTCGCGAGCTTCGCGCTGAGGCGGAAGAGGACCCCGAAGGGGCCGTGGAACGCCTCAGCGAGCTCGGGCATGGCCTGCGCGATGCAGGCTGGGACGTGGAACGCGTGCGAGACGTGCTACGTCAGCGCATTGCGGCCTGGGTCGAGGTGTCCTGCTCGCGGCTGGAGACCCACACCAATCAGAAGTTCGAGGAAGCCATCAAGGCGATAGACCGGGATCTGGACGAGGAGGTCGGGTACGGAACGCAGTTCGGGGAGATGTACGGCAACTCGAAGCGCGCCGTCTCCTCCTGGTGGGACAAACGGGCGATTCGTAGCGGAGTGGCGCGGTTCTTCGATGAACGGCTGGACGACCCGAATGCCCGGCGGTTTCTGGAAGAGCTCGTGGACAAGCGACGGAGTCTCGAGCAGGAGCAGGGCCTCGTGCGCGCGCGCCGCAAGAGCGCCGAGAGCACGGCGGAACGCGATCGATTGGACCGGGACATCGCGTCTCTGAGGAACTCGGTCGCCGAGGTCCAGACGGAGGTCCAGGCTATTCGCAAGCAAGGCCTGGCACGCATGACCGAGCTGGAGCGACGAGGTTTCTTCCAGATGGACGCGCAGGAAAGGATCGAGGTCTTGCGCCGCTTCGATCCGACGCTCATCCCGACCTTCAGAGAGCGTGGTTGGCTCGGTGCCGACGACCAGGCACCGGACGGCAGGGCAGAGGGGCTCTTGGGGCGGCTTCTCGAAGGACATTTCGGCGAGAGCGCCTTGACCGACTTTCGCGTGTTCTTTCAGGCCGAAGACGACCGGGCGTTTGCCGAGTACTGGAGCGCGGTCTTGCGAGACGTAGCGATCAAGCGCCGTGCCCTGCGTCGCTTCGACTTCGGTGCGACGGCTCGACCAGAGGCCGCTCCGGCTCCCCAGGCCGTGGTCGCGATCGCCGCAGTGGCGATGCCTCTCGCCGCCGCCGGCGTTCTGGCAGCCGGGTGGCACACCGTTCCTTGGGCACTGTTGCATTTGGGGGCACCTCTCGCGCTCGTGGGCGCCCCCGTGGCCGTGTGGGCGGTGGTCACCGGCAAGGAAAAGACGCGAGAAGCTCTCAGCCGTGAAGCACGGGTGTTCGCCGAGCGGTGGCGCACGACGCAGCTACGGTGGGTACACGAGGCGTATCGCCATCACGCGACCGAGGCTGCCGGACAGTTCGTCGATGATGCTACCGCCAAGATGCTGGTCGCAGATGTTGGGGCAACATCGATAGCGCATCTGGGGAGGCTACTCGACGCGATCGATTCGCTCTGTGCGCACCTGGCTCCTCGAGAGGCTGTGGACGCCGCGCGATGGTCCGATCTGGCGCAGCAGGCACTCGACGCTCAGCAGCCGTTTGCTGCGGCCGCGCTGTGCGTCTCCGCGTACGAGAGCGTCGTTCACGCGTGGCTCGACCGCCTGGGCAGGAGCCGGAGCGGGCTGATGGAAGGGATGTCACAGAGCCTGGCGCAGATCGCGGCGGACGAGAGAGCGCCCACCGATGCCATCTCACGGCTCAGGCGCCTTCGACCCCTACGCAATCGCTGGGCTCATGGAATGAGAGACCTCGTGGGTCTCTCGCCGTCCGAGGTGGCGCACCGAGTCAGGAAGTTTCTGCTCGAGCTCGAGCTCGCGTCCCCTCGGTAGCGCTGACCATGTCGACAGATGGCGCCTTTCCGATGGGTCGGCGTGTCGGTAGACCCGGTGCGTGGGCACTGCGGCAGAAGCGCAACGATCCGGCGTACGGTGCGTCACGCCTGCTGCAGCTCGGCTCGGCCCAGGCTGGTTCGCGCGCCTCTGCGGAGGTCCGCGTCGAGCCACTTCACGAGGCCGACGGGAGCGCAGCGACGATCGCGATGCCATGCTCGGCCGGAGCGGTAGCACTTCGCTCTTGGACGGGGCCGCGCGCAGGAGATGCTCCGACGGGTGGGCTGGTGGCGCGCCGCCGGCACACCGGCCGCGGAGGACGGCGAGGTCCTGTCAAAACCATCTGTTTGTGACAGCCCACCTCGGTCGGCAGCCGGCTCGCACGATTTCAGCGGTTTGGGCGGTCGCAAACTCGAGGGGGTTTTGACAGGCTCAGGCGGAGCCCTGCGCGCGAAGAACACGGCGGCAGGTGGATTCGCTGGCCTGAAGCCTCGCGGCGATCTTCGGCCACGGAACTCCTTGCTCCCGCAGCGCGGCAACTCGCGCGGCATCTACTTCCCGTCGCGGGCGCCCGATCTGTTTCCCCCGCTTGCGGGCACCCGCGAGGCCGGCCATCACACGCTCGCGGATCAACTCGCGCTCGAACTCGGCGATCGCGGAGAGCACCGTGAAGGTCAGCTTCCCTACCGCCGTGCTCGTGTCGATCTGTTCACGCAGGCTGATGAAATCCACCCCGACGGACTGGAGCTTCTCCCCGAGCGCCAGGAGCTCGGTCGTGCTCCGCGCGTATCGGTCGAGCGCCACGGCAGCCACCAGCGTGAAGCGACCCCGACTGGCGTCAACTAGCATCCGCTCGAAATCGGGCCGGTGCCGTCGTCGGGACGAGACATCGTCATCCACATATTCCTCGACGATCTTCCACCGCCGACGGCCCGCAGCGTCGCGGAGCTGGTTGAGCTGCACGTCGATGTTCTGGTTGGACTGAGAAGTGCGGGCGTAGATGGCGACGGACTTCATGGCCGAACGGTTGTGACGGTCGCGGTGGTCGAGATCATCCATCGGTTCGACCCTGCGCGAGCCGTTTCTGCTGCTCCTCGAACCGGAACTGAAGGAGCGCTCGAGCGACGACTCGAGTTTCTTCCGGGGTGAATTCCCGCTGGTGCTCTCGTGCTTCAGGCTCCTTGGATTCGGCGGGCCGGAGTCGGTCCAGGATTGCGCGCCGCTTCTCGTCGGCACGGCGGTCGAGGCTAACGAGAGCCGCCACCAGGCCCTCCAAGGATCGCGGTTTGACCTCGAGCTTGGCCAGTTCGCCATGCAGGGTCTGCCGGACCTTCTCGAGGTCGGCGAGTTCTTGAAGCTGGGTGGCGGCCAGCGCGCCTGCGCGTTCTTTGACCACGGTGGTGGACACCTGCGTCCAGAACTGCTCCCGCTCCTCGGTCCAGTGTCCAAGGGACGCCCGGCGCCGAAATGAGCTCCAGCCAATGACCTGCTCGGCGTGCTGCGCGTACCAGTGCTCGAGACTCCGGCGACCGGGATCGGTCACATAGGCCATTCTGGCGCGGAAGACCGCCTCCTCGATCGAGGCCGGCACAGGGTCCGTGCTGGCCGAAATGGGGGCTGTTTCTTGGCCGAACCCTGGCCGAAGGTTGGCCGGCAAGGGAGGCGCCGGCCGAGCCGAATCCAAGGGGCTCTGGCCGTGCTGAGCGCGTGGGGAGGGAGGGACGTGGCGGGTTGCGCTCATGGGTCCCCTTCGCCCTGGGTGGCCTTCTTTCGACGCAGTGGAAGCACGGACGCGCCCTCCATCTGTTCGGACTTGATCCCCAGCCCCTGCCGCACCAGGGGCGAGAAGCTTCGGCGGACGAAGTGGTCGTAGTACCGCTTCGTGACCACGGGCGAGGAGTGACCCAGCGCGGCGCTCACCTCGTCGAGGGACGCGCCGCCGGAGAGCGCCCGGCTGGTGAAGGTGTGCCGAGTCGCCTCGTACCAGGTCAAGGTGACGCCGAGGCCGGGGGCGACTTTCTCCCAGCAGTGCTCGACAAACTCTTTCCGGTACCAGCTCCCATCGCGCTTGTCGCAGGGGAACACCAGGTCTTCCGGGCCGGCACCGGCCGCTTTACGCATGGCCAGCCAGGAACCGAGCACAGCCTCCGCATCGTCGGCGGCGGGGACCCACTTCATCTTGCCGGTGTTGCGCTTGTCCTCCTTGAGCGGTCCGTCGTAGGAGAAGCGGACGCGGATCACCCCGTCGGCGAGGTAGCCCAGGTCTGACATGCGTAGGGCGACCGTTTCGCCCGTGCGCAGCCCCGAGCGGTTGCCGAGGTAGAACATCAGGTCCACCGGCTCGGGGAGCGCGTTCATCAGCTTCCGCACAAGGCTGTCGTCGTCGAGCCAGGGTACATCGCGCTTCTGGGCCTGCTGGGGACGGCGCCCCTGGGGAATCTGGCGCACGGGGTTGACCGCGACGTGGCCACGCTCCACGGCCCACGAGAAGAAGCGGCTGAGCAGGTTCAGGTTGTGCCGGATCGAGGCTTCGGCCAGTTCCCGCTCGCCGTCGGCATCGACTTGCTGGCGCTGCTCATCGATCCAGTCCAGCAGGGCGGCCATCGTGATGTCCGCGAGCTTCCGCTTGCCGAACTTGGGCAAGAGGTGCTTCCGCAAGCGGCGGCGGTCGTCCTCCGCGTTCCGATTGGTGATGGACTTGGCCCACGTCTCCATCAGCCCGCGGGCGAGGGGGGCGTCGGTCCGTTCGTCGATGCCGATCTTGCCGGCGGCGACCCGCGCCTCGACCTGGGCCAGGTACTTGCGGGCCAGCTCCCGGGTGGGCTGGTGGGACAGCCGCATCTTCCACGAGCCGTCCGCGTCCTTGTAGCGGACGTACCATTTCGGGTTGTCGCGGGTGCCCCGGCGGGTCAATGAGCCCATAGACGACAGTCTAGCAGCCCATTGATATAGCGTAGATACAAGAAACGGGAGCCAGCGGACCGGCTCCCGTTTCGTCAATAATCCCAGCGGGGTGGACGGGACTCGAACCCGCGGCCTCCGGCGTGACAGGCCGGCGTTATAACCGACTTAACTACCACCCCTTGGTACTGCCTTTGGGCGGAACAGGGCTCGAACCTGCGACATCCTGCGTGTAAGGCAGGCGCTCTTCCGACTGAGCTATCCGCCCTGATAACCGCCGGCAGTGTCCTTAGCAGCGGGCGCGAGAGCTGTCAAGCAGAAGGCCACGGAGGAAGGTCACGCGGGCAGCGCGAGGCGCCGAGGGGGGGCTGGGTGTTCGCTTCCGTATCGCCGCCCTTGGCCCCGGCGTACTTACCGAGCGTCGGCCCGACGTGGCCGCGGGGAGGAGAGCGACATGCGGATCGGAGTGCTGGGTACGGGGGATGTGGGGCGGGTCCTGGGGGCGGCGTTCGTCACGCTGGGACACGAGGTGAAGCTGGGGGCCAGGGCGGCGAACAACGAGAAGGCCGCGGCGTGGGTCAAGGAGCTGGGTCCCAAGGCCTCGGCGGGGACCTTCGCCGACGCGGCGGCGTTCGGCGAGCTGCTCGTGCTGGCGACCCTCGGCGCGGCCAACAAGGCGGTCCTCGAGGCGGCGGGGGCCGCGAACTGTCGGGGCAAGGTGGTGATCGACACGACGAACCCGCTCGACTTCTCGCAGGGGATGCCTCCACGCCTGGCGGTGGGGCACACGGACTCGGGGGGCGAGGAGGTGCAGCGTCTCCTTCCGGGTGCGCTGGTCGTGAAGGCCTTCAACACGGTGGGCAACGCCCACATGTTCCGCCCGAGCTTTCCGGGCGGGCCGCCGGACATGTTCATCTGCGGCGACGACGCGAGTGCCAAGGGCCGCGTATCGGAGCTGCTCCGGGAGTTCGGCTGGGGGGTGATCGACCTGGGCGGCATCGAGTGCTCGCGTTACCTCGAGCCGATGTGCCTGACCTGGGTCCTCTACGGGCTGCGCAGCGGCAGCTGGAATCACGCCTTCAAGCTGCTGAAGCGCTGAGCGGCGTCGCACTCGCTCGCGCGCTTCGCCACGCGGGATCACTGCGCGAGCAGCGACGCGACCTCCTCGGCGAGCGCGAGGGAGGCCGTCAGCCCCGGGCTCTCGATGCCGAGGAGGTTCACCCACCCGGGGAAGCCCCGCGCCCGCTCCTCCTGCACGAGGAAGTCCCGCCAGGGCTCGCCGGGACCCTGGAGCTTGGGGCGCAGGCCGAAGCTGTCGGGTTCCAGGTCCGCGGCGCTCAACCCGGGTAGCAGCGGGGCCACCGCCTCCGCGAAGGCGCGGGCCTTGGCGGGGTCCACGTCGGGGTGCGGCGCGTCTCGCGGCACGTAGGTCAGGTCCGGGCCGAGTCGCAGCCCACCGTCGAGCGTGAGCGTCAGGTGGACGCCCAGGCTGGCGAGGGCGCGCGCGGGAACGGGGTAGACGAGGTGCGCGACGGGCAGCGGCCTTCCGGCCCGCAGTCGGAAGTAGTCGCCGCGTCCATGATGGACCGGATCGCAGGAGAGGCCGGCCGAGGCCGCGACGCGGTCGGCGTCGAGCCCTGCCGCGTTGACCACGCGTTCGCAGCGGAGGAGCTCGGTGCCGGCAGGGTGCGCGAGCTGGACCTCGTAGCCGCGGGCGAGCCGCGAGGCGCTCGTTACGGTGCAGCGGTAGAGCACCTCTGCGCCGCGCTGCCGGACCGCCGCCTCGAGTGACTTGGCGAGGGCGTGCGCGTCCACGATCCCCGTGCGCGGGGACCAGAGCGCGCCGTGCACCCGCAGGGCCGGTTCGCGTCGCGCGACCTGCCGGCCGTCCAGCAGCTCCAGCGAGGCAACGCCGTTCCTCTCGCCCTGCTCGAGGAGGCGCCGGAGCTCGACCTCCTCCGAGGCCTCCCGCGCCACGACGAGCTTGCCCACCTCTCGCCACGGTACTCCCGCGGCGTCGCAGTGCGCCGCGAGGAGCTCGCGGCCCCGCACGCAGAGCCGCGCCTTGAGCGACCCCGTCGGGTAGTAGAAGCCCGCATGTAGCACGCCGCTGTTGCGGGTCGAGGTCTCCCGAGCCGGGCCGGGCTGTCGCTCGACGAGGAGCACGCGCCTGCCCTCCGAGGCCAGACGGGCGGCTACCGCGAGCCCCACCACCCCGGCGCCCACCACCAGGTCGTCCGTCGAGAATTGCATTCGTTTTCGCTCCGTCGCAGTATACGGTCCCCGCTACGGAGCGCCATAGGACCGATCATGGAGTCCCAACCCAATCTCGTCACGCGTCTTGCCGTAGCCGCCGACGGTGCGCGCATCGGTCGCGTGCTCGATGCGTTGCGCGCCGAATTCGGTTATACGGCACAGGCCACGGTTCCCCTGCCGGTGGACGCGAATGGGCCCCTCTACGTGGTGCTGGCCGAGCTGGACGACGAGCCCGCGGGCCTGATCGCGGCCGAGCACTGCTACAGCCTCGTGCGGGGCACGAGCTTCCTCCTGCTGTCCGACATCTACGTGCTGGACGGGTATCGCCGGCGCGGCGTCGCGGCGCGGATGATCCACGAGGTGGCTGCGCTCGGGCGCAGGCTCGGGTGCCAGCGCGTCAGCCTCATTCTCGACCACATCAACAACGCCGCGCTCGCCACCGTGTCGCGCGCCGGGTTCACCAAGCTGCACGACATTCTGCTCCAGCTGCCGCTCCGCGAGGAGCGAGGCGCGGACGACCTATAGCGCTTCTTAACCGTTCGACGCGTTGAGCGCCCCTACCGCGAGGGTGGGGCGCGGCGACGGCTGCCTGAGTCGGAGGGGGGCGCTGCGCGCGGCGCCGGGCCTGGAGCGGGCGCGGGAGCTGGCGCTGGAGCCGGTCCGGCCGAAGGAGGGGCACTCCGGTACGACGGAGGCCCGGGGGGCGGAGAGCTGTCGCCTCCGGTCCACGGACCGGAACCCGTGGAGGGGCTATCCCCCGACGGCGGCGCGGAGCGATAGCTTCCGCTGGGCGGCGGAGGAGGCGGAGCCGGAGCCTCCTCGCTCGGAGGCGCTCGTCGCCTTCGCCCGGTAGGGTCGTCCGGGTCGGGGGCCGGCGCGGGGGTGCCATACCCCGGTGGCGGCGCGCCGTAGCGATACCCCGGGCCGCCGGCAGGCGGGGGATACCGGCCGGGACCGTGAGCCGGAGGACCGCCGTAGCGCCGTCCGTAGTAGTGCGGGCTCGAATAGAGCTCGGGGGCTGGCTGGTAGTGCCGGCCTGCCCATCTCCCCGGATGGTACGCGTAGCCGCCACCGCGCCGGACGTAGCCCCCGGGGTACCAATAGAGCCCCGCGGCCGGGGGATAGAGGTAGCGCCCTCGGACCCAGACGTAGCCTTGGACCCCGCCCCAGTGCCAATACCCGTCGACCCACACCATCCCGGTGGCCGGAGGCGAAGGAATCGTCTCGACCACCGGTGGCGGAGGCTCGGCATAGATCAGGTGGCCTTCGTACTCCCCGTAATAGTGCGCGTAGCAGCCGCTCGCGCCGACCACGAGGCACGCTGCCGCGACGAGTCCGAGCCTTCGCATGCCGAGCTCCTTGTCCTGGCGGTGAGTCTACCGCCCTTACAGCATAGGAGCACGCGAGGACCGTCGCGAGGACGGGCGTCACACGCCGCGCTCGCGCGCGCGAGCCGGTTGCAATGAGAGAAGACCTGCCCCTATGCTTGCCGCTCGGCATGCGGCAGGGATCATGATTTTCGCGATCATCACCACCACGGTGGGAGACCGTCGGATCTATCGGGAGCATCTCCAGGCGCACCACGACTACCTGGCCGAGCTCTCCGACCGCGGCGTGCTGGCCGCCGCCGGTCCCTTCGACGACCACACCGGGAGCATGACGCTGGTCGAGGTCGACACCCTGGAGGACGCGATCTCCATCGCGCGGAACGATCCGCTGGTCCGGGTCGGTGTGGACCGCTACCAGGTGCGGCGCTGGAACCTGATCTACGACGCGCAGGACCGCCTCGAGGCGCAGGGGACGCTCCCCCAGCTCCGCGTGCCGCCGCCGATGCCCATCGCTCCTCCACCCTCGGAGGGGGCCTTCACGGTGGTCGATGCCACCGAGGACCCGGAGCACGCCGATGTCCTCGTGCGCTGCTTCGCGCCGGAGACGATCGCCGCCGGCGATCCGACGCGCCACAACTTCCTGCGGCTGGCGCGGCCGAGAGGCCTGCGCAAGCTGCTGCTGCTCTCGGACGAGACGGTCGCGGGACAGCTCGAATACGCCCCGGCGGGAGTCGCCGGTCTCCCGATCGAAGGGGAGGGCGTCGTGGTGGTGCACTGCCTGTGGATCACCGAGGCGCACACGGGGCTAGACGGCGGACAGCGCCTGCTCGCCGAATGCGTGGAGGCCAACCCAGAGGCCCAGTCCCTCGCCACGGTGGCCTTCACCTCCACCCTCAAGTGGCTTCCTCGCAGCTTCTACGAGCGCCAGGGGTTCGCGGTCGTGGACGAGCTCGAGACGGGACGCTTCTTCGGGGACACCCCCATCGTGGCGTACCTCATGTGGCGCCCGCTCAAGGAGGGTGCGGCTCGACCCGCGTGGGTCCGCGACGCGTTCCTCGGGGGCGTGGACTTCTGCCCGGCGTACCCCTGGATGGTGGGGCGACGCCTCTACTGGGGCCGGGACTACGCCTATCGAGCGATCGTCGTGCAGGAGGGGCTCCGCCGCCCAGAGATCCTGGAGCAATTCCCCGTCCTCGCCACCCAGCGCGTGGAGAGCTGGACCATGGTGCAGGTGGGCTTCCCGGCGGCGGACCTGCCGCGCGCGACGAAGCTGATCCAGGCGGCGCTCGTCGAGGAGCCGACGTACTACGCGTACCTCTACCCGCAGGAGGGGTCGGACGAGATCATCGTCGTCTTCCCCTTCCGCGAGTACCGTGTGACGCGGGACCCGGCTACCTGGGCCGAGGCGGTCCGCTACGGTCTGGACAAGGGGATCCCCCGGGACGAGCTGCTCTTCGACCCCTCGGTCTTCCACGAGGCCGCGACGAAGGGCGGCGCCGAGTAGCTCGAGCCGTCAAGGCCCGCAGCCCGTCGCAGGCGTGCGTTGGCCGCCGAGGTGACGACGGCCGAGGGGTAGAAGGGCGCTAACGGGAACGAGGTGCGCGGCCGCGAACGGGGCCGCGCGAGGGAGCGGGGGTTACTTCTTCTTCTTGGCGGCCTTCTTGGCGGGTTTCTTGGCCGCCGCGGCCTTCTTGGCGGGCTTCTTCGGCGCAGCCTTCTTGGCAGCCTTCTTGGCGGCGGGCTTCTTCGCCGCAGCCTTCTTGCCTGCCTTCTTGGCGGCCTTCTTCGGCGCCTTCTTGGCCGCCTTCTTCTTGCGCTTCTGTCCGCCTACTGCGCGCTTGGCCCGGGCTACGTCTCCATCCTTGTCCAGGAAGTAGATGTAGTTGGCCATGTCCATGTCCACACCGGCATCGACCACCTTCTCGGCCTTGCCTTTCGGGACGCCGGGCTGCTTCCGACGGACTCGCCAGACCGCCCCGCCCTTGATGTAGTACATGAAGTCCTTGTCGCGCACGATTCCCGTCTTAGCAACCTTTTCAGCCATGCCGTCGGCCCTCCTCAAAAAGGTCTTCGTGGTGAGCACCATTTTTTAGGGAGGCTCCGTCGAGTGTCAACATATTTCCGACGAGAAAACCGGTTTTCTCGTCGGAAAAGTGCTTCGCGCGCATTCTTTCGCGCCCGATTCACCGTCGGAGAGATCTAACGCGCGGTGCTGCGCGCGTGCGGCGTGCGGCTCTGCTGCGGCTCCGCCGGCGCGCAGACGAGCACCTGAGACTCGCTGTCCCCGTCGAGGGGTTCTCCGTCGAAGCCGCCGAAGCAGCGCTCTACGCGGAAGCCCGCGACCTCCACGAGCATGCGGAGCTCCTGCGGGAAATACTGACGGTGAGCGAGCCGCACCACGTGGCTCGCCCCGGCCTCGCCCGGCGGAGGGTCGTAATAGATGTTGACGAGCACGATCTGCGTCACGGGGTCGTAGGTGTGGTTCGTCGTGTAGACCAGCGGCCGTCCGCTGCTGGGGTGTTTGAAGCGCGTGCGGGCCCACCTGCGCTGCGGGTCGCGCGTGAGCCAGGCCAGGTCCGGGTTCAGCACGTCGAAGACGAAACGGCCGTCGGGGCGAAGCCGCTCGCGTACGCCGCGCAGGAGGTCCACGAGCGCTTCCGCGCGGTAGACGTGCTGGAGCGTGTTGAAGGCGCACACCACGAGCTGGAAGCGCCCCTCGAGCGGAAGGGCGAGGATGTCCCCCTGCACCAGACGCAGGCGGTCCCGCGCGGCCGCGGGAAGGCGCTCGGCGCGTCGGCGGGCGCGGGTCAACATGGCCCGACTCAGGTCCACGCCCACGAGCGCGTGGCCGTCCCGCGCCAGGGGGAGGGCGATCCGTCCGGTGCCGCACCCCAGCTCGAGAATGGGACCGCCTACCTGGCGGGCGATGCGCCGGTAGAAGCGGACGTCGGTGCGGCGGCGGCGGTACTCGTGGTCGTAGAGCGGCGCGTCCTCGTAGTGCTCGACGGTGCCGCGTCCGAGGAGCCGCGGGTTCACGGCACCTCCTCGGGGAGCTCGTCCTCCAGGGCCTCCACGAGCAGCTCGTGCGCCTCGGTGGCGGCCGCCGCCCCCCGTCGTCGCCGGCGCTTGCGACCTCCCCGCCGATGCTTCTGCTCGAGGGTGTTCCACTGCTCGATGGCGCTCGCGAACTCGCCGGTGACGGCGTCCCGGAGCTCGAGGAGCTGCATCGCCTCGGCGAAGTAGTCGCGGTCGCGGATCGCCTGCCTGGGACGGGCCTGCGCGAGACGACGCTGCGCCACCAGGATGTGGCGCAGTCGCTCGCGGTCGCGGCGCGAGACCTGCAGCCGCGTGGCAACCGAGGCCACGAGCTGGTCGATGCGCTCGACGGTCTCGCCGATCGTGAGCTCTTCCACGAGCGCGGGGCCGGCCAGAGGGGCGAGCAGGCTTCCGAGCAGGACCGCGTGGCTCAACGGTTCGTGCCCGTCGGTGCGGGCCTGCACGACCAGGCGGTCCACCGCCTCCAGGCAGAAGGGCACCATGGAGCCGGCAGCCGCGCGGGGACCGAGGCGAGCCAGCCCGATGGCCTCCATGAGGCTCTCGGCCTCGGCCCTCTCGTCGAAGGGGGCATCCTCCGGCGCGCCCTCGGCGAGCGGGGCAGGCGGTTCGGGGAGCTCGTCTCCGGCACCGTTCGCTTCGCTGGCGAAGGCGAGCTCGTCGGCGCCGTCGGCCACCAGCTCCAGGCGCCGCCTTCGGGTGGGCCGGATGGCCGCCACGACCTGACGTGCGGTCGGAGAATCCGGAGGGGCGAGCGTCGCGGCCACCTCGGGGAAGAGCACGGCGAGCACCCCCGTGCGATGCATGAGCGCGAAGGCGGGCGCGGCCGAGCCGCTGCCCAGGATGCGGTAGATCTCCTCGAGCACCCGCGCCACCGAGCAGCGCGCGATGAGCCCTCGCTGTTCGATCATGGCCGCTTCGGTTTCGGTCTCGATGCGGAGCTCCAGGCGAGCGGCGAACTTCACCGCGCGCAAGATCCGGACGGGATCCTCGCGGAAGCGCCGCTGCGGATCCCCGATGGTCCGCACGAGGCCGGCGCGCACGTCGGCCATCCCGCCGACGGTATCCAGCACCTGGCCGCTCGCCAGGTCGAAGAAGAGCCCGTTGATCGTGAAGTCCCGTCGGCGCGCATCCTCCTCGGCGGTCCCGAAGACGTTGTCCTGCCAGATCATCGGATCCTCGCCGTTCGCGTCGGCGTCGGCCCCCGGGTCCGCGCGGAAGGTCGAGGTCTCGATGATCTTGGGGCCGAAGAAGATGTGCGCCAGGCGAAAGCGGCGGCCGATGATGCGGCAGTTGCGGAAGAGCTTGCGGATCTCCGGCGGCGTGGCGTTCGTGGCCACGTCGAAGTCCTTCGGCGTCCGGCCGAGGAGCAGGTCGCGCACGCAGCCCCCCACGAGATAGGCCTGGTACTCGTTCCGCGTCAGGCGGCGGATGACCTTGACCGCATCGGGGTCGATCCGCTCGAGGGTGATGGGGGAAAGCCGGTCTGTCACACGGTCGTCCGAGAGGCGAGGGAAAGGGACGAACTACGCTTTTCTCGCTGGTATCACATCCCTCGCGGCGTGCCAAGCATCGCGGCGCGTGGTGTCGCCCGACGCCGAGGCGGGGCGCGCGTCGTCATTCCTCGTCCGCCGAGCCGGCGAAGAGAGACCCCTGTTCCGCGGGCGGGGTCGGCCCCTCCGCGGGGACGATGGGACACCGCGCGGCGGGGAGGCCGGGGTTCTGGCAGCGGCAGGCCGAGAGGCGGATCCCCTGCTCGCGGCCGATGCGCTGCACGCGGCGCAGCAGCCCGTGGAGCTGGCGTTGCGGCAGGTGGTCGAAGGGGCTCGGGCGGTCGGATCCTTGCGACGGAAACGCGCCGAGGAGCAGCCGGAGGGCCTCCGGGGGCGCCTCGCGGCGGAGCTGCTCCGCGACCCCCGGCCGGAGGTGCAGGAAGCTCACCATGGCCTGCGTGTGCCCGAGCGCGGAGAGGGCGGAGCAGAGCTTGCGCAGGCTCTCCGTCTCATCGTTGACGTACGGGATGAGGGGATCCAGCCGCACCGCCGGGGTGAGGCCCGCGTCCTTCAGCCGCTGCAAAAGGAACAGCCGCTCGCGCGGCGAGGCGGTGCCGGGCTCCCAGCGCGCCACGTAGTCGGGCGAGAGCGACGGCAGGGGGATCGTGACCTGCACGCGGCCGGGGCGGCGCGCGAGCGCTCGCAGCGTCTCGGGGGGAATGTCCCCCCGGGTGGCGAACGAGAGGCCGAGCCCCCGGTTGAGGACGATCTCCACGCAGGCGTGGGCCGTGGCCGCCACCGCCGGGCCGCCGAGGAAGGCGTCCGAAGCGGTGGAGAGCGCGACGAAGGGGGGGAGGGGGCGCTTGCGGCGCGGGCTGTCCAGCTCCTGCCGGAGGAGGGAGGGGAGCGACTGATAGAGCCCGACGGTGCCCGGGGGCGGGGCTCCGGGGTGGCAGCGGGCGTAGCAGAAGGTGCAGCGGGCGGCGCAGCCGCGGGTCACGTTGAGCGTGGCGAGCTCTCCGACGCACCCCAGCTCGCCGCGCGAGAGGGCATGGCTCTTCTGGGCCGCGACGAGCTCCACCCTCGAACGGTATCAGGATCCACGCGCCGCCGCCTCACGGCCGCGACCGCGGGGCGGGGCGGAGGTCAGCGGGCGAGTGCCTTCTTGGCCTCGACGTAGATTCCCGCCGCGTCGAGCGCGTGCTTGGCGTAGAGCTCCTCGGGGCTGCCGGACTCGCCGAACTCCCTGAGCCCCACGCGCCGGACGCGGGTCGGGGCGTGCTCGGCCAGCGCCTCGCACACGGCCGAGCCGAGGCCTCCGACGACCGAATGGTCCTCGACGGTCAGCACGACCCCGCAGGGGCGCGCGAGCTCGGCCAGCCGCGCGCCGTCCACGGGGTTCAGCGTGTGCAGGTTCGCCACGGCGGCCTGGATCCCTTCGGACTCGAGGCGCCGCGCCGCCTCGAGAGCCCCGCCGACCGTCCCCCCCGAGGCGCAGATCAGCAGATCCTTGCCGGGGCGCAGGAGGTCCGGCTGCCCGAGCTGGAAGCGGTAGCGCTCGTCGTGGACCCGCGGCACCTTCTGCCGGGTGAGGCGCAGAAACGCGGGACCCTCGTGCGCGCGGACCAGGTACTCCACCATCTGGGCGGTCTCCAGGTCGTCGGCCGGTTGCAGCACGGCCAGGTTGGGGAGCGTGCGCAGCATCCCGACGTCCTCGAGCGCCATCTGGGTGTAGCCGTCGGGACCGACCGCGCAGCCCGAGTGCGTGCCCACGATCGTCACGTTCGCGTGGTTGTAGGCCACCGAGACCTTGATCTGGTCGAAGCGGCCGGTCACGAAGCACGAGAAGGAGCAGCAGAAGACGCGCTTGCCCGTGGCGGCGAGCCCCGCCGCCGTGCCGAGCATGTTGCTCTCCTGGATCCCCATCTGAAAGAAGCGCTCGGGGTAGGCGTGCGCGAACTTGGCCGAACGCGTGGACTCCGAGAGATCCGCGTCCAGCACGACCAGGTTCGGCACCTCGGCGCCGAGCCGCAGGAGCGTCTGTCCGAAGGTGTCCCGGGTGGCTGTGGGTTGACTCATCGGACCGCCTCCGTGGTCGGGAGCCCCGCCTTGGCGCGCACCTCGGCGATGGCTCGGTCGGCCTCCTCGCGCGTCGGCGAGACGCCGTGCCAGTTCACCGCGTTCTCCATGAACGAGACGCCTTTGCCCTTCACGGTGTGCGCGACGATCATCGTGGGGCGCCCGCGCGTGGCGGCGGCCTCGTCGAGGGCGTCCACGATCTGTCGGAAGTCGTGGCCGTCGATGGAGGTCACGTGCCAGCCGAAGGCGCGCCATTTGTCGGGCAGCGGCTCGAGGTCCATCACGTCGCGGACGTACCCGTCGATCTGCGCCTTGTTGTAGTCCAGGATGGCCGTCAGGTTGTCCACGCGGTACTTCACCGCCGACATGGCCGCCTCCCAGACCTGCCCCTCCTGGCTCTCGCCGTCCCCGAGGAGGCAGTAGACGCGCGTGTCCCGCCGGTCCAGGCGCGCGCCGAGGGCGATCCCCTGGGCCACGCTCAACCCCTGGCCCAGCGATCCCGTGGAGGCCTCGACCCCCGGGAGCCACCGGCTGCACGGGTGACCCTGCAGTGGCGACCCGAGCTTGCGCAGGCTCCAGAGCTGATGGCGGGGGAAGTAGCCGAGGTCGGCCATCACCGCGTACTGGGCCGGCACCCCGTGCCCCTTGCTCATGACGAAGCGGTCTCGCTCGGGCCAGTTCGGTTCCGTCGGGCGATGCCGCAGTTTGTAGTGGTAGACGGCGCTCACGAGGTCGATCGCCGAGAGCGAGCCCCCCGGATGACCGGAGCCAGCCTCGGCGAGCATCTCGAGGATGTCTACCCGGTAGCGAGGCGCCTTGGCCTCCAGCGTTCGAATCAGGGCTGCCTTATCCATCTCTCCTCCGCGTCGAGCGCCGCGCATTGTACTTTTGCGCGCTCGGAGATCAATCGGTTTGGGGCGGGTCCCAGATTGTTGGCCTGCTGGGCGCGCTCTGGTATGAACGGGGAATGAAGAAGCTTGTCATTCTGACTGCCTTGGCTCTCGCGACGGCTGCGACGCCCGCCCTGGCGCGCGCGAAGAACTTCGACCTGGCTGGCAAGTACGAGCTCTCGGGGGGCCTCGGCTTCGCCGCCGATGTCTCGTACTGGACCCCGGGGGGCTTCAAGTGGTTCAACGACTTCGGGATCAAGCTCTCGAGGCTGACCTGGCTCAACCTGCAGTTCAACATCGTGGCCGGCGGCACGGGGGGACGCGGGGCCTGCTACTACGACAGGCGCGGGAACTGGGTCTGCGACAAGCAGTCCTACTTCGGCGGGACGGCGCTCGAGTTCGCGGGCGGGGTGAAGCTGAAGTGGAAGCTGCCCACGGTGCCGGTGCAGATCCACGCCAAGTTCGGCGGGGCGCTCCCGCTCATCTTCTTCGACGGATTCCGGGGAGTGGGGATCGTCTTCCGGGGCGGCGTGGGGGCGCGCTACTTCTTCGTCCCCACCTTCGGGGTGGGGGCGGAGCTGGTGCACAACCTGGGTCCCGCCTTCCTGAACCGCGGCGCGGGCGTGCAGGTGTACGCCAGCGTGGAGATGAACTTCGGCGTGGAGTGGCGCTTCTGACGCGCCCGAGGCACCGTCGGGGGCGATCCCTGGGACCGGTCCTGTAGTGTGCGGTCTACGCTTGGGTAGTTCACCCCCACCTCCAAGGTGCGGGCCGCGGTGCGGCAGCCTCGATACTCCGTCGAGACCACAGCGATGACCGGCGCGGCCAGCCTCGGCCGCTTCTGGCACGTCCCTCGCAGGATCCTCAGGTCCTGGAGGGCAATGACGCGATGAAGGGCCTTTTCCGTCGGCTTCTGAGCAAGGACGAACCGCTGGGTGACCTGGCCACCGAGGACTGGGGCCCCGTGCCGGGGGGGACGGAGGCGCAGCCGGGGGATTGGGGGGAATGGCTGATCGACGATGCGCCGGGCAAGACCGGCCCGCTGCCCGCGTTGGCGGCCGAGGAGGGGGCGCCGGCTCCGGTCGCCGCCGCGCCGCCGCGTCGCGCGGACGGACCGGGGCAGACCGGGCCCCAGCTCGCCGTGCGCGAGGAGGCTCCGTCGCCGTCCACGTTTCTGGACGCGCTGACCGAGGAGGAGCGCGCGATCATCGCGCAGCAGCAGGCGGCCGAGGCGGTGCTCTCCGGGCCGGACGAGGTGTCGGCGGCGCCGGGGACGCCAGCCGCGCTTCCGGCGACGGCCCCCATGGGCCTCGAGCAGGTGGTCACGGAGCCGGCGGCGGAGGCCCCTATCGAGGCGCCGCTCGTCGCCGTGTCCAGCTCTCCCTTCGCCCCCGTCGCTCCGGCGGGGAGGGGCGTCGCGCGTCGCTCGCCGATGACCGTGGCGGCCGGCGCCAGGACGCCCCGCGCGCGCATCCACACCCGGCGCGGGATCGGGGACGAACGCGTCGAGCGAGGCGGAGGGCTAGCTCGCCTCGCGACGCCGCTGCCCCCCGCGGTGCAGCAGATGTCGACCTACCTGACGGAGGAGGAGCTGCGCATCATCGAGAAGCAGCTCGGCGGGTAGACGCCCCCGCGCGATTTTTGTAGGGTCGGCCCATGTCCACCCTCCCCGCCGTCGCCGAGCGTCTCCTTCGCTACGTCCGCTACGATACCCAGTCCGACGAGTCCTCGAACAGCGTCCCGAGCACCTTGAAGCAGCTCGAGCTGTCACGGCTGCTCGTGCAGGAACTGCAGCAGCTCGGGCTCGCGGACGCCGAACTCGACGCCCGCGGCTGCGTGATGGCCACCCTGCCGGGCAACGTCGCCCATCCGGTGCCCATCATCGCCCTCATGGCCCACGTGGATACGTCGCCCGAGCTCACCGGGGCCAACGTCCAGCCGCAGGTCCACGCGGCGTACGACGGAGGACCGCTCCGGCTCGGCGGCGAGTACCTCCTGACGCCGGAGCAGTGTCCCGAGCTTCGCGACCACGTGGGGCACACGATCATCACCACCGATGGGAGCACGCTGCTCGGCGCGGACGACAAGGCCGGGATCGCGGAGATCATGACTCTGCTCGAGCGGCTCGCGCGCGACCCGAAGATCCCGCACGGCACCCTCCGCGTGGCCTTCTCGTGCGACGAGGAGATCGGGCGCGGGGCGGACCGCGTCGACGTGAGGAAGCTGGGCGCGCAGTACGGCTACACGGTGGATGGGGAGACCTGGGGCCAGGTGGAGAACGAGACCTTCTGCGCCGATTCGGCGCACGTGACCTGCAAGGGGGTGAACGTCCACCCGGGCTACGCCAAGGACAAGCTGGTCAACGCGCTGAAGGTGGCGGCGCGCTTCGTCGAGCTCCTCCCGCGCGCAGAGAGCCCGGAGGCGACCTCGGGGCGCCACGGCTACGTCCATCCGGTCGCCGTGAAGGGGGGCGTCGAGGAGGCCGTGGTGAAGCTCATCCTGCGGCACTTCGAGCTGGACGGGCTCGAGGCGCAGCATCGCCTGGTAGCCGAGGTGGCCGAGAAGGCGCAGGCCGCCTTCCCCGGCGCGCGCGTGTTCGTCAGCTTCGAGGAGAGCTACCGCAACATGCGCTACGTGCTCGACCACCATCCGGACGTCGTGCAGCACGCGCTGGACGCGGTGCGCCGGGCGGGGCTACAGCCCGAGCTCCACGCCATTCGCGGTGGCACCGACGGAGCGCGCCTGTCGTACATGGGGCTGCCCACGCCCAACATCTTCACCGGGGCGCACATGTTTCACAGCCGCTACGAGTGGGTCGCGGTGGAGGCCATGGAGGCCGCCGTGGAGACGCTCGTGCAGCTGGTCCAGATCTGGGTCGAGCGGAGCGCGGTCGAGGCCCCGGTCGCGCCGCGGTGATCAGGGCTCGAGGAGTGCGAGGAGCCCGACGAGCATGCGGTAGGTGAGCCCCCAGAGCACCTGGTCCTCGACGCGCCAGCCGGGAAGCACGAGCTCCTGGCCCTTGTGTGGGTAGCGCACCTGGGTGGCCGCGGCGGGGTCGCGCAGCCAGGCCAGCTCGACCCAGTGGATGCGCTGGACCTCGTGGCTGAGCGCCGGGGTCACCTCCCGCTCGAGCGAGAAGACGAACGGGCTGATCACCAGGGGCACCGCGCGCCCCTGCGCGATCGCCGGGAGGTCGTCGAGTCGGCCAAGGAGCTGCGCGTCGGCCGCGAGGTCGATCGCGACTTCCTCGAGCGTCTCGCGTCGTGCCGCCGCGAGGGGGTCTTCGTCGGTCGCGTCGACGCGGCCGCCCGGCAGGGCGAGGTGTCCGGACCACGGGTCGTCGGGGTGTTCGGCCCGGTGGATGACGAGCACCTCCGGCGAGCGCGCGCCCTGGCGCAGGATCACCGCCACGGCGGCGCGCTTCGGGCACACCGCCTCGGCGATGAGCTCCGGGCGATGTGCGCCGAGGCGCTCGCGCCAACCTTTCATGCGGGGAGTCTACTGCAGGACCGCCATCTGGAAGCCGGCGACCGTCAGCGGGGCGCGGCTCTTCGGGAAGCGCACGCCCTTCAGCTTGGCGAGGACGCAGCGGCTGAGCGGCGAGCCGCGCACCTGATTCACCCGCGCGTCGGCCACCTGCCCGTCGGCCTTCACGACCACCTCCACGCGGGCGCGCGCGCCGGAGAGGCTCGGGTCGCGCCGTCGTGCCTCCACGAAGCAGGGCTCGATCCGCGACGTGTGACTCTGGAGGATCTGATCCACCTGTTCGCCGGAGAGGCCGCCGTCTTCGCCGCTGCGGTCCATGCGTACTACCTGGGCCGCGCAGAAGAGGTCCTTGCAGCGCGCGTTCTTCGAGGGGGCGCCCTTGGCCGCGCGCCGCGCCGTGGCCCCGCCCTTGCTCCGGGCCTTGCGAGCGACCGCACGCGGAGGGAAGGCGGCCCAGGCGAGGAACACGGCGGCTACCAGCATCCAGCGCGTCATGATCGTACCTTCAGGATACCGCAAACGCGCCATGGGGACCGCCGCCTCGCCACGAGCAGGGCCAGAGCCGCGAGGAGCCAGGCCCCGGCGCCGCTCGTCGGGTTCGCGAAGGGGACCAGCGCGCACCCCGAGGAGGTCTCGCTCCCGGTTGCTGCGCCTCCGGGGGAGGTTCCGGGGAGCAGGGCACAGGCGTGCCGGCCGCTCCCCGCCGGGAGGCACTCCATCCCCTCGCCGCAGCCGGTGGAGGGGGTGCAGAGCTGCGTGCAGAACGTGGCTCCGTCGGGGCCCGCGCCGCAGAGGCCGCTCTCACACTGATCGCTCCCGGCGCACGAGCCGCCGAGGGGGGCCTTGACGGCGCTCAGGGCGATGCAGGCTCCCTTGTCCCCGGACGCAGGCTGGCAGGCGAAACCCTGAGGGCAGCTCGGGGCGCTCAGGCTACACAGCCGCGAGCAGACCTTCGCCCCCTGGAAGCCGACGCAGAGGTTCGCCACGCACTCGCTCGAGCTCGCGCAGCGGTCTCCGAGCGGCTTGCGCGTGGTGGTGGGCGGCGGCGGGGGCTCGCACGGCGCGCTGAGGCCGCTGCCGCACGGGAGCGACCCGACGACGCCGTGGATCCACTCGGCGTACATGTCGACGCGGGTCTCCACGCTCCCCATGGTGCAGTTCTCTCCGGCGCGCGAGGCCACGCCGATCACGCGCCAGTCGTACCCCTCGCCGGCGTCGAGGTCGCCGAGGGTGGGCCCGCCGGAGTCGCCGCGGCACTTCTGCGGGCCTTGCGGGGCGTAGATCCAGAGCTCGTGCGTGCCGACCTGGAAGATGCTGGTGATCCCCTGATAGCGCACGCCGGTGCTCTGCTCGCTCGCCGCGTTCGTCTGGCCGAACCCGATGACCTCGACCGGCCGGTTCGTCTGCACGAGCGTCGCCACCTCCGCCTTCCGTACGAGCTTCACCGGTTCGACGCCCGTCACGGCCCTGGCGAGCTTGACCAGCGCGATGTCGTCGTAGACCGCGAGCTGACCGGGGGGCGTGCCGTTCGTGTAGCTCGGGTGCGCGTGCATTTCGGCGATGGGGACCACGCGCGAGGCCACGTCCGCCGCGTGCACGTTCCCTCCGAGGTAGAAGCCGGTGGGCGTCCCGGCCGGCACCTGCGCGATGCAGTGAGCGGCGGTGAGGACCCAATCCTTGGCCACGAGCGTGCCGGTGCAGAAGGCCTGGTAGTAGCCGGGGACGTTGAGGACCAGGGCGCCGACCCCCGGCAGGAGCGCGTCGGAGATCGCCTGTCCTCCGATCAGGGGAGCGCTCCTCGCCGCGACGGGCCGGGAACTCTCGTCGGCGCACCCGAGGCCTGCCAGCGAGAGCATCAGCGCCATCATCTTCCGGGGGAACCGTGCAGCCATGACATTCTCCTACTAACTAGGCTCGCTCGTCGTCCCGCCTTCCGCCGTTCCTCCACCCATCCAGAGATGCGCGCGCGAGGAGCCGGTGCGTCCTTCGAAGTCTCTCGCTGCGCAATTTGGACGCGTAGAGTAGCATGGCCCCCTGGTTCGGGGGAGTCATCGCGCAAGGACCGATGCGTGCGGCGGTTTTCAGTTTCTCGCCCCTCGACCTGGCGGTCGTCGGGTTGTTCCTGCTGGCGGTCCTGACCCTCGGCCTGCGGCTCGGGCGGCGTGCGGGTCCCGCCGAGGAGTTCTTGCTCGCGGGGCGCCGGCTCACGCTCCCGATGTTCGTCGGGAGCCTCGTCTCGACCTGGTACGGCGGGATCCTGGGCGTCGGGGAGATCGCCTTCTCCGACGGGGTCGTGACCTGGGTGACGCAGGGGGGCTTCTGGTACCTGAGCTACTTCGTCTTCGCCTTCTTCCTGGCCGAGCGGCTCTCGCGGTCGAAACAGGTCACGCTTCCGGATCAGCTGGGACTCCTGCACGGGCCGCGCGCGCGAGTCGTGGCCTCGCTGCTCAACTTCCTCAACGTGGTCCCCGTGGCCTACATGCTCTCGATGGGGCTCGTGGCGCACCTCATCCTCGGCTGCCCGGTCTGGCTCGGCACCGTCCTCGGAGCCACGCTGGTCCTCGGCTACAGCGCGCTCGGCGGGTTCCGCGCCGTGGTCTACACGGACCTGCTTCAGTTTGCCCTCATGTGCGTGGCGGTGGCCCTGCTGATGATCTTCGCGGTGGTGAAGCTCGGCGGGTCCGACTACCTGACGCTGCGCCTGCCGCCGGCGCACCTCCAGCCGCGGGGCCACGTCTCGGGCCAGGAGCTCTTCGTCTGGGCGCTCATCGCCCTGTCGACCCTTGTGGACCCGAACTTCTACCAGCGCTGCTACGCCGCGCTGACGCCGCGGGTGGCCCGCCTGGGCGTTCTCTGCTCGATCGGGTTCTGGATGCTCTTCGACGTCTGTACCACCTTCACGGGTCTCTACGCGCGCGCCGCGCTCCCGACCGCAGACCCGCGCCTGGCCTACCCGCTGCTCGCGAACCGACTCCTGCCCCCGGGGGTGAAAGGGATCTTCTTCGTCGGGCTGCTCGCCACCGTGATGGGGACCGTGGACTCGTACTGCTTCGTCGCCGCGACGACCCTGAGCCATGACTTCTTTCGCCGCACCCTGCGCCCCGACGCGACCGACGAGACGGTGGTGCGCACGACGCGCTGGGCCCTCCTCTTCACCGTGGTGCTGGCCGTGCTCCTCTCGCTGGCCTCGGGGGGCTCGATCAAGGGCGTCTGGAAGACGCTGGGCTCGCTCAGCACCTCGGCGCTCCTCGTGCCGATGCTGCTCGGTCAGCTCGGCTGGCGTCCGCGTGGTGCGGGCCTCGCGGCGATGCTGGCGGGCGCCGGTGGCACCCTGGGCTGGGCCGCGCTCAGGCGCTTCGGTCCACCCTGGGCCCGCCGCCTGGAGGTGATGGTGCCGGGGCTCGGCCTCTCGCTCTCGGCCTACGCGGGGGCGGGACTTCTCTCGAGAGGCGGAAAGGGGACGCCGTGAGCTGGGACTGGACGCTGCTCCTGGTCATCGACGCGAGTCTGCTCATCGCCGCCACCGCGGCGGTGGTGGGCTTCTTCCTGCGCGACCTGCGGCGGCGCTGATGGACACGCTGGTCATCCGCGGGGCCCGAGAGAACAACCTGAAGGGGATCGACCTGGACCTCCCCCGGGGACGGCTCGTGGTCATCACCGGCGTCTCGGGCTCGGGGAAGTCCTCGCTGGCCTTCGACACGATCTACGCCGAGGGGCAGCGTCGCTACGTCGAGTCGCTCTCGGCCTACGCGCGGCAATTCCTCGAGCGCATGTCCCGGCCCGACGTGGACACGATCGAGGGACTCAGCCCCGCGATCAGCATCGAGCAACGCGGCCTCTCGAAGAACCCGCGCTCCACCGTGGGGACGGTCACCGAGATCCACGACTACCTGCGCCTGCTCTTCGCCCGCGTGGGTCGTCCGCACTGCCCGCAGTGCGGCCAGCCGATCGCCGCGCAGAGCGTGTCGCAGATGGTGGACCAGCTCCTCGCCCTTCCCGCGGGGACCCGGTGCGCCATCCTGGCCCCCGTGGTGCGCGACAAGAAGGGGGAGCTGAAGAAGGAGCTCGACCGCCTGCGCCAGGACGGCTTCAGCCGCGTCAACCTGGACGGCGAGGTGCTGGACCTCTCCGGAGAGATCGAACTCGACCGGCAGCAGCGGCACACGCTCGAGGTCTACGTCGACCGGCTGGCGATCAAGCCCGAGGTGCGTCCGCGCCTCGCCGAGAGCCTGGAGCTGGCGCTCAAGCTCGGCGGGGGGGTGGCGAAGGTGACCTCTCCGGACCGCGGCCCGGACGGGGAGGAGCTCGACCTCGTCCTGTCCGAGCGCTTCGCCTGCCACGCCTGCGGCATCTCGCTCGCGGAGGTCTCGCCCCGCCTCTTCTCCTTCAACAGCCCGCACGGCGCGTGCCCGAGGTGCAGCGGCCTCGGCGCGCTCCTCGAGGTCGACGAGACGCGCCTCGTCCCGGACCCCGAGCTGTCGCTCCGTCAGGGGGCCATCGAGCCCTGGGAGCAGCGGGGGGGGGCCTACCACCATCGCCTCCTCGAGGCGCTCGCTCTGCGGGAGGGGATAGACCTGGATGCCCCCTACCGGCTGCTCTCCGAGGAGGCGCGGCGGCTGATCCTTCACGGCACCGGGGGCGACCCGCTCGAGCTGACGCTCGGGGAGGGAGAGCGCGCGCAGACCTACCGGCGGCCGTTCGAGGGGGTTGTCCCGAACCTCGAGCGTCGCATGGCCGAGCGGGTCAAACGCAAGAAGGAGGGCGCGACGGTCGGCGAGCTCGAGCAGTTCGACGCGGTGGTCGAGGCCTTCCAGGCCTACCTGCGACGGACGAGCTGCCCAGCCTGCGGGGGGGCGCGGCTCCGGCCCGAGGCTCTCGCCGTCCGCCTCGAGGAGCGGTCGATCCACGACCTCTCCCGGCTGAGCGTCGAGGCCGCCCTCAGGTTTTTTGAAGGCCTCGTTCTAGAAGGGCGCGATCAGATCGTGGGGGCTCGCATCCTGCGCGAGATCGTCTCGCGGCTGACCTTCCTTCGCGGCGTGGGGCTCGGGTACCTGACTCTCGACCGCGTCGCGGCGACCCTCTCGGGGGGCGAGGGGCAGCGCGTGCGGCTGGCCACGCAGATCGGGGCCGCTCTCGTGGGGGTGCTCTACATCCTCGACGAGCCCTCGATCGGGCTCCACCCGAGAGACCACGCGCAGCTGCTCGAGACGCTGCTGCGGCTGCGCGACCTCGGCAACACGGTTCTCGTGGTGGAGCACGACGAGGAGGCGATGCGCGCGGCCGACTACGTGGTGGACCTGGGACCCGGCGCGGGCGAGCAGGGGGGGCGCGTGATGGCCCAGGGGACCCTGCAGGAGGTGATGGCGACCGCCGGGAGCCTCACCGGGCAGTACCTGGCGGGGAAAAGGCGGATCGAGGTCCCGCGCGCGCGGAGGAAGGGGCAGCGCAAGCCCCTGCTGGTCCGCGGCGCCCGCACCAACAACCTGAAGGGGATCGACGTGCGGATCCCGCTCGGCACGTTGACTTGCGTGACCGGCGTCTCCGGGTCGGGGAAGTCCTCGCTGATCGTGGACACGCTCCTGCCGGCCGCGCGGGCCTTCCTCCACCGCAGTCGCGACGCGGCGGGGGAGCACGACGGGCTCGAGGGACTCGAGCTGCTCGAGCGGGTGATCGCGGTCGATCAGAGCCCCATCGGCCGCACGCCCCGGTCGAATCCTGCCACCTACGCCGGGCTCTTCGGCCCCATCCGGGAGCTCTTCGCCGGTACCGCCGAGGCGCGGCTGCGCGGGTACACCGGCCGGCGCTTCTCCTTCAACGTGAAGGGGGGGCGCTGCGAAGCGTGCAAGGGGGACGGCATCCTGCGCATCGAGATGCACTTCCTCCCCGACGTGTACGTGCCGTGCGACGTCTGCGAGGGGCGACGGTACGGCGAGGAGACCCTGCGCATCCGGTACAAGGGGCTCTCGATCGCGGACGTGCTGGAGCGGACCGTCGACGAGGCGCGGCTGCTGTTCGCCGCGGTCCCTCCGGTGCGAGACCGACTCGAGGTGCTCTCGCGGGTGGGGCTCGGGTACCTTCGACTCGGGCAGGCCGCGACCACGCTCTCCGGGGGCGAGGCGCAGCGCATGAAGCTGGCGAAGGAGCTCGCGCGACGAGGGAGCGGACACGCGCTCTACATCCTCGACGAGCCCACGACGGGGCTACACTTTGCGGACATCCACCTGCTGCTGGAAGTGCTGAACGAGCTCGTGGACGCGGGAAACACGGTGATCGTGATCGAGCATCAGGTGGACGTGGTGAAGAGCGCGGACTACGTGATCGACCTCGGCCCCGAGGGGGGCGATGGGGGAGGGGAGGTGGTCGTGGCCGGGACGCCGGAGGAGGTGGCGGCCTCGCCTCGCTCGCACACGGGAGCCTGGCTGAAGCGAGTGCTGTCGTGAGCGTCGCCGCGTGCGAGCTGCGGAAGAGCTTCGCCGGCCTGGACGCCGTGGCGGGGCTCTCCTTCGCCGTGGCGGCGGGAGAGGTCTACGGGCTCATCGGTCCGAACGGCGCCGGCAAGACCACGACGCTGCGCATGCTGGCCGGCCTGCTGCGCCCTGACGCGGGGCAGGCGCGGATCTGCGGCGAGGACGTGGCCGCCGACGTCGAGCGCGCCAAGTCGCGCGTCGGGTACCTCACCGCGGCGACGGGGCTCTACGAGCGCCTGACCGCGCGCGAGACCCTGCGTTTCTTCGGGCAGCTCTACGGCAAGACCGTGGCCGAGGTGGACGCGCGGATCGAGGTGCTGGCTCCGGCGCTCCGCCTCGAGGGGCTGCTCGAGCGTCGCTGCGGCAAGCTCAGCACGGGGGAGCGGCAGCGCATCTCGCTCGCGCGGGCGACGATCCACGATCCGCCCGTGCTGATCCTCGACGAGCCGACGGCGGGGCTCGATATCGTCGCGAGCCGGTCGGTGGCGGACTTCGTGCGAACCGCCCGAGGCGCCGGGCGGGCCATCCTGTTCTGCACGCACTACATGTCGGAGGCCGAGCTGCTCTGCGATCGCATCGGTCTCCTCTCGGGCGGGAAGCTGCTGGCCGAGGGGGCCCCCGCGGTCCTGAAGGCCGAGCTCGGGGCGGGGTCGCTCGAGGAGGCCTTCCTGCGGCTGCTCGACCGGCAGCGTGGCGTGGAGGCGAAGGCCGCGGAGGGATCGGCATGACCCGCCTCGTCTGGCTCATCTACCGCAAGGAGGTGCTCGAGACGCTGCGGGACAAGCGCACCTTGATCGTGATGGTGCTCCTCCCCCTCTGCCTCTATCCGCTCGTCGGGGTGGGCGTCACGCAGTGGATGGGTGTGCAGCAGGCGGCCCGCCGCGCGCAGCCCTCGCGGGTCGGTCTGGCGGGACCGGCCTGGCCGGAGCTCGACGTCGCTCTCGCGCACGACCCGCAGCTTCGCCTGGTGCGACCGGCGCAGCGGGAGGCGGTGAGCCGCGGCGAGCTCGACCTGGTGCTCGACGTGCGGGGGGAGCATGGCGTGGCGTTGGCCTCCGGGCGGCCGGTGAGCCTGGAGCTCGTCTTCGACGAGACGCGGGAGGCGTCGACGCAGGCCTTGCGCCGGGCGAAGAAGGCGCTCGAGGGGTTTGGCCGGGCCCTGGCGCGCGACCGCCTCGAACGGGCGGGCCTCTCTCCATCGCTGCTCGAGCCTCTGGCGGTCAGGGAGCGGGGGCTCGCCAGCCAGAAGCAGATCGGCCGCAAGATCCTGTCCACGCTCATCCCGATGCTCGTGGTGCTGATGGTCCTCCTCGGGGCCTTCTACCCGGCGATCGACCTGACGGCCGGGGAGAAGGAGCGCGGGACGCTGGAGACCCTGCTCGTCGCGCCGGTGCCGCGGCTCGCGCTGATCGTCGGCAAGTGCCTGGTGGTGGCCACGGTGGCGCTCGTGACGGGGCTGCTCAACATGGGCTCGATCGGGGTGACCTTCGGGCTCGGGTTCGCCCCCGCGCTCAAGGCCAGCGGGCTGCTCGCCGAGCTGCCGTGGTCGTCGGTGGCGCTGACGGTGGTGGCGCTCGTCCCCGCGGCCCTCTTCTACGCCGCCGTCATGGTGGCCGTGGCCACGCTGGCGCGGAGCTTCAAGGAGGCCCAGACGCTCCTCACCCCCGTCTACCTCGTTTGCGTCCTGCCGACCGCGGTGAGCCAGCTCCCGGGGGTCGAGCTCACGCCGCTCACGGCGCTCCTCCCCGCGGTGAACGTCGCGCTTCTCACGCGCGAGCTCGTGGCCGGGAAGCTGGCCTGGCTCCCCACGCTCCTCGCGGTGGGGAGCACGCTGGCCTACGCTCTCGCGGCCCTCAGCATCGGGGCCCGCATCTATCAGGGCGAGCGGCTGCTCTTCGCGGCCGAGGCCGACGCGGGTGGAGCCTCGGGGCGCGGTGCCCGGCCGCTGGCCGCCTTTCCCGAGCCGTGGCACGCGGGGACGCTCCTCCTCGGCGTGATGGCGCTGATGCTCCTCGTGGGCCGGCCGCTGCAGGCGTGGGGGATAATCCCCGGGCTGCTCGTGACCGAGTGGCTGCTCATCGCGACGCCGGTCGTGCTCCTGATTCGCTTCGCGCGGCTGGACCCCCGCGCCGTGCTGGCGCTCCGGCGTCCCTCGGCGGGCGCTCTGGTCGGCGCGATCCTGGCGGGGGCGAGCGGGTGGTACCTCGTCGGGGTGCTCGTGGAGGCCGCACAGCAGCGCGTTCTGCCGATCCCCAAGGAGATCCTCGACGAGGCGCGCCGCCTGCTCTTCGACCCGCACCGCAGCCTGGCCCTGGACCTCTTTGCGCTCGCGCTCTCCCCGGCGATCTGCGAGGAGCTGCTCTTTCGGGGGGTGCTCCTCCGCGCCAGCCAGCGCGGGATGAAGACCGGTGCGATCGTCCTGCTCAACGCGGCGCTCTTCGGCCTGTTCCACCTCTCGATCTACCGCCTCCTTTCCACGGCCATCCTGGGGGGCGTGCTTGCCTGGATCGTCCTGCGGGGGCGGTCGATCGTCCTGTCCATGACGTTCCACGTGCTGAACAACAGCGCGGCGCTGCTGCTCGGACGGGCTATGGGTGGAAAGGAGCTAGAGCGGCTCGAGGCGAGTCCGGTCTTCCTGGGCCTCGCGGCGGCAGCTTTCGGGGCGGGCCTGTGGCTCATCCATCGCGCTACACCAGCGCGCGAAGACCCTCTCGGTCGGTGATGATCACCTTGCGACCGTCGCTGGAGATGAGCTTCTTCTTCTTGAAGTGAGAGAGCGTCAGGCTCACCGTCTCGCGCGTCGAGCCGATGAGGTTGGCCATCTCCTGGTGCGTGATCTTCACCGCGACCATCGTGCCGCGCGCGTCGTCCACGCCGTAGTCCTCGCAAAGGTTCAGCAGAAGCTCGGCGAGCTTGGCGTTCACGTCCTTGAAGACGAGGTCCTCCATCTTGGCTTCCAGCTCGAGGCGGCGCTGGCAGAGGATCTTGCTCAGCGCGTAGCCGACCGCGCTGTGGGTTTTCACCACCTCTTCGAAGCGCGGGCGCTCCATCTGCGTGACCAGCGCGTTCTCCATCGCCTCGGCCATCTCCTGGCGCGGGCCGCCGTCCACGATGCAGAGCTCCCCGAAGATCTCTCCGGGGCCGCGATACGAGAGGGTGAGCTCCTTGCCGTCCGGGGTGACGCGGGAGATCTTCACCCGTCCCCCGTTGACGAAATAGACGGATTCTCCGGGGTCCCCCGACATGTAGATCACCCGGCGGCGGCGCGCCTCCTCGAGCGTCACGTGGTCGGCCAGCGCGGAGAGCTCGTCAGCCGATAAGAATCTGAAAAGTGGTATCTTTTTGAGATACCAGAGTGCGCGCCGGTCCTCTTGCACGGGGGGCTCCTCGGGCCAATCTGTGCGGGAACCTACAGTAGGGCCGCTCACCTGTCCACGGGATATCTGTCGGCCGGACCACATTTCGAGGGCCGTCGGCGGGGAGCGCCGGCAGTCTTGCGCGGGGAGGAGGAGAGAGAGGGCGGGGCGGGAACTGGACGGGCGACGGCCCCGGGGCGCGCAGGTCGCGGCCGGCCCCTTGGGTCCCGGGCTACTGGCTGGCCTTCACGGCCTTCAGCTTCTCCGTCAACTCGGGGAGCACGTCCTCCCACTTGGCTACGAGCCCGTAGTCGGCCACCTGGAAGATCGGCGCCTCGGGGTCCTTGTTGATCGCGACGATCACCTTCGAGCCCTTCATGCCCGCCAGGTGCTGGATCGCGCCGCTGATCGCTACCGCCACGTACAGGTTCGGCGCCACTACCTTGCCGGTCTGCCCCACCTGCAGGTCGTTCGGCACGAGTCCGGCGTCGCACGCGGCGCGCGTGGCGCCCACGGCGCCGCCCAGCAGGTCAGCGATCGCCTCCAGGTGCTTGAAGTTCTCGGCGGCCTTCATCCCGCGGCCCCCCGACACGACCACCTTGGCGTCCGTGAGGTCGGGTCGCGCGCTCGTCACCGCTTCGAGCTTCACGACCTGCGCGCCGAGCGTGCTCACCGCGCCCGCATCCGCCGTCTCCACCGCGCAGCTGCTGCCGCTCGCCGCGGCCGGAGCCCACTCGGTCTGCCGCACGGACACCACCGCCATGGCCGTGGTGACCTCGACCTTGGCGACCACGTTCCCGGCGAGCATCGGCCGCCGGAAGCTCTTCGGGCCGAGGACCCCCGAGACCTCCGAGGCCATCCCCGCTCCGAGCAGCGCCGCGACGCGCGGGAGCAGGTCCTTGCCCATCGAGGTCGAGGTGCCGCAGACGAGGTCCGCGCCCTGCGCCTTGGCCACCTGCGCGACCACCGGAGCGTAGGTCTCCGCCATGTAACCGCCGAGGCTCGCGTGGTCCACGGAGATCACCTTGGTCAGCCCGTAGCCGGCCAGCTCCGAGGCCGCGCCGGAGACGTTCTGCCCGATCACCAGGCCGATGAGGTCGCCCGCACCGCGCGTTTCCCGCAGTTTGCGAGCGAAGGAAATGGCGTTCAGCGAAGCCGAGCGCAGCGCGCCCGCCTTTTGCTCTGCAACGATCAGAATGTTGCCCATCGTCGTCTCCTCGCTCTCGCTATAGGACCTTGGCTTCGGTGCGCAGCTTCTCGATCAGCTGGTCCACCGATTCGACCTTGATGCCGGCCTTGCGCTCGGGCGGCGCTTCCACGCCCACGGTCTTCACCGCCGGGGTGAGCGACACGCCGAGGGCCGCCGCGTCGAGCTCCTCGATCGTCTTCTTCTTGGCCGCCATGATCCCTTTAAGAGAGGCGTAGCGCGGTCCGTCGCCGTAGGTCGCGCCTCCTTGGGCGTTGCGAACGGCGTTCGGCATGACGATGCGCAGGTCCACCGAGACGACGGCCGGCAGCGGAAGCTTCTTGAACTCGGTGCCCCCGTCGACCTCGCGGCCCACCGTCACGGAGGCCTGGTCGCTCGCGAGCTCCACGTCGCAGGCGAAGCAGGCCTGCGGCAGGCCGAGGTAGCCGGCCACGAGCTGCGGCACCTGATTCGCGTCGCCGTCCACCGTCTGCTTGCCCATCAGGACGAGCGTCGGCTTCTCCTTCTGCACGACGGCGGTCACGATGCGCGCGACCTGCTCGCTGTCGAGGGCGGTGTCGTCTCCTGCGACGAGAATCCCTCGGTCCGCGCCCATGGCCAGGCAGCTCCGCACCTGCTGGCTCGCGTCCTTGGGGCCGATGGACAGCACCACCACCTCACCCGACCGCTCCCCGCCGCTCCCCTTCTCCGTCAGGCGCAGCGCTGTCTCCACCGCATACTCGTCGAAGGGATTGACCACGAAGTTCGCGCCGGCGAGGTCGACGGCGTCACCTTTGATCTTCACCTTCTGCTCGGGGTCTGGGACCCGTTTGGCGGTGACCAGTATCTTCACGGTCGTCTCTCCTTGACTGGGTCCGACGGTGGAGGCTCCGTTTGAGCTCCGTCCCTCGGTATGACCTTTCAACGTGCGCGTGGGTAACACGCCGCGTTACGCGCTGTCAACGCTCGCGCCGCTTGTTCCCGGCGGGCGCCGCTGGGAAGCTTACCCCCATGCCCCTTCCGCGCCAGCTGTCGGTTCTCCTCGGCCTCGGTCTCTCCCTGCTTCCGGCGGTCGGACGCGCCGACGCCACGGCGCGCGCGCAGGCGAGCTACGACCTGGCCCCGCTCCTCGCGCTGATCCGCCCGGCGCAGCGCCCCCAGCTCGCGCGACAGTCGGGCCTCACGGACCTACGCGACCTGCCGCTCTACGAGCTGGACCTGGCCCTCGACGAGGCCTCGGCGCGCCTGGCGGGCCGGGTGGTGATCCACTTCAAGAACCGCTCGAAGCGGCCGCTCGCGGTGCTGCCGCTTCTTCTGCACCCGAACGCTCCTCGCGAGCTGGGGGCCGCCGGGGCGCCCGCCATGCAGGTGACCGAGGCGACCGCGGTCGACGGTCCCCAGGTGACGCTCGCGCGCCGCCGTCCGACGCTGGTCGAACTCCGCTTCGCGCGTCCTCTCGCCCCCGGCGAGCGCGTGAAGCTCCGCGTGAGCTACTCCGCGCGCCTTCGGCCGCTGCCGGCCGACGCGAACGACCTCTTCGCGCAGGCGCTCTCGTCGCTCGGGATGAGCGGCACGGGGAGCGCCGCCTCGGACTACGGCCTGCTCGCCGTGGGGGACGGTCTGCTCACGCTGGCCTCGGCCTACCCGATGGTGGCCCCCTACGGGGACGGTCGTTTCGACACCTCAGCGCCGGCGCGCTTCGGGGACCTGGCCTACAACGAGCTGGCGCACTTCAAGCTGCGCACGGTGCTGCCGAAGGGCTACCAGATGGTCTCGAACCTGGTGGACCAGGAGAAGGGAGCGCCGCTCGGCGCGGATCAGGTGGTCTTCCACTCGGCGGGGGCGGCGGTGCGGGACCTGGTCCTCGTGGCGGGGCGCAAGCTGGTCAGGAAGAGTCGCGCGCTCGGCGACGTGCGGGTGACCAGCGTCTACCTGGCCGAGGACGCCGCCGCCGGGGCGCGTGTGCTGGCGACGGCGCACGCCGCGCTCCGCCTCTTCGAGGAGCGTTTCGGGCCGTATCCCTACACGGAGCTGGACGTGGTCGAGTCCACCCTCGTCGGTGGCGCGGGGGGCGTGGAGTTCTCGGGGATGGTGCTCATCGCGGGGATGCTCTACCGCAAGCCGAGCCAGAGCGGCAGTCCGCTGGCCCAGCTGCTCAAGCTGATCGGGCGCCTCGGCGGCGTCCTGCAGGGGGCGTTCGAGAAGCCACGCTCCGGCGGCAAGCCGCAGGGCGAGGGGCAGCTCGGCTCGATGGACCAGATGATCGAACGCATGGCCCTCTTCACGGTGGCGCACGAGGTGGCCCACCAGTACTTCGCCGGCCTCGTGGGGATCGATTGCCGGCGCCACGCCGCGCTCGACGAGCCGCTCGCGCAGTACGCTGCGGGGGAATACGCCAAGCACGCGCTCGGGAAGAAGGCGGGGGAAGCGCTCCTCGACACGAACGCCAAGCTCAACTACGGCATCTACCGCCTGCTCGGGGGAGCGGACCTGGCGGCCGCGCAACCGCTCGCGCAATTCCCGTCGTCGATGGCCTACGCGGCGATCGTGTACGGCAAGGCGCCGTACTTCTACGCGGCGCTCGAGAAGCGCCTCGGCGCGCCGCGTCTGCGCAAGATTCTGCGCGCCGCGGTGGACCGCTATCGGTTTCGCCTGGTCACCGTCCCGGCGTGGACCCGTGCGCTCGACGAGGCGGCGGGAGGGGGCGGTGTCGTGACGGGCCTCGCGCGGCGCTGGCTGCACGGCGCCCACGGGGACGCGGACCTAGGCGTGGACGAGTCGGGGGAGACGGTGCTGCGGTCGTTCTTCGACCGGGAGACGCTCGCGTCGCTCAAGCGCTCTCTGGCCATCGTGGGGATGCACCCCAAGGACCTCTTTCGCCTCCTCATGGGAAACCTCATGCGCGGTCAGGGGGCGACCCCCGGGAGCCTCGACCCCGAGGAGGCGCTGAAGCGGCTCCCCAGCCGTTGACGGAGGCGCGGCGGGCCGCGCAGGGGGCACTCCCTCCGACGCCCGCCCTGTGCTATCCCTCGGCAGATGGCCACCCCCACGGACCAGGAACTCGTCGCCGCGGCCCAGGCGGGAGACCGCGTGGCCCTCGAGCGGCTGCTCGAACGGCACCAGGGACAGATCTACCGCTTTGGCCTGAAGATGTGTCGCCACCCCGAGGACGCCAAGGACGTGGTGCAGGAGACGCTCTTCGCGGTGGCGCGGGGAGTGGGCAACTTCCGTGGAGCCTCGTCGGTTTCCACCTGGCTCTACAGCATCGCCCGCAGCTTTTGCATCAAGCAGCGGCGCAGGAGCAAGTTTGCGCCCGACGAGGAGCGCTCGCTCGAGCGGGCCATCGAAGGGCGGGAGCCGCTCCCGGCCGACTCCGCGGAGCTGGCCGACGAGCAACTCGCGACCCTCGAGCTGCAGCAGGCCCTGGACGACGCGATAGGCCGCCTGGAACCGATGTATCGCGAGGTGCTGGTCCTGCGCGACGTCCAGGGCCTCACGGCTCCCGAGGTGGCAGAGGTGATGGGCCTCTCCGTGGACGCCGTGAAGAGTCGCCTGCACCGGGCGCGGCTGGCGGTGCGGGAGCGACTCGTTCCGCTGCTGCAGGGCCCGCCGCTTGCCACCGAGGAGCGAGGGCCGGCCGAGGGGTGTCCCGACGTGCTGCTCCTCTTTTCGCGGCACCAGGAGGGGGAGATCAGCGCCGAGCTCTGCGGCGAGCTGGAGCGACACCTTGCAGGCTGCCCGCGGTGTCGCGCGGCCTGCGACACGCTGCGCCAGACCCTGGCGCTCTGCCGCACGGCCCCGGCGGGAGAGATGCCGGAGGAGGCGCGGCGGTCGGTCCAGACGGCGATCGACGGCTTTTGGGCGGCCAGGGAAGGGCGCTGAATCCTTTTTGCCCGGCCCGGCTCCAAGCAAAGGTAGCGGCCGCGTGCCGCCCCGACACCAGACGAACGCCAGGGACGTACTCCATGGATGGATATCTCGGATTGATCATCTTTGCGGCCGTGTGGTTCGGCCTGCAAATCTTCGTTCTGCCGCGGCTGGGAGTGCCCACTTGAGCCGTACCTGATCCGCGCCGGTCGGCGCGGCAGACGGCGGGCAAGGCCGACTCGAACGATCCGCAGGGAGGGAGCTGCTCATGAAGAACGTTGGAATGCACAAGGAACTGCGCTGCACCTACGACGAGGCGCTCACGCGCGTGACCGAGGCGCTCAAGACCGAGGGGTTCGGCGTCCTCACGGAGATCGACGTCAAGGAGACCCTGAAGAAGAAGATCGACGTCGACTTCCGTCGCTACAAGATTCTCGGTGCCTGCAACCCGCCCTTCGCGCACCGGGCGCTCCAGACGGACCTGCAGGCCGGGCTCCTGATGCCGTGCAACGTGGTGGTCTACGAGAACGACGAGCAGCGGGCGACGGTGATGGCCGTGGATCCGATGCAGACGATCGCCATGGCCGGCAAGCCGGAGCTGACCGAGCTGGCGACGGAGGTGCGCGCGAAGCTGGAGCGGGCCCTCGGGCGCCTGGAGTAGACCGTGTGGCCGAAGATCGCGGTGGTCGCGGTGGCCATCCTAGCCGTCGGGTTGATCATGTTCTTTCGTAGAGGATCTGGTCTGTCGAGTGAAGACGCGCGGGCCCTCGTCTCCAAGGGCGCTCGCCTGCTGGACGTGAGATCGCGCGAGGAGTTCGCCGGCGGGCACCTGCCCGGGGCGGTGAACATCCCCGTGCAGGAGCTGGCCTCGCGGGTGAAAGAGGTCGGAGCCGCGCATCAGCCGGTGGTGGTCTACTGCGCCGCCGGCATGCGCAGCGCGCGGGCTGCCGGCATCCTGCGCGGCGCCGGGTTCACGGCGGTTCACGACCTCGGCGCGATGAGCCGCTGGTGAGGACGATGTTGGTCCCTGCCGGGGGGACCCCCTTGTCACGGATGAGGTCGTGACTATAGTTCGTACCGTGCAGCGGCGTTTCGCCCGAGAGCAGGAAGTGCTGGCGAGAGTTCGAGCCAACTCCCGCGCCGGGCTCGTCGGCTGGCTTGTTCTCGTGGCTGCCCTGTTCGCGCTCCTCGGCCCCGGCCACGTTCCCTCCGGCGGGGAGGGGCCCCGACACGCGGCGCCCTTGACGGCTACCGACGGCGACGCCCCCGAGACGGACGATCTTCTGCCCCCCAGCACCCATTCGGCAGCCACCGCGCTGCTCGATGAGCGGGAGGCTCCGGCCCCCATTGCCGGGTCGGCGCGGCACGCCCATCAGCGCGCGCTCGAACGGCCGCCCCGCCAGTTCAGCTAACCCAGACACCGATACTCCGACAGCTTCGCGGGCGCGCGCTCGGTCACCCGAGCGCTCCGCCAGCGCACCGACGACTCGCCAACGCCCAGGTCGCAGGTGCCGGCGTCGCTGGCAATCCCAGTACGAGCGGCGTCGTCTGGACGGCGGCGCGAGGTTTGGACTGCGAATGACGAGAGCTGGGCCCCTTCTCCTTGGGCTGGTCATCGGCACAACGTCGGCGCGCGCCGAGCAGCTGAGCCTGCGGCGGGCGCTCGAGTACGCCGCGGAGTCCGCTCCCGAGGTGCGGCTCGCGGCTCGCCTCGAGGCAGAGGCGCGCGCGACGCGCGTGGGAGCGGGGCTTATCACCCCTGTCAATCCGCGCGCGAACTTCGACGTCCGCCCCTCCCGTGAGACCTCCGGGCGGGCCCTGGGCTTTGCCGGAGGACTCGAGCTTGCCTTCGACGTGAGCGGGGCCCCGGCGCTGCGGGTGAAGGAGGCCGCCGGCCGCCTGGCGGTGGCGCGCCAGGGCGTCGGTGCGGCCCGTCTCGCGGCACGGCACCGGGCCTACCGGGCCTACGCGGCGCAGCAGCTTGCCAGGCTGAGGCTCGTCGAGCTCGGACGGGCGGAGGCCATTGCGCGACGCGTGCTCGCGGCGACCGAGAAGCGCGTGGCGGCAGGCGCCTCCGGCGACACGGACACCACCTCGGCACGGGTAGGTCTCGCCAAGCTGCGAGCGGAGCAGATACGTGCGCAGGCAGCGCTCGTGGGGCGACGCATGGCCCTGCTCGATGCTCTCGGATCTCCCCCCGAGGCCTATCTCGAGCTCTCCACGCCGTGCGACGAAACGGCGCTTCCGGCGACCCCGGGCCTTGGCAGGTCGCGCGAGCTTGCCATCTCGAGACGGGGCGAGCTCGCCGAGCTGCGCGCGCGCGTGGCGCTGGCAGACGTGACTCTGCAGCGATTGCGCCGGGAGGTGGTGCCGCGAGTCGGCGTGTACGGCGGGGTGGATGCATCGCCTGCCTCGCCGGTCTTCGGGGTCGTGGGCCTGTCAGTAGAGCTCCCCTTGTTGCAGCGCAACCAGGGCCCGCTGGCCGTGGGGCGCGAGGTGGCCGAGACCGAGCGGACGCGTCTCGAGCTGGCGCGCCAACGCGTTCTTCGAGAGGTCGTGGGGGCCCACAGAGCCTACGACCTCGCTCGCGAGCAGCTCCGGCGGATCTCGGCCGAGGCTCTCCCCGCGGCCGACGAGCGGCTCCGGCTCGTGGAGCTGGGCTGGCAAGCCGGACGCTTCGACATCTTCAGATTGACCGCGGCGGCGGCCGACGCTGCGGAGCTCCACCTGGCCCGAGTCGACGCGCTCGAGGCCTGTTGGCAGGCCTGGGTGGGGCTGCTCGAGGCCACGGGAGCGGAAGGACCATGAGCGAAAATGCCGCAACGGAGGTTCTAGAATCAGAGATCCATTTGTCCCTGCCCGCGCGAGGTCCCCGTCGGCGACTGCCGATGATCCTCCTCGGAGCCGTTGGGCTAGCGATCTTGGGCGGGGGCGCCGCCTGGCTGCTCCGGTCGGAGGAGCCGCACCCGACGAGCGGTGGCGCGGGAGGCGATCTGCCCCAGCCGAGCGGAAAAGGGTTCCGGCTGAGCGCGGCCTTTGCGCGACGGATTGGCCTTGCCTCGGAGCCCGCTGCGCTTCGCAGCTTTCGGCCGGTCGTGCAGCTCGTGGGTACCGTGGCGACGGATCCGCGGCGCGTGGCGGTGGTCGGCTCGCGCATCGCGGCCAGGGTGAGGCGCGTCTACAAGGTGCTTGGCGACCCCGTGCGAAAGGAGGAGGTGCTGGCGGACCTCGACAGCGCGGAGCTCGCACGAGCCCAGGCGGACCTGCTCAAGGCCAAGGCGCGCGAAGTTGCGGCCGAGGCGGAGGCGCAGCGCGCGGCGAGCCTCGCCGCGGAACGGGTGGGCTCTCGCCGGGAGGCGGAACAGGCGAAGGCCCAGGCGGCGGTGGCTCGAGCGGAGCGCGAGGCGGCCGAGCAGTCGATGCGGGCCCTCGGAGGCGACCGCGGGACTCCGCTCGGTCTGCTCAGGCTGCGGAGTCCCATCGCCGGGAGGGTGATCGAGGCGAAGCTCGCACGGGGGCAGGCAGTGGAGCCCTCGCACGCCGCGTACGTGGTCGCGGACCTGTCGTCCCTCTGGGTCGAGCTGAAGGTCTTCGAGCGGGACCTAGCGACGGTGCGGATGGGAGACCCGGTCGAGGTCGTCCCCGCGAGTCACGGCGGCCACGCGGTGCGGGGGGTCGTGGCGCACGTGGGTTACGTGCTGGACGTGGCGACGCGGAGTGCGACGGTCCGCGTGGAGATCCGGAACCCCGATGGACAGCTTCGCCCAGGGCAGTCGGTCAAGGCCGAGCTGCTCGCGGACGGGTCGCGGGTGGCGACTCTCGCCGTCCCCCGAGGGGCGGTCACTGTCGTGGATGGTGTGCCGCACGTCTTCGTCATGGCGGAGCCTGACCTCGTCGAACCTCGTCCTCTGACGCTCGGTCCGCACGACCGTAGCTACGTGGCAGTGCGTGCGGGTCTCAAGGCGGGTGAGCGGGTCGTCACGGGCGGCCTCTTCGCCATCAAATCCGAGATCTACAGGTAGGCCATGTTCGCTCGACTGGTCCAGGGATCCGCACGGCACCCCTATCTGGTTGGAGGGGCGACGCTCCTGCTGCTCGCGGGAGGCACCTTCGCCGCGCTGCGCCTGCCCATCGACGCGGTCCCGGACGTCTCGACCGTGCAGGTCTCCGTGCTGACGGAGGCGGCGGGACTCTCGCCCCCCGAGGTCGAGCAATCGGTGACCTTTCCCATCGAGACGGCGCTCAACGGCGTGCCGGGGCTCGTCGAGCTGCGCTCCGTCTCGCGTCCCGGCCTTTCCGCCGTGACAGCCGTCTTCCGGGACGGCACGAACGTCTGGTTTGCGCGCCAGCTCGTGCTCGAGAGGCTTCGAGAGACGCAGGAGACGCTTCCCCCCGGGGCGTCGGTGCCCCAGCTCGCCCCGGTTTCGACCGGCCTGGGCGAGATCTTCCAGTTCGTGGTGCGTTCGCCCCTCCATTCGCCCAGGCAGCTTCGGACGACGCTCGAGTGGGAGATCGTACCGAAGCTGCGGGCCGTGCCCGGGGTCATCGAGGTCAACGCGATGGGCGGTGACCTCAAGCAGTACGAGGTGCGCCTCGATCACTCGCGCCTCTTTGCGCACCACCTGACGATCGGCGAGGTCCGGCGGGCCCTCAGCTCCGCAAATTTGAACGCGGGTGGCGGCTACGTCGAGCGGGGGAGCGAGACCCTGGTCATCCGTGGGCTCGGACGCCTGGCCAACGAGAGCGACGTGGGCAAAGCCGTGGTGAAGAGCGAGCCCGGGCGCCCTCCCGTGCTCGTCAGGCACCTCGGCGAGGTGCGCGTCGGGGCGGCGCTACGTCACGGCGTGGTCACTCGCGACGGGGAGGGCGAGGTGGTGACCGGTGTCGTGATGATGCTCCTCGGGGCGAATAGCCGAGAGGTGGTCACTCGGGTGAAGCAGAAGCTGGCCGAGGTGCAGCGCGAGCTGCCGCGTGGCGTGATGATCGATACGGTCTACGACCGCGCCGACTTCATCGGACGCACTCTGGGCACCGTGATGCGTAACCTCGTGGAGGGTGCACTGGTCGTCGGGGTCGTGCTCTGGCTCTTGCTCGGGACCCTCCGCGGGGCGCTGGTGGTGGTCCTGGGCATCCCGGCCTCGATGACCTTCGCCTTGGCGGGGATGCACCTCTTCGGGGTGACGGGAGACCTCATGAGCCTCGGGGCGATCGACTTCGGCTTCCTCGTCGACGGGCCGATCGTGGTGCTCGAGGCGCTCGTTGGCATCCTGGCGGGGCGCAAGCTCTCGCGCGAGCTGTGCGCCGACGCGTACGGGGCCGCGACGGCGCGGGTGATTCGGCCTGTGGTGCTCTCCGTGGCGATCATCATGCTCGTCTACCTGCCGCTGCTCCTCCTCGAGGGAGTCGAGGGGAAGATGTTCCGCCCCATGGCCGTGACGATGGCCAGCGCGCTCTTCGGGGCGGTGGTCTACTGCGTGCTCTTCTTCCCCGGGCTTCTGGTCTTGCTGGTCCCGCCTCCGAAACGACATGGGCCGGCCTGGCTCGGCTGGCTCGACCGCTGCTACGCGGCGTGGTTGCCGGGGCTTTTGCGCCACCGCTGGGGGCTCGCGGCTGCGGGGGCCTCCTGCACTACGGTCGCGGTCGCCGCCGTCGCCGCCCTGGGCGCCGACTTCGTGCCACGCATCGACGAGGGGGACGCCGTGGTGACGATTCGTCGCGCCCCCTCCATCAATCTCACGCAGGCCCGCGAGCTCGACCTGGCGACCGAGCGCGTGCTGAAGCGATTTCCCGAGGTGCGGACCACGATCGGCATGACCGGACGCGCGGAGATCGCCTACGACCCCGTGGGCTACGACAACACCGACATGCTCGTGAAGCTGCGCCCGAAGGCGGAATGGCGCACGGCGCGCGACCTGGACGGGCTATCGGAGGTGCTCAAGCGCTCTATCGAGGCGGAGGTGCCTGGGACCTTCGTCTCGGTCTCGCAGCCGATCGAGGACCGCACGAACGAGCTCCTGAGCGGGTCGCGGGCGGACGTGGCGATTCAGCTCTTCGGCCCCGACCTGCTCTCGCTGAAACAGCTCGCGGAGCGGGTGGGTGCCGTGGCGCGACGCGTCCCGGGGGCGGGGGACGTGCGCGTAGAGCGCCTTCTGGGACTGCCGAGCCTCGTCGTGCACCCGGATCGCGCTCGCCTGGCCCAGCACGGGGTCAAGGTGGAAGACCTCTTCGCCACCGTGGAGGCGGCGCGCGTGGGCCTCAAGGTGGGCTCGATCTACGAGGGACAGCGGCGCTTCGATCTGCGGCTGCTCACGCCCGTCGGGTCGCGGCCCGAAGATCTGGCCGCGCTGCCCATCGAGGCCGCGGACGGTCGGCCGATTCCTCTCGGGGAGGTGGCCCGGCTCGAGGAGACCGACGGGCCGGCGCAGGTGCGGCGCGAGAACCTCGAGCGGACGGTGCGCGTGGAAGTGAACCTCCGGGGGCGCGACCTGGTTTCCTGGGTCCGAGAGGCGCAAACGACGCTCGCGCGGGAAGCGCCGCTTCCGTCGGGCTACCGCGTCACCTGGGGCGGGCAGTTCGAGAACTTCGATCGCGCGAGCCGACGGCTGGCCGGGGTAAGCGTGATCGCCGCGCTGATCATCTTCGGCATGCTCGTTGTCATCTTTGGCAACGTGCGCTACGCGCTGGCGGTCTTCGGGCTCGTCCCGCTCGCCCTCGCCGGCGGAGTCCTGGGCCTGGGCGTGCGTGGAATGACCTTCAGCATCCCCGCCGCCGTCGGCTTCATCGCCCTGGGGGGGATCGCAGTTCTGAATGGTGTGGTCACGGCGAGTGCGGTGCGCGAGCGGATTGCGGCGGGGGCCTCCCTGGCCGAGGGGGTCGCCCTCGGGGCACGAGACACGCTTCGCGCGGTGATCACCACGGCGGCCGTCGCTGCTCTCGGTTTCTTGCCGATGGCCAGCTCGACCGGCGCCGGCTCGGAGGTCCAGCGCCCGCTCGCCACGGTGGTGATCTTCGGCATAGCCTTCTCTTTGCTGCTTTCCGTGACCGTCTTTCCGGGGGTGCTGCGCATCTTCCTCGAGACGAGGGATGCCCGCCCCACGGCCTCCGCGGACGCGCCACGTATTGACAGCGACGCGCCGAGGCCGTAGCCCTTGAGGATGTCGAAGCGTCTCCTCGTTCTCTCGATTCTTCTCGGCGTCGCCCTGTTGCCTGCGGGCTGTCGTTCACCCAAGGGCGCCGTCGTCGGGCCAGCCGCACCGGCCTCGAAACCCAAGGCCGCGAAGGGCTCCCCCACCGAGGACCAGCTCGCCCACCGGCTCATCCGCGCGTGCGGGGGGGACCCGTCCAAGGTTCCGGCCCCCTTCCAGGAGCGCTTCCTGCGCCTCGTGCAGGAGCAGAAGTGTCCCTGTACCGGGCGCTCCGTGGGGCCGCTCGCGGAGTGCACGCTCCCCGGCGACAAGCAGTGCATCCGTGGCGTGTTCGCCTCCCGAAGCATCCTGCTCGGGCTGGCGCACGGCGGCACCGACCAGGAGATCGGCGAGCAGCTCGTAGGGCGCTTCGGTCCCCGGACCCCCGAGAAGATCGACCTGGCCCAGGCGCCCTGCCGAGGGCCCGAGAAAGCGGCCGCGGTCTTCGTGCTCTTTTCCGACTTCCAGTGTCCCGGATGCGCGATGGCCCGAAAGCTCGGCGAGACGCTCGAGAAGGCCGCCGGGCCCTATGTCCGTCTTTGCTTCAAGAACCTGCCCCTGCGCAAGATCCACAAGCAGGCGCAGCTCGCCGCGCAGGCGGCGCTGGCGGCCAACAAGCAAGGCCGCTTCTGGCCCATGCACGACAAGCTCTTCGACAACCAGACCGCCCTCGACCGGGACGATCTTCTTGGCTACGCGAAGGAGCTCGGGCTGGATGCGAGGCGCTTCAAGGCCGACCTGGACTCCTCTGCCGTGAAGGCTCAGGTGGAGCGCGACGTGGCCGAGGCCGAGCGGCTGGGCGTGCAGGGGACGCCGACCTTCTACATCAATGGCCGCGAGATGACCGACCCGATGACCGTGCCCCACTTCCTCGATTGGATCGCCGAGGCCGCGGCGCTCGCCAAGGCCAAGGAGGGGGGGCCAACGAGTCGGCCGGCGGGCAAGTAGCCTGCGCTAGCCGTCCAGCCGCTCTCCGAGGCGGCGGGCCAGGTAGTTGAGCACGTGCAGCTCGCCGTCGGTGAACGACCCGGCGAGCCCGATCCGGTTCACGAGCTCGAGCGCTCCGACGACGCGCCCTCCCTGCCAGATCGGCGCGCTCGCCACCGAGCGCGTCTCGCCGCGCCCCTGGTCGATGGCCGTGCGCAGGTGGGGGCTCTGCGCCAGATCCACCACGTTCAGCGCCACGCCCTCTTGCACCGAGAAGCCCGCCACTCCTTCGCCGAGCGCGAGGGTGAGCCCGACGATCTGGAGCGCCTTAGGCCCGCGGGTGGCCACGAAGTGGACGCGGCCGTCTTCCGCGTCGTAGAGGAGCACGGCCCCCGCCTCGGCCGGGATGAGCGCCACGGCGATGTCGAGCGCGTAGCCCACCGCCTCGGCGCTCGACGGCTGGGCCTCGAGATCTTGCGCGTGGGCGTAGGCCGAGCCGAGCAGGCCATCCACGTCCACGGCGGCATCCTGCGTCGGCGGACGTGAGGCCTCGGCGGCGAGCGCCGGGTGCACGGGGTACGCGCGCTCCGTGGCGAGCCGCGAGACCCCCGGCGCCGAGGAGGGGCGCGTGACGGAGGGGCGGTGAGCGGAGGGGGCCGGCACGATCTCGCCGGGCTCGGCCGGACGTAGCGAGAAGACGCGCCGCCGGTCTCGGTCGTGCACCAGGATGCTCTGGTCGGCCTGGATGCGGCAGACGAGGCCGAGGGCGGCTCCCTGGTCCCCTGCCTGCCGGCGCGCGATGCGCAGAGCGGCGAGCCAGTCGCTGGCCTCGACCCGCATCACCCGGTCCGTGATCTCGGCGTTGCCCGAGGAGAGGGTGACGACCCACTGCATGGGGCGCTCAGTCGCCGGCGGCCGCGCCGGCCGCTCCCCCGGTCTTGAGGGCCTCGGCCTGGTAGAAGGTTCGCAGGGCGTCGAGCACGGTGTCGATGTCTCCGTCGAGGACGGAGGGGAGGTTGTGCACGGTGAGCCCGATGCGATGATCCGTGAGGCGGTCCTGCGGGAAGTTGTAGGTCCGGATCTTCTCCGAGCGTTCGGCGGAACCGACCTGCGACCGTCGGGCTTCGCTGCGCTCGGCGTCCTGCTTCGCCTGCTCCTGCTCCAGCAGGCGCGAGCGGAGGATCTTGAACGCCTTGGCCTTGTTCTTGTGCTGCGACTTCTCGTCCTGGCAGAGGACCACCAGCCCCGACGGGATGTGCGTGATGCGCACCGCGCTGTCGGTGGTGTTGACCGACTGCCCCCCCGGTCCGCCGGACCGCATGACGTCGATCCGCAGGTCCTTGTCGTTGATGTGGACGTCCACGTCCTCGGCCTCCGGCAGGACCGCCACCGTCGCCGTCGAGGTGTGGATACGCCCCTGCGCCTCGGTGGCCGGCACGCGCTGCACGCGGTGCACGCCGCTCTCGTACTTGAGGCGGCTGTAGACCTTCTCGCCCGAGATGAGCGCGATGAGCTCCTTGATCCCGCCTGAGGCGCTCTCGCTGATGCTGAGCACCTCCCAGCGCCAGCGCTGTCGCTCGGCGAAGCGCATGTACATGCGATACAGGTCGCCGGCGAAGAGCGAGGCCTCTTCCCCGCCCGTGCCGGCCCGGACCTCGAGCAGCACGTTTCGCTCGTCGTTCGGGTCCTTGGGGAGGAGCAGGATCTTGATCGCCTCCTCCAGCTCCTCGATGCGGCGGCGATCCCGGTCCAGCTCCTCGCGCGCCATGTCGCGGAACTCCGGGTCGTTCAGCAGTTCCTTGTTCTCGGCGATCCGCAGGTTCGTCTGGCGGTACTCGCGATAGGCCGCGACGAGCTCCGCCAGGTCCGCGTGCTCCTTCGAGTAGCGCTGGAACTGGTCCCGGTTGCCGATGACCTGGGGGTCGCAGAGCAGCCCGTTCAGCGTCTGATAGCGGTCTTCTACCTCGGCGAGCTTGTCGAACATGGGCTATCGATCTCGGGTGGAGGGGGCCCAGGGCGCACGAAGGCCCACGCGGCCCATTGTAGCGCGAAAGACGACGGATGGGGTTGGGTCGGTGCCGCGTGCGCGCAGGGCGCCGGAGCCAGGAGGGGCCCCGCTACTCTCCGGTGCGGCCGTACTTCTTATTGAACCGCTCCACGCGGCCTGCCGCGTCGAGGAGCTTCTGCTTGCCCGTGTAGAACGGGTGGCACGCGGCGCAGATGTCCACCTTGAACGAGCCGCGGCTGGAATAGGTCTCGACCTGATGGCCGCAGGCGCATTCGATGGTGGCGGGCTTGTAGGTGGGGTGAATGGCTCGCTTCATGGCTCAACTCTCCGGGGTGGACCTATAGCGCGCGGGGGAAGGGGCGTCAAGATCGGGCGTGGCGATCGGTCCGCCGAGGGTCCGGCGGTGGGAGGACGGGTCGGGCAGGCCGCCGCCGGCTCCCTCCGGCGCCTCACTTGATTCGGATGCAGGTCCCCATCTCGAGCATCAGGTATTCGAGGATCCGCTCCTGGGGCAGGAGCTCGGCCGCCTCGCCGTAGGTGTGGTACGAGGAGAAGACCACGCGGCCGCACCCCTTGTGGTCCCCATCGAGAAACTCGTAGCTCAGGGTGAGCGGGCGGGGTCCGATGCCGCCGGCCCACTTGGCCTCGCCGCGCACCCAGGTCGTGACGGGGAGCTGGCTGTTGCCCGAGCTGGCCACTGCCCACCCGGTGTCGAAGCCGCGCACCTCCACCTTGCCGTCGGGGCCGAGAGCGTTGATCTCGGGGAGGGCCAGCCACTTCCGGAGCTGTTCGTCCAGCACCTCGGCGCGCAGGACGAGGTCCGGGCTGCCGAGCTCGGCGGCGTTGTGCTCCTCGGGCTGGGCGGCGGGGGTCTGCGGCGAGCCCTCGAAGTTTACGTACTCGGGGAAGGTCTGCTCGAGGAAGTCATAGGAGACGTCGGTGACGAAGAGGCGTCCCCCTTGCCGCACGTACTCCTTGAGGTTGTTTCGCGCCGGGCCGGGCGAGGTCACGAGCTCCTCGAAGCGCGTGCCGCAGTTGATGAAGAGGAGCTGGTAGCTCCGCATGACGGCGCCGTTCTGCAGGAGCGCCTGGAGGCTCTCCGGGCCGGTGCTCTGGTCGCGCCCGTTGTAGACGGTCTTCTCCTTCACGCCGAGCTTGTCGAGCACCTTCTCCAGGCGGTCCCAGGCCCCGCTCACCACGGCGATACGTGGGATCGTGTCCCAGGGGCCCCCCTCGCGCTGCTTGCCGGGGAGGGTGGACTGCTCCCTCGGCACCTCGAGGCTGCCGCACTCCGGGACCGTCACCTCCACCACCCGGCGGAAGTGCCCCTTCTGAAACGCGAGCTGGAAGGTGCCGTTCGGTACGCGGTCCAGCTTGAAGGAGCCGTCGGCTCCGGTGATCGTCTGCGCCCGGAACTTGCCGCCGATCGCGCAGCTCTCGCACTGCACGGTCGAGCCGAGCGAGGAGAGCGCCACCGGCACGTAGACCGCGGCGCCCGCCACGGGGTCGGTGCCGTTCGGCGCGTAGACCTTGCCCGTGACCGAGGGCGGCGGAGCGGGAAGGCACGGATTCACGTAGGCGTCGGCGACCGGGCCCCCCTCGTGCGGCGCGACCTGGCCGTCGGTGGGCGAGACGCCCTGGTCCTCGTAGAAGCTCGTCGCGCTCTTGCAGCGCGGAAGGGCGAACCCCACCGCCGCGGCGAGGCCGAGCGGGAGCAGGGCGGAGAGCATGGAGCGAAGGGGGCGCGTGCGAGAGCGAGGAGCGGACATTGCGGTAGCATGCCTCGCGCCGAGGGGCGCGCGCCAGATGGATGATGCCTGGGGGAGGTCGTGCGGGGCGAGCCGGGGACGACGGAGAGGTCGAACTAGCCGCTCATCGAGGCAAGGAACTCGGCGTTCTTGCTCGTCTTGGAGAGCTTGTCGAGGAGGAACTCCATCGAGTCGATCACGTTCAGCGGGTGCAGGAGCTGGCGCAGGATCCAGACGCGGTTCAGCACCGCCTGCTCGAGGAGCAGCTCTTCCTTGCGCGTGCTCGACTTGTTGATGTCGAGGCAGGGGAAGATGCGCTTCTCCATCAGCTTGCGGTCGAGGTGGATTTCGCTGTTACCCGTGCCCTTGAACTCCTCGAAGATCACCTCGTCCATGCGGGACCCGGTATCCACGAGCGCGGTGCCGATGATCGTGAGGCTGCCGCCCTCCTCGATGTTGCGGGCCGCGCCGAAGAAGCGCTTCGGCTTGTGCAGCGCGTTCGAGTCCACACCGCCGGAGAGGATCTTGCCGGAGGGGGGCACGACGGTGTTGTAGGCGCGGGCGAGACGCGTGATGGAGTCGAGGAGGATCACCACGTCCTTCTTGTGCTCGACGAGACGCTTGGCCTTCTCGATCACCATCTCGGCCACCTGGACGTGCCGTGCCGCGGGCTCGTCGAAGGTGGAGCTGATCACCTCGCCACGGACCGACCGCTCCATGTCGGTGACTTCCTCGGGCCGCTCGTCGATGAGCAGCACGATGAGCACCACGTCGGGCTGGTTGGAGGTGATGGCGTTGGCGATGTTCTGCAGGAGCACCGTCTTGCCGGCGCGCGGCGGGGAGACGATCAGGCAGCGCTGCCCTTTGCCGATCGGCACGAGCAGGTCGATGATGCGCGTCGAGAAGTTACGCTGCTCGAACTCGAGGTTCAGCTTCTGGTTCGGATAGAGCGGCGTCAGGTTGTCAAAGAGGATCTTCTCCCTCGACGCGTCCGGCGGCTCCATGTTCAGGTTTTCGACCTTGAGCAGGGCGAAATAACGCTCCGAGTCCTTCGGGGGGCGGATCTGGCCGCTCACCGTGTCGCCGGTGCGCAGGTTGAAGCGCCGGATCTGCGACGGGGAGACGTAGATGTCGTCGGGGCCGGGCAGGTAGTTGTAGTCCGGCGCGCGAAGGAAGCCGAAGCCGTCCGGGAGCGTCTCGAGCACGCCTTCGCCGTAGATTTCGCCCTTCTTCTCGGCTTGAGCCTGTAGCAGCGCGAAGATCAGCTCCTGGCGGCGCATGTTGGAGGCCCCTTCGATGCCGAAGTCGTGGGCCATGTGCGCCAGGTCCTTGATGTTCATGCGCTTGAGTTCGCTCAGGTTCAGAGGGGCCGGGTTGCTCATGAGTTCTCCTTGCTGCGGGCCGCCGGAGGGCGGCGCGGACGCCGGGCCGGCGGGCCCGGGCATGGCGGGTCGTAACGTCTTGCGTTGTGGGCTGGCCTTGGCCAGCGCGTCTTCGTTTGAAGTTCCTCGGATGATGGCCAGGGCTCGGTCGAGCCCTGCGGTCGAATCGGAAAAAGCTGCGCGCAGTATGTGATCGGAAAGTCGGCCGATGTCAAGGCCCGATTCGGCGGGCCCCAGGGTGATCGAGTTCTCCGGATGGAAGAGACCGGGGAGGGCCTAGGGGCGCTCGTGACGCGGGCCCTGGCGGACGCCGCCGCTTGCATGAGCCGGCAGCGGGGCGGAGTGGGCCGGCGCAAGCGGCGGCTCGAGCCCTCGCGCCAGCCGTGGATCGGGGGGAGGGCGGGCGGCTGGCACTCGGGACGCTGCCCGGGCCTCGCTTCACCTCGCGCCCCCTTGGGCTCCCGTGATCGCGGTGTAGGCGTGGCGGGTGGACCGCGCGCGAGGGCTCGAGGGAAGCACGGGGTGATGGCGGCGGTGTGCGGCGGGGATCGATGCGAAGGCCTTCAGCGCGGTGCTGCGCCGCCCCCTCCATACCCCCATCTCCGAGAACTCCACCGCCCTGCGGGGGCCCGGTCCGCGGAGGGGCCCCGGTCAGTCCGCCACGTGGAAGCCGTGGTGCTCCCCGGTGGCCCCCGAGAACTCGGCCTGCACCGTCTCCACGCGGGCCGCGGGGGGCCCGTGACCGCACCAGGTCCTGAGGGCGTCGAGCGCGGGGTCTGGCCCCTCGGCCAGTAGCTCGACCGAACCGTCCGGGCGATTGCGAACCCAGCCGGAGAGGCCCAGGCGAGCGGCCTCTCGCTGGGCCGACGCCCGGTACCAGACCCCCTGGACGCGCCCCTGAATGACGAGGTGCATGCGGCGGGCGTGCATGCGGAGAGGATAATCCTCGCGAGCTCGCCGGCGGGGCATTTTTTTGGCCCGAGCGCCGCTCCTCCCTAGGATGGAGGGATGCTCAATCACGACACGACCTCTCGTCCCATGGAGCGTCGGGCCTCGGACCGCCGTCCCTGCCGTATGCCCGTCCGCGTCTTCGCCGAGCCCGGCCCGATGGCGGAGTCCTTCCACCTCGATTCCTGCGACGTCAGCGAGGAAGGCGTCTTTCTCGCCACGGAGCTGCTCTTTCCGGTCGGGGAGTGGCTGGAGGTGGAGCTCACCGTCCCCGGTCGAGCTCGCCCCATCCGTCGCCGCGGCCGTGTGACGAGGGTGCTGGTAGACGACGCCCTGCCGGGGCCGGGGGTGGCGGTGCGCTTCCACGGCCTCACCGAGGAGGAGCGGACGGCGCTCGGACGCCTCAGCGCGGACGCTCTGCGCTAGAGGAATCCCCCCGGTCCTCGGGCCGGGCCCGCCGGCGGCCACGCCCCTCGGTCCTCCCCTGGCCACCCCCACGGCGCAGTGGGTTTACAACCGAGCCCGGGCCCGATACAAAGGACTGCCGCGCGGTCCGCGGTCGAGGTCCGTCCAGCGGATCCCCCCTCAGGTCGTCGAGGAGCGCCGAAGGGCGAGACTCGTGGGCTTGGGCGGCCGGTCCCGCCGAGGACCCCCAGCCTGGAGACGATTCGGATGCCGCAAGAACAGTGGGTCCAACGCCTGGTTCGGTATCAGTACATCGAGAGCCTGCTCTTCGATCGGCGCGTGCTCGAGATCGGATGCGGTTCGGGCCGAGGGGCGGACTTCCTCGCGAGCCGCGCCGCGCAGGTCGTGGGGCTCGACACCTCCTCGGTGCTGCTCGGGCGGGCGCGCGGGCTCTACGCCCACGCGAACGTCGAGTTCGTGGTGGGAGAGCCCGACCGACTGGTCCTCCCCGACGAGTCCTTCGACGTGGTCCTCGTCCCCGAGCTGGAGCGCTGGATCACCCGCGGCTCGCTGATGCCGGAGATCCGGCGCGTGCTGGCTCGCGAAGGCGTGGCGCTCTTCGCCGTGCCGAGCGCCGAGAGCGGCTACGCGCACGCCATGGACTACGGCGACCTGGTCGAGTTTCTTTCACAGGCCTTCGCGAACGTCCGCCTCCTCGGTGAGATCCCCTTCGCGGGGACGATCGTCGCCGACTACCAGCCGGAGGACGACGAGCTCGACCCGGCGCTCGACTGCACGCTGGTCGAGGAGGACGAGCCGCCGACGCACTATCTCGCGCTGTGCAGCGACCGGCCGCTGCGGCCGCTCGGCTACGGGCTGCTCCAGGTCCCCGCGCTCGCGACGGACCGCCGGCAGTTCGAGCACCTCGCGGAGGAGCTGGACCGCACGCGCCAGCGACTCGGTCAGGCCGAGGAGGCCGCGCGACGGGCCCAGGCCCACGCGCTGCGTCCGCCGCTGCCGGCTGGCATGCGTACCCAGGCGGAGGAGGTCGACGCGGGCGCGCGAGCAGAGCTGGAGGCGGAGGTCTCGCGTCTTCGAGAAGAGCTCGCCGAGGCGGAGCGGCGGGGGCTCGAGGCCAGCACGGAGTCCCGACAGGAGCTCACGGCGGTGCGGCGGCTCCTGCGCGAGAAGGAGGACCTCGCAGCGCAGCTTGGTGGAGAGCTCGAGTCGGCGCGCGCGGCGCTCGCGGAACTTCGCACGCAGGTCCGTCAGCGCCCCACGGCCGAGACGGCGGTGTCGGGGAGCCGGGCCTCCGAGCTCGGCGTGTTGACGCGCGATGCGGTTCCAGGGCAGCTCCAGGCCCTCCAGAAGTGGGCCGAGAGCTGGGAGGGACGGCTCGAACGGGAGCGGCAGCGGGCCGAGGCGCTCGAGTCACGGCTCGAGCAGGAGCGGAATCGCTCGGACGCGGAGCGCACGCGGGCGCAGACGGCGGCGGAAAGCTCGCTCGAGGCTCGGGCTCGGGCGGAAGCGGAGCGCGCGCGGGCCGAGGCGGCGGAGCACCTGGTCAAGGAGGCGCGAGCGCTGGCCGATCAGCACCGGCAGCGCGCCGAGGGGGCGGAGCGGCGCTGCGACACGCTCGTCGGGCGGATCGAGCAGGAGGCGGCGGAGCTCTCCCGGCTGCACCAGCGGCTCGCCGAGCTGCAGGGCATGCGGCAAGCGGACCAGTGGCGCATCGACGAGCTCACGGGTCGCGTGAAGGAAGCCGAGGCGCGAGCGGGCGCCGGCGCGCCGCCGCGGCCGTTCAAGCAGGCGCTCACGGAGAGCGACGGGGCGGTGGCCACGCAGGTAGCGGTGGAGGCGAAGAGCAAGGCCGAGGCGCGGGTCGCGGGGCTCGAGCGGGACCTCGAACGCGCGCGCGCGGAGGCGGCGTCGGCGAGGAAGGAGCTCGCCGCGGCCGAGGAGCGACTGCTCGAGGCGCAGGGAGCCCTGACCAAGCTCACGGAGGAGCTCGACGGTCAGGCGCCGAAGATCGCGGAGCTGGAGAAGAACCTCATGCGCTCCGAGTCGCGGGTGGTGGAGGCGTCGCGGCGCGCCACGAACTCCGAGTCGAAGATCGTCCAGATGGAGGTGCGCCTCAAACGTTCGGAGGCCGAGGCGGCGACGCTCTCCAAGTGGGCCGAGCAGCTGCGCGAGGAGCTGAAGGAGGCGCAGGGCAAGTCTACGGTGCGTCCCGCCACGCCGGAGCCAGAAGTCCAGGCGCTGCGCAACGACCTGGCCGAGGCGCGCACTCGCGCCGCGGAGCTCGAGGGGCGCTGCGATCGGCTGCTGGCCGAGGTGGAGCAGGCGGGCGCCGCGCTGCGCGAGAAGGAGCGCGAGCTCAGCGAGGCGCGGCGGGCCTCGGATGGCACCCTGCTCGAGGAGGTTCGTCGCTTGCGGACGCAGGCGACGCGCGTGGAGGAGCTCGAGGCGGAGGTGAAGCGACTGCAGCGCGACGGCCGGAACGCGCGGCAGGCCGAGGAGCGCCTCCGCGACGCGGAGCAGGCGATGGCCGAGCTGCGCGAGACGAAGCGCGAGCTGGTCGAGCTGCGCGAGCGGGTCCGTGACGTGGACGGAGCGTCGGAGGAGCTGGAACAGCTTCGCCTCGACGCCGAGCGGCACAAGCGGGACGTGAAGGAGCTCGAGCGGCTCGCCCGGGAGCTCCAGGCTGCACGTGCCGAGGTGACGCGGCTCGAGCAGGCGGCGGCGCGCGGAGGGGCTGCGCCCGTCGGGCGGGCTCCGGTGGAGGCCGAGGCGAACGAGCTCCTGCGGGTCCGGCAGCACCAGCTCGAGGCGCTTCTGGAAGGGGCGGCGCTTCACCGCGATGAGGCCGAGCGCTTGGCGGCGCGTCTCGCGGAGCTGAACAGCCTGTGCGATGAGCTGAAGGATGAACGGGAGGAGCTCGCGCGGCAGCTCGAGCAGTGCCGGCGGACGTCGGCGGCCTATCAGCAGCAGGCCGACGGCGCACGCCGCGAACTCACGGAGCTGGGCCGCGAACTCGCGCGCACGCAGGGCGAGCTGAAGCGGTACAAGGGGGAGCCGCAGCCCGCGCGGTCCTGAGCCCGACGACGTAGCGATCCGGAAGGGCGTGGTCTTCGGACCGCGCCCTTCTCATTCGTGCCGGGTGGGGAGCGTGATCTTGCCGAGGATTCGTGGACCGCGCGCTCCCGTGGCGGTCGGGACGTTTCCCGGCGCCGCGAAGAGCGTCTCGTGGGCCAGGATGGCGAACCCGACCGCTTCCTTGGCGTCGGGGTCCATCCCGCGCTCGGCGAGCGAGGCTACGGGAAGGGGCGCCAGGCGCGCGGCGAGTCGCGCGAGGAGCGTGCGGTTGTGCACGCCCCCTCCCGAGACCCAGAGGCGCGTCACCCGGCGGTGCGGCAAGACGAAGCGCTCCAGAGCGAGCGCCACGCTCTCCACCGTGAAGGCCGTCAGGGTGGCCACGAGGTCGTCGAGGCGTCCTGCGAAACGCGCGAGCAGCGGGTCCACCAGGGCGCGGCCGAAACGCTCGCGGCCGGTGGACTTGGGGGGCGGCGCGGCAAAGTAGGGGTCACCGAGCAGTTCGTGGAGCAGCGACGTGTCGACGGTTCCGCGCGCGGCGCGGGCGCCATCCCGGTCGTAGCGTTCGAGCCCGCCGGAGGCCGCCTGCGCCGCCAGGTCGAGGCACATGTTGGCCGGTCCGGTGTCGAAACCGAGGAGCTCGTCGAGCGAAGCTCCGAGGACAGTGACGTTCGCGATCCCGCCCAGGTTGAGGAGCGCGACGGAGGTTCCCGTCTCGCGAAAGAGGAGGTAGTCGGCGAGAGGGATGAGCGGCGCCCCCTGGCCTCCGGCCGCCACGTCGCCCACGCGGAAGTCGCTCACCACGGGGAGCCCCGTCCGCTCGGCGATCACGGCGGCCTGTCCGATCTGCAGGGTCGCTCCGCCAACACCCGACAGCGGGTCTGGGGGGTCGTGCCGCGCGGTCTGGCCGTGCGAGCCGACGAGGTGCACCTCGCCAAGGGTGAGGCCCGCGGCAGCCACCACCCGCACAGTCGCCGCGGCGAAGGCCTCTCCGAGCTCGAAGTCGAGGCGGCAGAGCTCGGCCACGCTCCCCTCGGGGAGGGCGATGACACGCCTCGCGAGGACAGGGTCGAGAGGGGTGCTCTCGAAAGCGAGGAGTCGCGCGTCGAGGGCTTCGCCGTGGCCACGCAGCTCCACCAGGGCGGCGTCGATCGCGTCCGCGCTGGTCCCGGACATGAGGCCCACCACCCGCCGCGCCGGGAGCTGCCGCAGGCCGACGAGCTCGAGCAGCGGGTCGGCGGCGCTCACGGCGGGCCCCCGATCACGTCGCGCAGCCGGTGGCGCGCCTTCCTGAGCAGCACGCGCGCGGCGCTGCGCGACACACCCAGCCGGTGCATGACCGCGGCGACCTTGATGCTCTGTCCCGCCTCGGCGAGGAGCTTGGCCGCCGGCCCGGTCGCGAGGCCGGTGAGCTGCTGCACGATGCGCGTCGCGCGCCGCACGAGCTTGCGATTGGTCGGGCGCACGTCGACCATCAGGTTGTCGTAGACCTTCCCGAGGCGAATCATGCTCGCGGTGGTCAGCGTGTGCAGCACGGCCTTGGTGGCCAGGCCAGCCTTCATCCGCGTGGACCCCGCCACGATCTCGGGCCCTACGGGCAGGGAGACCACGAGGTCCGCGTGTCCCGCGACCACCGCGTGCGGCGCGCAGGTCACGAGCAGCGTACGGCACCCTCGGAGCCGCGCTTCGGCCAGCGCGCCGAGGACGAAGGGGGTCACCCCGCTCGCCGTGATGCCGCAGACCGCGTCCTTCGGCGAGGCCTCGAGCCGCCGGATCGCGCTTCGCCCCTCGGCGAGGGAATCCTCCGCCCCCTCCACGGCGCGCAGGAGAGCTCGACGCCCACCGGCGATCACCGCCTGGACGAGCGAGGGCGGGGTGCCGTAGGTGGGCGGGCATTCGGCGGCGTCCAGGGCGGCGAGCCGCCCGCTGGTCCCGGCGCCCACATAGAGGAGCCGTCCTCCGCCGTCGAGGGCGGCCGCCACGAGCTCCACCGCCTCGGCGAGCGGGCCCTCTGCCGCGGCGACCGCCGCGAGGGCACGTTGGTCCTCCTCGTGGATGAGCCGCACGAGCCGCCGCGCCGGTAGCGTGTCGAGGTGCCGGACGGCGGGGTTCGATTGCTCGGTCGGCAGGCGACCGTAGTCCACGTCCGAGGTCTTCGGCGAGCTGCGGCGTGGCATCGGAGCTCCTACTTCAGCCCGAGGACGTCCTGCATGTCGTAGAGCCCGGGCGGGTGCTTCGCCGCCCAGCGCAGCGCGCGGAGCGCTCCCCGGGCGAAGGTCCGGCGGTTCGATGCGCGATGGGTGATCTCCACGCGCTCCCCCTCGGTGCAGTAATAGACAGTGTGGTCCCCGACCACGTCGCCGCCCCGCAGGGCCAGCACGCCGATCTGGTGCGACGGGCGTTCGGGTAGATCGCCCTGTCGCCCGGTGCAGAGGCGCGTCGAGAGCGGACCGAGCTCGCAGGTGGCCTGGGCCAGGGCTTCGGCCAGCCGCAGCGCCGTCCCCGACGGGGCGTCCTTCTTGTGCCGGTGGTGGGCCTCCACGATCTCGAGGTCGTATTCGGGACCGAGCAGCCTCGCCGCGTCGGCCACGAGCCGCAGCAGCACATTCACCCCGACGCTCATGTTCGGTGCGCAGACCACCGCCGAGCGCTCGGCCGCGTGGGCGAGCAGGGCGCGCTCGTCGGAGCCGAGCCCCGTGGTCCCGACGACGAGGGGCAGGCCGCGCTCCGCGCAGAGCGGGGCGAGCTGCGCCGTGACCTTCGGGGCGGTGAAATCGATCACCCCCTCTGCCTGGAGCACGAGCGCCCGGAGGTCGGCCCCGATGGGGACGCCGAGAGGCCGGGCCCCGGCGACGAGCCCCGCGTCCTGACCGAGAGCGGCAGACCCCGGGGCCTCGGCGGCCGCGGAGAGCTCGAGGTCCTCGGCGCTCGCGAGCTCCGCCACGAGCGCGCGCCCCATGCGACCCGCGGCGCCGGGGATCCCGACGCGCTTCACGACAGCACCCCGAGCCGCCGCAGCTCGGCCGTGAGGCGCTCGAGCTTCTCGCCTCCGAGGGGAACGAGCGGCAGGCGCAGCTCGTTCTGTCCGAAGCCGAGGGCCGCCACGCCGGCCTTGACCGGGATGGGGTTCGATTCGACGAACATGAGGTCCATCAGGTTCTGGTACTGGTAGTGGATGCGGCGCGCCTCGTCGAGCGCTCCTTTGCGCGCGGCAGCGATCATCTTGGCCATCGGGCCGGGGATGACGTTCGACACGACGGAGATGACGCCGTGGCCGCCGAGCAGCGTGAGCCCGAGGCAGGTCGCGTCGTCGCCGGAGAGGACGGAGACCTTCTCTCCGCATGCGGCGACGACCTGCTGTCCGCGGGCCAGGAGCCCCGTGGCCTCCTTGATGGCCACGATCCCGGGGAGCTTCGCGAGCTGGGCCATCGTCTCGGGGAGCAAGTCGCAGCCCGTGCGACCGGGGACGTTGTAGACCACGATGGGGAGCTTCACCGCCGCGGCGAGGGCGGAGTAGTGCGCCACGAGCCCGGCCTGGTTCGGCTTGTTGTAGTACGGCGTGACGTGCAGCAGCCCGTCGGCGCCGGCCTCGGCGGCCATCTTGCTCAGCTGGACCGCCTTGGCGGTGGAGTTCGCGCCGGCCCCCGCGATGACCGGCACGCGCTTGCGCGTCTGCTCGACGACGGTGCGGATGACCTGGGCCTGCTCCTCGTCGGTGAGCGTGGCTGACTCCCCGGTGGTGCCGCAGGGGACGACGGCGTCGATCCCCGCCTCGATCTGGAAGTCCACGAACGCCCGCAGGGCCGACAGGTCCACGTTCCCCCCACGCATCGGGGTCACGAGGGCGGTGATCGCTCCGGTGAACATGCTCGCTCCTTGCCTGAAGGGGCTTCCGCCCGCTAGTCGCGATCGTGCACGGGGACCATGCCCGAGTGCGCGATGGCGACGAATCGTCCATCCTCTCCGAGTGCGCCGACGGCGGCCAGCGCGAGGTCCGCTCCGGGGGGCGCCGACACGGCCAGCTCTCCTTCGATCTGTCGCAGCGGCACGTCGACGGGGGCGGCGTCGGCGCGCGCGGGGAAACCCACCACGCGCAGCACGAGCGCGCCTTCCTCGCCCAGCACGAGCTCGGCGCGCGTCCTCGCCTCCGCCGAGACCCGGTACCGACAGGCGAGCCCGTCTCCGCGCCGCTCGAGGTGCACCCGCTCCGAGTCCTCGCCGCTGGCGGCCTCGGGGGTCGTCCGGCGCCGCGCGACCTCTGCGAGTCCGGCCAGCGCCTGCGGGTCGCCGGGTTGCTGCGCCAGGACCTGCTGCAGGATGCGCTCCGCGGCGTCGAGCTTGCCCTGCTCGAGGTAGATGCGCGCTATCGTGGCCGTGGCGAAGGGCTGGCTCTCCTCGCGGGGCACCGGAATCCTCCTCAACGAAGCATCGAGAGTGCGTCGCCGCCGCGCGCGCGGCAAGCCGAATGATGCGGCCCGCGGATGGCGATCATCGGGGCCGTCCCGCGAAGTAGCTCCTCGCGGTGGCGATGTCGGCCCGGATGGCCTCCACGAGCGCCCCCGCCGAGGGGAACTTGCGCTCGTCGCGCAGCCGATGCGCGAAGTGCAGGCGCAGGCGCTGGCCGACGAGCTCGCCTTCGAAGTCGAGCAGGTGGGCCTCGACCGTGGCCAAGGGCGATCCGCCGAAGGTGGGGGCCGTGCCGATGTTGACCACGGCCTCCCGCTCGTCGCCCGAGGCGAGCGTGGCACGCGCCGCGTAGACGCCGCGGCCGGGAACGAGCTCGTTCTCCGAGGCCAGGTTGGCCGTTGGAACGCCGATCGTTCGCCCCCGGCCCTGGCCGGTGACAACCACACCGTCCACGAAGTGGTCGCGCCCGAGCAGGAGCGTCGCCCCCTCCATGCGTCCCATCAGGACGAACTCGCGGATCTTGGTGCTCGAGACGACGATCTCCTGCGCGCAGACGGCAGGGAGTCCCACGGTGGTGAAGCCGTGGCGGTGCCCGAGCTCGGTCAGGGTCGCGAGCGACCCCCCGCGCCGATGCCCGAAGACGAAGGACTCTCCCACCACGACGTGCTGCGCGCCGAGGCCCCGCACGAGGACCTCCTCCACGAAGGCGTCCGGCGCGAGCGAGGCCAGGGCCTCGCCGAAGGGCTCCACGACGACGGCGTCGAGGCCCTGCGCGGCGAGCAGCTCGAGGCGCTGGTCGAGGCTCGTGATGAGTGGTGGAGCCAGGTCGGGCTTGAAGTAGCGGGCCGGGTGCGGGTCGAAGGTCAGCGCGACGCCGCTGCCGCCGTGCGCGTGGGCGAGCTCTTTCGCGCGCCGCATCAGCGCCTGGTGGCCGAGGTGCACGCCGTCGAAGTTGCCGATGGCCACGGCTGGCCCGGCGAGCATTCCGCGTAGGCCCTTCGCGCTCCGGAAGACCTGCATGACGCGGGAAGATGTAACAAGCCCCCCTCGTCCAGGCAAGGGGCAGTGGAGAGCCGGGAGTGGCGAAAGGAGGCGAGGGGGGCGGGCGTCGGGAGCTTCCCGCGCCAGCCGCGTCGCTGCGGCGGGCGTTACGGGGAGTCAGGGGCTAGTTGCAGGAGCCCTGGGCCTTGGCCTGCTCGGTGAGCTTCTTGTCGCAGTTCGCGAGATCCTTGTTGTGCTGGCAGATGTTCTGCTTGATCGCATCCGCCGCCACGCCGCTGAACTTGAAGCGGTTGTTGGCGAGCCAGGTCGGGCTGCCGCTGATCTCGAGCTGCTTGGCGATCTTGATGTCCTCTTCGAGCAGCTTCTTCCCTTCGTCGCCGGTAGAGCACTTCTCGATCGCTGCCGCGACGATGCCGTCCTTGGCGCAGGGCTTCCAGTCGTCGGAGCGGTAGTTCTTGTTCCGGCACCACATGTAGTCGAGGTACTTGTTCTTCTTCCCGTAGAGCTTCTTCGCGCAGAGCTGGCGGATGTTCTCGTCCACCTCGGGCTGGCCGTGCAGGGCGCTGAAGCCCGTGGGGGTCTTGTCGGCGATGTAGTGCACGTCGAAGGCCACCTTGCCCTTGAAGTTGTCCAGCACCTCCTTCATCGCGTCCACGGCCTGCACGCCGAACGGGCACTGGGACATGATGAAGACCTCCACCTTCTTCGGGACCTCCTTGCGGCAGGTGAGCGTGGCCTGGCAGGTCTTGTCGTCGCAGTCCACCTTGCCGTCGCCGGTGTCGTCGACCTTGTTGTCGCAGATCTCCGCCGTCGGGTCGAAGTTGGCCGGGATGCGGAGCATCTTGTACTTGCCCTTGTCCATCATCCAGCGGGAGATCGTGGAGTAGCGCTCGGACTTCTCGACGCCCGCCTCGAAGAGCCACACCGGCAGGTGCTTGAGGTCCAGCTCCTTGTAGAGCTTCTTCCCTTCGGCGTCCGCGTAGTCGACCGTCTTGACGGTGAGCTTGGGGAAGAAGCGGCCGCGCAGGTTGGACTCGAGGCCCGCCGTCTGGCACTCCTTGCAGCGCTTGTCCGTGACCACGGTGACGGTCACCGCCACGGGCTCGGGGATCTTCTTGCACGCCTCGGGCTTGTCGCCCGGCATCTTCTCGCAGAGGGCGCGCATGAAGTCGATCTTGGAGCGGCCGCCGTTATAGTCGGTCCCGGCCAGCTTGATCGTGGGGCTCCCTTGCGCGCCGGCAGCCGTCGCGCGCTTCATCGATTCGCGGAGCAGGTCCTTGCCCTGGCTTCCCTCGGAGCAGGACTTGATCTGGCCCTTGTCGAGCTCGGCCTGGTCCGCGCAGCGCTCCCAGCCGTCGGGGATGCCGCCCATGTTCTGGTTCTGGCAATCCACGAACTTCATGTACTTCTTGGCCTCGGGGGCCTGCTTGATGGCGCAGAGCTGAAGGATGTTCCCCTTCACCTCGGGCTCGCCGTGGAGCGCCGTGAAGGCGCCGTTCGCCTCGCTCACGATGAAGTCCAGGTGGAAGTCGATCCGGTCGCCGATCTCGTCGATCACCGGCTTGATGCCGTTTTCGGCCTCTACGCCGAAGGGGCACTTGGACATGACGTACATCTCGAGCTTGACCTTGGGGCCAGAGCTCGCGGTGCTGGCCGACCCTTTGCCCTTCACCGGCTTCAGGTCCTGGCAGCCGCTCGCCAGGGTCATCGCCATCGCGAGCGCCCCGGCCCGGAATATACTGATCTTCATAGTAAAACTCCCTTTGAAACAGGTTCTTCGGAGACGAACGTCGGGATGTCCTAGCACGAAAGAAATCGCCGCGCCACACCCAGTAGGGGCGGTGATTCGATTGGAGCGGGCCCTGATGGAGGCCCGGGCGTCCGCGAGGAGCGCCGGCTTGGATGCAACCCGGAGGCGAGGCGGTTCATTCCTGGGGTGCGGGAGGGGAGAGCCAGGCGAGGGCGGGGTCGGCGGGTCTACGCCAGATCCGGTCTACTTGAGGGCGTCGCTTGCCGGGCGTGGTAGCTGCGCGAGCTGGTCCGCGGCCACCTTGACGTCGCCCAGGGCCCAGCCCTCGGCCCCCTTGCGCAGCGTGGCGTGGCCCTTGATCCTGCGGCCGCCCACGAGCTTGGACTTGGCGCGGGATCCGTCCGGGTTGACGCGGGACTGCCAGTCGCCGCCCAGGATCACCTCGAAGCGGAGCTCGCGACGGTCGACGTACTGCGTGGCCTTGCTCACCTTCACTCGCCCGTCGAAGATGCGCTCCTCGACACCTTCACCCGCGAAGAGCTGCTGCACGCGCTCGGCCAGAAGCCCGCGCACCACGCGCTTCGAAGGCCCGAAGGTGGCGTAGAAGGCCTCGGCGTTGCCTCCCGCGGTGAGGAACGCGTTGGCCAGCTCGAAGGCGCTGGCCATGTCGGGGACCCGCAGCTTGCCGTACTCGGGGAGTCGCCTGTTGCGGATCTCCGTGCGGACGGCCTCGGGGCTCGCGCCCGGCGTGCGCTTGAAGACCAGCTCGAAGCCGCTGTCCAGGAACTCGAAGCCCTCGCGGATGCGCCCTTCGAGCATCCGGTACTTGTACGCGGCGAGGTTCACGATGTCGTGGCCGTCCACCTGGCCGGCGATGCCCGTATAGGACGTGCTGCCGCTGCCGGTCACCTGGCCCCGACGATCCGTGAAGGTCCGCTTCCGCTCGCCCCCGTGGTAAGTGGGTCGCTCGTTTCGGCCCCGGATCTGCCACTGCGCTCCGCCGTAGGCTCCGCCGTTGTTCCAGAACTCGAGCGGGTGCGGGTCAGCCGCCTGCGCCGGGGCAGCCAGGGCGAGTCCGAGCAGGGCCGTCAGGCTGAAGAGGATGCGTCGGTGCGCGCTCATGTTCCTCCGTGGGCCGGGTGATGGCGCCTCGAAGGCGCCGCGGCCTGCGCGGGGCCATGAAAGCAACGCCCGTGCCCAGGGTGGCGTTGGGCGGAAGTCGAAGAAATGCGAAGACAGATCCCGACGCCTGCCGTTCGGCGCGCCGTGGCTCGCGGGCCTGCCGGCTGGGAGCCCCTGCCGACGATTGTGGGCGCTCGGGCGGGGACTCCGAGCACCGGCGGATCAGCGCGCGGAGAGGCGGTGTACCAGCTCGACCAGCAGGCGCGCGTTCTCCTCGGGCGTCTCGGGCAACACGCCGTGGCCCAGGTTGAAGATGTGCCCCGCCGCGCCGTCCACCGCGGAGAGGAGCTCGCGCACGCGGGCCTCGAGGGTGGCGCGAGGGGCGAAGAGCAGGCAGGGGTCGAGGTTCCCCTGGACGGGGACCTGCTGACCGAGACGGCGCCGGGCCTCGCCGATGTCCACGCGCCAATCGAGTCCGACCACGTCGGCCCCCGCCTCGCGCAGGAGCTCGAGCAACGTGGAGGTGGCCGTGCCGAAGTGGAGCCGCGGCACGCCCAGGTCGGCGAGGCTGGCGAAGATGCGCTGGCTGTAGGGGAGGACGAAGCGCCGGTAGTCGGCCGGCGAGAGGATGCCGGCCCACGAGTCGAAGAGCTGTACCGCGTGGCAACCGGCCTCCACCTGCGCACGGAGGTGTCGCGACACCATCTCGGTGAGCTTCTCGAGGAGTGCGTGCGCCGTGCGCTCGTCGGTGACCATCATCCGCTTGAAGCGGTTGAAGTCGCGCGAGTGCTTTCCCTCGACGAGATAGCAGGCCAGCGTGAAGGGGGCACCGGCGAAGCCGATCAGGGGAACGCGTCCGCCGAGGCCGGAGAGAGTCAGCCGGATGGCCTCCATCACGAAGGACATGCGCTCCACGGGGTCCACGACCTCGAGAGCGGCCACCTCCGCGGCGGTGGCGATCGGGTGTTCGAGGACCGGACCCTTGTCGGTAATCTCCATCGGCGCGCCCATGGCGCGGGGGAGCACCAGGATATCAGAGAAGATGATCCCGGCGTCCACGCCGAGCTGCTCGACGGCGTCCACCGTGACCTGGGCAGCCAGCTCGGGGGTGCTGCAGAGCTCGAAGAACGAGACCCGCTCGCGGATGCGCCGGTAGGACGCTTGGTATCGACCGGCCTGGCGCATCAGCCAGACGGGCGTGCAGTCCACTGGCCGGCCGCGGCAGGCCTCGATGAAACGGAAAGGAGCAGGCATGGTGACCTCCACGTGGCCGCGGAGCATAGCGCAGGGACGCGAGGGTGGCGTCGCCTTTCGTCGCGCCGCGCGGGCGGTCGGTGCGCTATGCTCCGCAGCCGTGCGCGCGTTTGTTCGGGTCGGGTGTCTCTGCTGGGCCGCCCTGCTGCTGGCTCCTGCCGTGCGGGCCGACGAGCTCGTGCTCGTGCCCGCGGGGACCTTCCCCATGGGCAGCCTCGGCGGGGACGCGGACGAGCGGCCGGTTCGGCGCGTGACCCTGCCGGCCTTTCGCATCGATCGTACAGAGGTGACCCAGGGAGCGTACGCCCGCTGCGTGGCCGCCGGGGCCTGCCGACCGGCGCGGCGCTACGCCGGCCTCGAGAGCGCGGAGCTGCCGGCCGTGGGGGTCTCCTGGGAGGACGCCGTTGCCTACTGCCGCTACGTTCGCAAGCGGCTCCCCACGGAGGCTGAGTGGGAACGCGCGGCGCGCGGGACCGACGGTCGAAGCTACCCCTGGGGGGCGGGGCTGGATTGCCGACGCGCGAACTTCGGCAACTTCGACGGCGAGGGGCCCTGCGCGGGGACGCACCCGGGGCGCGTGGGACCGGTCGGCCGCTTTCCCGGCGGGCGGAGTCCCGTGGGGGCGTTCGACATGGGCGGCAACGCGTGGGAGTGGGTCGCGGACTGGTACGGCCCCTACGGCGGCCCGACGACGGACCCCCGTGGACCTGTGCGAGGCCGCTTTCGCGTGGTCCGCGGCGGGTCGTGCTGCTCGTACTTCGCCATGCCCCGCGCGACGAACCGCGCGCGCTTCGAGCCCGACTACGCCGGGGACGACGTCGGCTTTCGCTGCGCCTCCTCCGTCGGAGGCCACGTCGGGCCTTCGAGCGCGTCTTCGAGCGCGCGTTGACCGCTCGGCGCAACCGCCGTAGAACTCGGACACTGTGGTGCGACACCGGAGGTCTGCCGCGCGGCGGACCCGTGACGCGCCCGAAAGGCCCGTGACCGAGGAAGAGCCATGGCCCAGGACTCCGCAGGACGCCCGAAGAAGTACGAGACGATGTCGGGGCTTCCGCTGAAGGCGCAGTACGGCCCCGACGATCTGCCCCCCTTCGAGGAGGTGGGTGCGGCCGGCGAATACCCCTTCACGCGCGGGATCCATCCCACGATGTACCGTGGCCGGGCCTGGACCATGCGCATGTTCGCCGGGTTCGGCACCCCCGAGGAGACGAACCGACGTTTCCACTACCTGCTCGAGCAGGGGCAGACGGGGCTCTCGACGGCCTTCGACATGCCGACGCTCATGGGCTACGACCCCGACGACCCGCGGTCCCTCGGCGAGGTCGGGCGCGAAGGGGTCTCCGTCGCGTCGGTCGAGGACATGCTGCGCCTCTTCGCCGGCATTCCGCTCGACCGCGTCAGCACCTCGATGACGATCAACGCGCCGGCCATCGTGGTGCTGGCGCTCTACGTGGCCGCGGCCGAGAGCCAGGGCGTGGCCCCTGAGGCGCTGCGCGGCACCACGCAGACCGACATCCTCAAGGAGTTCATCGCGCAGAAGGAGTGGATCTGTCCGGTGCGCCCGTCGATGCGCCTCGTCCGCGACATGCTCGTCTGGTGCACCAAGCACGCGCCGCAGTGGAACACGATCAGCATCAGCGGCTACCACATCCGCGAGGCCGGGGCGACCGCGGTGCAGGAGCTCGCCTTCACGCTCGCCGACGGGCTGGCCTACGTGGCGCTCGGACAGCAGGCCGGCCTCGACGTGGACACCTTCGGCAAGCGGCTGTCGTTCTTCTTCGACGTGCACAACGACTTCTTTGAGGAGGTGGCAAAGTTCCGCGCGGCGCGGCGCATGTGGGCGCGCTTCATGAAAGAGCGTTTCGGCGCCAAGGATTCGCGCACCTGGCTCCTCCGGACGCACGCCCAGACCGCGGGGGTTTCGCTGACGGCGCAGCAGCCCTACAACAACATCGTGCGCACCACGCTCCAAGCGCTCGCCGCCGTGCTAGGCGGGACGCAATCGCTCCACACCAACTCCTTCGACGAGACGTACGCGCTTCCGACGGAGGAGGCGGCCACCATCGCGCTGCGGACGCAGCAGATCGTCGCCGACGAGAGTGGCGTGGCGCAGGTCGTGGACCCCCTCGGTGGGTCGTACTTCGTCGAGGCGCTCACGACCAAGGTAGAGGAGGCGGCGATGGAGTACATCCGCCGCATCGACGAGCTGGGGGGGATGACGCGGGCCGTGGAGCAGGGCTACCCCCAGCGCGAGATCAGTCGCAGCGCCTACGAGGATCAGCGCAAGGTGGAGGAGCAGCAGCGCATCATCGTCGGCCTGAATCGCTACCGCACCGATGGGGGCAAGGACGTCATTCCGACGCTGAAGATCGAGCTCGAGGGCGAGCAGCGCCAGAGAGAGCGCATTCGCGAGCTCCGGGGGCGGCGGGACGCGGCGCGCGTGCGGCGGCTGCTCGACGACGTGCGGAGCGCCTGCCGGGAGGAGGCCGCGTGCACCTTCTACCCGATCCTCGAGGCGGTGCGGGCGCACGCCACCGTCGGGGAGATCTGCCGCATCTTTCGCGAGGAGTTCGGCGAGCACACCGACCCTGCGTACCTGTGATCGACACGGTGCAGATCGGTGGGGTTCGCCTGGGACGCGGTGCGCCCCTCGCGCTCATCGCGGGGCCGTGCGTCGTCGAGGACGAGGCCACCCTCTTCGCCGCGGCAGAGGCCCTGGCGAGCCTTCGCGATGCGCACGGGCTCGCCGTGATCTTCAAGAGCTCCTACGAGAAGGACAACCGTACCTCGGCCTCCGCCTACCGCGGGCCCGGACTCGCGGCGGGCCTTTCGCTGCTCCGAGCGGTGCGCGAGCGCTTCGGTCTGCCGGTGCTCGCCGACGTGCACCGGGCCGAGGACGTCGCCTCGGCCGCGGAGGCGCTGGATGCGGTCCAGGTGCCGGCGCTCCTTTCGCGGCAGACGAGCTTCCTCGAGACGGTGGCGGCGTGCGGTCGCCCCGTGGTGCTGAAGAAGGGGCAGTTCCTCTCGGCGCGCGGCGTGGCGGGGGCGCTCGAGAAGCTGCGCGGGGCGGGGGCGCGAGAGGTGCTGGTGGTCGAGCGCGGGAGCTGCTTCGGCTACGACCGCCTGGTGGTGGACTTCGGGGCCCTCGACGAGCTGCGCGGTCTTGGCTGCCCCGTCGCGCTGGACGCGGGGCACCCGGCTCCGAAGAGGGATAGCATCCCGACGCTGGCCCGGGCTGGCGTCGCGGCGGGTGTCGACGCGCTCTTCGTCGAGTGCCACCCGGACCCGGGGCGCGCGCTCTGCGACGGGGAACGGATGCTGTCCCTTCACGTGCTGGCGGAGGAGCTTCCGGTCTGGTTGCGCGTCGCGGCGGTGGTGCGGGGGGGCGGGGCTTCGGTGGGGAGCGGGGCCTTGGCGGGGAGCAGCTCGCTACCGTGACTGCTCAGCTCTTGCGGTCGTTCTTGCGCTCGGCGGGCTCGACGTCCGCGTCCTCGATCTCACCGCGCCGCTTGCTGTCCAGCTCGCCCGCCTTCTTCGACGGGAGCGCGTCGTCGGCGCTCGCCTGACGGAAGCTCCGCATCGTGTCGCCCAGGGCCTTGCCGAGCTGCGGCAGGCGCGAGGCACCGAAGAGCAGCACCACGATCGCCAGGATGATGAGGAGCTCGGTGGGACCGAGGCTGCAGCCGGAGGCGCCGAGCGTCAGCGCGAGGAGGCCATACCGCGAGAGGAGCTTCGTCATGGTTCGCCTCGAGGGAATGCGCGATTCGACGCGCCGTGCCGCGTAGTATGCACGACGGCCCCGAGGGCGGCAAGGCGTGGAAACGTTTGGGTCGTAGCGGTTTGCGGGAGCTATGGCTTTTACATGGCCGAGTGGGCCGAGGTATCGGGTACCGGCGCCGGCATCGGGCTGCGTCGCCGACGCGGGTTGGGCTGCGCTGCGGTGAGCGCGATCTCCATCGCCTCCTGGATCGTGGAGACGTAGACCAGCTCCATCTCCGTGAGCACCTCGGCGGGGATGTCGACCGCGTCCTTGCGATTCCGGTCGGGGAGGAGCACGCGTCGGATGCCGCCGCGGTGGGCGGCGAGGACCTTCTCCTTGATCCCACCGACGGGCATGATCGTGCCGCGAAGCGAGATCTCCCCGGTCATCGCCAGATCGTCGCGCACCGGGCGGTCGGAGAGGAGCGACACGAGCGCAGTGACCATCGTCAGGCCGGCCGAGGGACCGTCCTTGCGCACGGCCCCCGCAGGGACGTGCAGGTGCAGGTCGCAGCTCGCCAGGAAGTCGGGCTCCAGGCCGAGCTGGGTGGCCCGCGAGCGCGCGAAGGTCAGGGCGGCCTGCGCCGACTCCTGCATCACCTCGCCCAGGTGACCGGTGAGGATGAGCCGCCCCTTGCCGGGCATGTCAGTGGCCTCGATGAACATCAGCTCGCCGCCCACCGGGGTCCACGCGAGGCCGGTGGCGACCCCCGGTAGCTCGGTGCGCTCGGCGATCTCCGGGTAGAAGCGCTGCGGGCCCAGGATCCCCTCCACCTCTCCGCCGTGGATCTCGCCCGTCGTCGGTTCTCCGGCGGCGAGCTTGACGGCCACGCTCCGGCACACGGAGGCCAGCTCGCGCTCCAGGTTGCGGACGCCGGCCTCTCGCGTGTAGCTGTCGATCACCTCCGTGACCGCGGCGTCGTCGATCCGGAACTGCTCGTCCGTCAACCCGTGCTCCGTGACCTGCTTCGGCAGCAGATGACGTCGCGCGATGTGCAGCTTCTCGGAGCGCGTGTACCCGGGGAGCTCGAGGATCTCGAGGCGATCCTTGAGCGCGGGCGGTATGGGGTCGATCTGGTTCGCCGTGGCGAAAAAGAGCACCTGCGACAGATCGAAGGGGACCTCGAGGAAGTGGTCGCTGAAGGTCGCGTTCTGCTCCGGGTCCAGCACCTCGAGGAGCGCAGCGGCCGGGTCGCCACGGAAGTCGGCCCCGATCTTGTCGATCTCATCCAGCACGAAGACGGGGTTGCGGGTGCCGGCGCGGCGCATGCTCTGGATGATGCGGCCGGGCAGCGCGCCCACGTAGGTGCGCCGGTGTCCGCGGATCTCGGCCTCGTCGCGGACTCCGCCGAGCGAGGCGCGGACGTACTTCCGGCCGAGCGCGCGGGCCACGCTTCGCCCCGTCGAGGTCTTGCCCACACCCGGGGGGCCGATCAGGCACAGGATGGGTCCCTTCTTGTCCGGCTTGAGCTTGCGGACCGCCAGGTACTCGACGATGCGCTTCTTCACCTTGTCTAGGCCGTAGTGGTCCTCGTCCAAGACCTGCCGCGCGTGGTCGAGGTTGAGGTAGTCCTCGGTCAGCTTGTTCCAGGGGAGCTCTACGAGCCACTCGAGGTAGGTTCGCGTGACGGTGTACTCGGGGGATTGCGGCGGGATCTGTCGCAGGCGGAGGATCTGCTTGCGCGCGACCTCTTCCACGTCGGCCGGCATGGCGGCCTCTTCGATGCGCTCCTCGAACTCGCCCGCGGCGTCGTCCTCGTCCGAGTCGCCGAGCTCCTCCTGGATCGCGCGCAGGCGCTGCCGGAGCATCGCCTCCCTCTGGTGGCGGCCCATTTCGGAGCGTACGTGCGAGTCGATCTGCTCCTTCACGCGATGCGTTTCGAGCGCGCGCTGGAGCCGCGTCAGCACCTCCTGTAGCCGGGCTACCACGTCGTGCAACTTGAGCAGCTCGATCTTCTCGGGGATCGAGGCCTCGAGGTTGGACGCTGCCACGTCGGCCAGGCGGCCCGGCTCGCGGAGCTGGTCCAGCATCGCCGCGGCCTCGTCAGGGATGTCCGGAGAGACAGAGACGAGCTGCTTCGCCATGTCGCGCACGGCGAGGGCCAGGCCTTGCGCCTCGACGTCCCGCTCGCCCGTCTCCACGACCTCACGGAAGTAGCCGTAGAGCGCGTCCTCTCCCTCCTCGAGCTCGACGAGCTCGAGGCGGCGCAGGCCACGAGCCACGACGGTGGCCCGGCCGGGGGAGGCCTTCATCACCCGAAGAACCTCTCCCTCCACGCCGCTCGGGTAGACGTCCATCGTGCCCGGGTCGTCCAGCTCGGGCACCGTCTGCGTCACGAACGCGATGCGCTCGTTCGGCGTGCTGGCTGCGCGCTCGGCTGCGGACAGAGAGCGCGGGCGGCCCACGTCGATGGGTTGGACCACTCCCGGGAAAAGCACGGTGTTGCGCAGCGGGATCACCGCCAGCCGGACCAACCCCTCGTGTCTGTTTCGCTCAGTCATCTTTGCCACGCAGCCTCCGGGCGCCCCTCGGTCCCGCTCGATCCGCGGGGGAGGCGCCCAAATCGATCACTATTTCGGAGACCTAAGCGTCGGCCACCCCATCCATGCAGGCCGCGGGCGCCGAAAAGGAATCCACCTACGCAAGTTAGCCACTTGCCCGCCCAAGTCAACATCGTGTGCCACCCGGGCCCCGGCCCGGTGGGTCCTCCCCCGTGCCACCGGCTACCGGCAGACATGCCGAGCGCGGGGGCCGAGGTCGCTGCAAGGACCGTCCTCCACTCTTATCGGCGGATCCGCGGCATTCACCAGGGGGGAATGCGCCGGATTGAGGGGGCCTCGCTGCCGGCGCAGGTAGGCCGCGATCTCGTCCCGGATGAGGCGAGAGGCGTGGATGCGCTTGCGGTGGGCTGGAATGGCGTCGAAGACGGCCCCTAGCCCGTCTCCCCCGGTGATCATGAAATCGCTGAGCGCGACGAGGTAGAGCTTTCCACGATCCAGGGGGCGGCCGGCCTCGTCGGTCAACGAGACGAGCTCGCTCGGCGCGCCGCAGCGCAGACGTACCTTGAGGCCCGCGGTCTGGATCAGCCCCGCGTAGGGGCGGCCCAGGTTGACCCGGTAGAGGGCGTGCAGCTCTTCCGCGGTCATCCAGGCCGTGGCCAGCCGGTTGTCGAAGGGGAAGACCTCGAAGAGGCGGGCGAAGGTGATCGGGCCGGCGGGAAGCTCCACGCGAATTCCGCCCGCGTTGACCATGCCGAAGTGTGCCCCGTGCACGCTTCTCCGCAGCACGTCGGCGAAGAAAAGCCCGAGCTCCGACGGGCCGGCGCGGTCGTGGCGAAGCGGCCGCGCGGCCTGGGCCAGGACCTCGCGCTCGCGCCCCGCGACCTTGCCACGGAAGCGCTCCACGATCTGGCGGGCTGCGGCGGCGGGGCCCGCGTGTCGCGCGAGGAGCGGGCTGCGCACGAGCGGCGCGGTCGGCGGACCGCGACGACGGAAGCCCTCGCAGTCGGCGCTGTCGGCGAAGACCTCCGGACAGACGGGCTGGGGGGGGAGGACGCGGCTCGCGGCGCGGTCCACGCCGTGACCGGGATGCACGACGAGTTCGATGCGGCCGACGGCCATGCTGCGGCTGCAGGCCTCCGTGACGAGCACCCCCCGGTGGCGTCGCCAGATGCACTGGTGCGCGTGCCCTGCGATCGCCACGTCCAGCTCGCCGGGGCCGAGCGCGTCGATGAGCTCGAAGAGTTCTCCGCCGCACGCGCCGCTTCCGTTGAAGCCGCAGGCGCCTTCGACGTGAGCCAGTAGCACCATCACCTCGGCCCCTGCCTCGCGGAGTTTGCGAGCCTCGGCGCGAAAGCGCGCGAGCAGCGGGGCAAAGCGGAGGTGACGGACGTTCTCGGGCATCGTGGTGAGGGGGGTCTGCAGGGTCGTCAGTCCGACGACGCCGATGCGCACGCCCCCCCGACGCAGAAGCATCGATGGCCTGACGTTGCGCCAGGAGACGGGGCGCCCGGCGGCGTCGAGCACGTTGGCGGTGAGGAGCGGAAAGGGGAGGCGTGCGGCGAGCGCCTTCAGCGCGCCCACCGGATCCTGTCCCGGCCCCGCCGTCACGGCGGGACCGACGGGGCCGAAGTCGAATTCGTGGTTGCCCACGACCGCGGCATCGACGCCCAGCCGCTCGTAGAGCTCGGCCACGGGCGCACCTTCGAAGGTGTTGGAAAGGAGGCTCCCCTGCATGAAGTCACCCGCGTCGAGGAGGACCGTGCCGCCCGGATTTCCGCGGCGGAGCTCGGCCACCGTCGCGGCGAGCGCCTCGGCGCCGCCGACCCGGAAGACGCGCGCGGGCTTCTCCTCGCTCAGCAGAGGCAGCGGATCGAGCTGCCCGTGGAAGTCGTTGATCGACAGGAAGGTCAGGCGAAGCGGCGGGGGGAGGCGCGGAGAGGCGCGGTCCGTGGGGGCTGGGGGTCTGCACGCCAAGAGGGCGATGGCGAGGAGGGGAGGGAAGGTGAGCCCGCGGTACGACGAGGACGGGCGCAGGAGGGTGCGCAGGGTCATGGCGATCGGTCGTTCGTGCAGCCGGTTCAGAACATACAGAAGATGATCTGGACGCACTGGGCCTGATTCATCGCGTTCACGGCGCATTGGCGCTGCGAGGCGGACCTGCTCTGGCAGAGTGTCACGCACGCTCCGTACTGATTTGCCGGGACGAGCCGACAGGTGTTCACGAGATAACTACAGATCGACGAGCACTGCACCGTCGGTGGCGGTGGAGGAGGAGGTGGTGGTGGTGGAGGTGGTGGTGGCGGCGGCGTGAGACCCACCACGACGACGCGTGGCCCCGTCACGTTGTTGGACTCGTTCGTCTCGCTGACCGCGTTCAGCGCGTCGACCTGCGCGTAGGATCGATACGTTCCGGGCGGCGTCCCCGTGCGCGCGAGATTGCGGTTGACGCACGCGCCGCGTTGCAGCGACGGGATGCTGGTGAGCTGGTCCCCGGTGTCGCCCGCCATGGGTGGCAGCTGCCGGTCGTAGTACAGGTGGAGGTCCGAGGCGGGAGCGGTCCCGGTGCCGACGTTGCACACCTGGACCTGATAGACGACGGCGCTCGCCCCGGCGGTCGAGGCGAAGAGGCTCGTGATGGTGAGGTCTGCGCCTTGACCCGCGCCCACCGTGACCGACTGCGGTCCGGACAGGTTATTGCCCTCGTTCGACTCCACGACGCGGTTCAGCGGGTCGACGCGGCCCCAGGAGGCATAGGTCCCGGGCGGTGTCCCGAACCGATAGAGCTGATGCGTGCTGCAGGCGCCGGGGGGGAGCGCGCCGACCGGGGCGTACTGGTCGCCCCACTGCCCATCGGGTGGCGGCGAGGACCGGTTGTAGTAGACGTGCACCTGGCTGCTCGTCGCGGGGAGCGTGCCCTGGTTGCAGACCGTGAGCCGGTAGCGGATCGTTCCGGCGTTGCCACCTCCGGGCTGCACCGTGGCGTCGAACTGCCGGATCACGAGGTCCGGTCCCTGATTGGGACCCGAGACGAGGACCTTCACCGGACCGCCCACGTTGTTCGACTCGTTGGTCTCGGGCACGGTGTTGTCGGCGTCGGCCAGGGCCCAGGAGACGTAGGCCCCGGGGGGCGTGTTCGCGCGCTGCATCGTCACGCCGGTGCACGACCCCGGACCGAGCGGACCGACGTAGCTGTACTGGTCGCCGAACTGCTTCACGACGGGCGCCGAGCTGCGGTTGTAGTAGAGATCGACGTAGAAGCCGCGGACCGGCCCCGGGCCCAGGTTGCAGACCTTGAGCTCGTAGAGCACGGTGGTCCCGGTCGTCTGGGCGTACATGCCCATGATCGCCACGTCGCCAGGGAGCGTGCCGTCGGGGGGCCGAGAGAGATCGCGGCGCGGCGCCCCGTCGGCGAACGGACCCGCGTCGCGCGGACGCGGGCCGTCGCTCGGGCGGCTCCCGTCGTGCCGCACCAGGTAGTCCGGCCAGAGAAGGCCGTCGGGCCAGGGTCGCAGCCCGTCGGCGGGGCTCGCTCCATCGAGTCTCGGACGCGCGCCGTCGACGAATGGGCGTCCGTCTCGCGGGGGCCGCCCGTCTCCGCCGGGCCCGCTGTCTTGCTGGGTGAAGCCGTCGCTCCACGCCGTTGCGTCGCCCCCCCCGTCGGCGCCGCCGAGGGGCGCGGTGCGACCGCAGGCTACGACCTGAGTGGCCACCAGCAATAACGCGAGGCGGGGGGACCCTGAGGACGCTGGACCGCGCATGTGGGGTGCTCCGGACGATGAGGGGAGGCGACTCGTCATGCAGAAAACTGCGATAGGATACCACGGAGGGGTCTGCTTCACCATTTGACCCCCGTCGAAAGCGGGGCAGGCGTCGCGTGCCGGCTCAACCATTTGGAGCGGCCTGCGGCCTCACGTAGAATCCATCGAATGCCGTCGTTCACCTGTCGCGCGTGCGGACATGTCGCCGCCGCGGTTGCCGCGCCCCGGAGTTGCCCGCGGTGCCATCGTGCCGCCACGGAAGCCTATGGCTCCAGGGGTGCCGTGCCGCCTCCTCCACCACCTCCGCCGGGGTCCATGAGCGGGAGCGGGCAGCGCGCCGCTTCGAGGTCCAGGCTCCTGACGGGACCCCTGCCGCTGCGAGCTCTCTCGACCGAGGAAGTGGAGGACTGGGACATCCTGGGCGGGGGGCCGCCGCCGCTTCGTCCGAGCTCGACCCTCGAGCTCGACGATGGGGACGTCGCCGAGCAGCGAGAGGCTGGCTCACCGCCGCCGCCACCACCACCTCGCCGCGTCGAGGTCTCGGGCGCGGGCCCCCTGCCGCGCTCTCCGGCGGGCGAGTCGGGAGTCAGACCGCTCCCCGGGCGGGTCGCGTATCCGATCGACCACAGCGCGGAGCCCTCGGCGCCGTCGACCCTGCCGCGTGAGGTGGACGAACTCGCCGTGGCGGGAGAGCCCCCGTCGCCGCCGCGCAAGGTGCGACCGCTCACCTCGCAGACCGCCAGCCTCGATTACGCGAGGAAGGCGACGCGCACCAGACGCTGGCCGGCGGTGGCGGCCGTGATGGCGGCGCTCGCGGGGGGCGCGGGCCTCTTCTTTCTGCTGGGACACCGCGGTTCGCCCGAAGGGTCGCGGGGCGCGCTGGAGGTTCCGGACGCGCGGAGCGTTGCGGTGCACGTCGTGGACGCCCGACCGACCCCGCCGCCCGACGCGGCGCCGCCGGTGGATGGGCCGGCGCTCGGGACCGACGCGTCACCGCAGCCGAGGCCGGCCGTGCGCTCCGACGGGGGTGTTCCGGATGGAGTGATCCAGACGGCCGATGCGGCGTCCCCCGACCGCGGCGCTCCGCGTCCCCGGGCGCGGCCCGCTGCCTCCGTCTCTCCCGAGCGGGCGGCCGGCGCGCGGCGTCTGTACGAGGAGGGGCTGCAACAGCTCCTCCAGGGTCGCGCGGAGGAGGCGGTCGGGATGTTCCGAGCGGCGCTGGCGTCGGACCCGGGCCAGACGGTGGCCTTTCGCGGTCTCGGCCTGGCGTACGAGCGGCTCGGCAAGCCGGCGGAGGCGCGCGCCGCGTACGGCCGCTACTTGCGTCGCGTCCCCCGCGCCGACGACGCGGCGGCGATCCGGCAGCGGATCGAGCGCCTGAAGTAGACGGGGCCACCTTCGGCGCGCTCCGCCCTCGTCGCCATCGCCGCATCTGGGGCGCCGGGCCAGGACCTCAGCGGGATCTGAGTTCGTCCACCAGCTCCGCGAGCCCCGGTGCCTTCGGCCGGTCCCGCAGGACGAGCGGTGCGGCCTGCCGGAGGCGTCCGCTCTCGTCGGACTTCCGAATCAGCGACGCCACGAGGCCGACGGGCGCTCCGCGTCCGACGGTGCTCGCCAGGTCGACCAACGCGGGCTCCGTCAGCTCGGGCTCGCTCAGGGCGTGCCGCAACAAGGAGGTCGCGGTCTCCAGGTCCTGCCGCGCGAGGAGGGCCGCGGCCGCGAGGCGCACGTGCCGCAGGTCCGGCGCCCCCATCGTTCCCCCGACGGCGGCGGAGAGGTCGTCGCCCATCTGCGCGACGGAGTCCACGTCGCCGAGCTGCCAGTAGTAGTCGATCAGGCGCCAGAGCGTGGGCGCGTGCTGGGGTGCGATGTCGTAGGCCTTGAGCAAGCAGTCCACGGCCTCCTCTTCGTTGCCCAGGCGTGAGGCGAGGATGGAGGCGCGGTGGTGCAAGAGACTCGCGCGCACGAGCGGGTCGCCGGTGCGAAAGATCATCTGCTGAAGGAGTTCGGCGCTCGCGTCGTGCTCGCCGAGCTCTTCGTACGCGGTCAGCAGGAGCTGCATGGCCTTGAGGCGGCGGGAGTCCAGCACCAGCACGGCCTCCAGATATTCGCGCGCGCGGTGGCTGTCACCGGTGCGCAGGAAGAGCTCGCCGAGCTGCTCGCGGATCTCGGTCAGCTCCTCGATCTCGTCGACGGAGACGAGCCGCAACAAGCTGGAAAGCGCCTCGATTGCGGTGCGAGTGTCGTCCCGGAAGAGCGCTAGCCGCGCGCGTCCTTCGAGCGCGGGCCGCGACGACGGGTTCTCGATCACCGCCTGGGCATAGTGCGTCTCGGCGCTCCCTTCGTCTCCAATCGCCTCGCAGATCACGCCCCGCCGGAAGGAGAAGTCCTCCACCGCAGCGGCGCCCCCGAGCTGCGCCAGCCGATCGTAGGCCTCGCGGGCGCGCGGCCAGTCTTGGTGCCGGTAGGCGGCGTCGGCCCAGGTTTCGATCGTGGCGCGATGTTGCGGCGCCGCGGCGGCGGCCTCGGCGTAGGTAGCGAGCGCGTCGGTGGGACGGCGAAGGCGCTCCTCCAGCAGACGTCCGAGCGAGATCAGGAGCTCCGCGCGACCGAGGCCATCGCGCATGGTGGTGGCCTGGCTCCGCAGCGCGTCGGCCGCCCCCTCCCAGTCGCTTGCGTCGAGGAGCTCGCGGATGGCGAGCTCGCCGAGAGCCGGGATCATCGTCACACTCGTTGGGGTGGCGTTGCCGGCCGGTGCAGGCGGGTCGAGCGCCAGGTGACCGAGAGGCGCGGTGACGCGCACCGGTGTGGCGCGGCGCAGCGCCGGGGGGCCGCTCTCGATGGCCAGGTCGAGGAGTCGCGCCGCCGCGACGTGCGCCGTCTCGTCGTCTCCGCTGCTCAAGCGCCGAAAGAGGTGTCGCGCTTCGTCGGCCCACCCGGCGCTCTGGTGGTCGAGCGCGGCCCTGAGGAGCAGCTCTCGCCGCTCCTTGACCGACGTGGCACCTACCGAGAGCTCCTGGGCCAGGCGCCCGGCCTCGCCGTGGCGGCCCGCCCCTTCGAGCAGCGGCAGGAGGGCCAGTCCCGACTCGCGGTCGCCCCCGTCGTCGGCCACGGCGTCGAGCAGGGCATCGATCGCCGCGCCGGGCTCGTCGAGCTGCCGCGCGAGGACGTAGCCGAGCTCGCGCTTCAAGGAGACGCGCCGCGCAGGGTCCTCGGTCAGGCGTATCTCCGTCCGCAGCAGCGCGGCATGGCGCGGCCAGGCGCCGCGTTCGCGGCATAGCTCGCGCAGGGCGCTCAGCGCGGGGAGGTGTTCGGGCGCGCTCGCGAGCGCCAGCTCGTACTGGGCCGCGGCGTCGTCGAGCTGGCCGAGCTGCACGTGCACCTGCGCGAGTTGCGTCAACCACGCCGCGCGCTCGGCGGGCTCGACGGTCGTCGCCACGAGGGCCGAGAGGGACACACGAAGCTTCTCCCACGCCTCTCCCCGCACGTAGTGGGAGACCAGCGCCCTGTGCGCATGGACCATCAGCGGGTCCAGCGCGACCGCCTGTTCGTAGCGTCCCAGGGCCTCCTCAGGCAGCCCGAGGCTCTCGAGCGCCTGTCCCGCCCGGAAGGCGCAGGCGGCCGCTTTCCGAGAGTCGCCCAGGTGGTCCGCGGCCTCCTGCAGGTGCGGCACGGCGTCGGCCAGGCGTCCTTCTAGGACGAAACACTGTCCGAGGGCGGCGTGGGCCTCGTGCAGCGTTGGGTCCAGTTCGAGTGCGTGACCGTAATCGGCGATCGCGCCCTCGGCCTGTCCGATGCGGAGCTTCACGCGAGCGCGCCGGGCGAAAAGCCGGGCGTGGTGGCTCGGGTCCACGCGAGCGAGCGATTCCTCCAGCACCGCGAGGGAGCTCTCGGCGGCGTCGCTGCGCAGGAAGAGCTCCTCGGCGCGTAAAGCCCACGGCAAGTGAGGGGTGGGTTGCTCGCGGAAGGCCGCGAGATACGCCTCGGCGGCGCCGCGGAGATCTCGGAGCCGGTGTTCGCGGAGCTGGCCGAGCTCCTCCCAGAGCGGGGGGCGCCGTGCGCTCGGGAGGGTGGTCACCCGCTGTTCCAGCACCAGGGCGAGCTCCTCGTAGGCCTGTTGCTCGCGGAGGAGGGCTACGAGACGTTCGAAGGGGCCGTTCTCGGTCGGCGCCCAGGTGCAGGCGGCGCGGAGCCAGCGCAGGCCAGGGGCGGGCTGGCTCAGATGGTCGAGATAGGCTCGTCCCAGCTGTTCGGCCAGCTCGGCCCGATGCGGGCCCTCTGCGGCGGGGCCCGCGAGGTGCGCCTCCAGGAGCTCCGCGGCGGCCGGCCACTGGGAGTGCCGCCCGAGGTGTTCGACCAGCGCGATGAGGGTCGCGCTCTCCTCGGGAGCAAGTGCCAGCGCCTGGCGCAGAGCGGCCTCGGCGCGTTCGGGCCGCCGTGCCTGCTCTTCGAGCGTCGCGAGCTCGAGGTACCGGGCGCGTTGCTCGGGTGGCCCGAGTCTGGCGAGCTGGCGCCAGAGAAGGTCCGCGAGCGGGCCCGGATCGCGACGCTGCCGGAGGAGGCTCTCGAGCGCGTCAGCGGCACGCGTGTCCTCGGGGCGGAGCGCGAGGATGCGCTGGTAGACCTCGATGCAGCGGGGGTGCTGCTCGGGGAGCAGGCCGAGAGCCGCGCCGGCCTGCCGCAGGTGGTTGACCGTCTCGTCGTCCGTTCCGTCGCCGGCCAGCGCGAGGTGCGCTTCGGCGACGGCGAGGTAGTCCCCCGTGCGGAGGCCGACGTCGCGGAGGACGCGAAGCGCCCTCGGATGGACCGGGGAGTGCGCGAGGGCCTCGAGGGCCCGCGCGCGGGCCTCGGGGACGCGTTCGGCGGTGAGCTCGAGCTGGGCGAGGTGGGCCGCGTGCTCCGCGCGTTCCGTCGGGTCGAGGAGCGAACCCGCCGCGCAGCGGTCGAGGAGCTGTCGCGCTTCCGGGAGTTCGGCGCGCTCCAGCGCGTGGCGGAGGAGCGGGACCAGGAGGTCCGTTCGGTCGGGGCGAAGCTGGAAGAGCCGCCGCCGGGCACCTGCTGCGTGGTCAGCTTCGTGGCCCGCCTCGTAGAGAGCGACGAGCTCCTCGAGGAGCGCCGGCTGCGCCTCCGGGGGGCCGTGGTCGAACGCGCCTTCCAGAAGGGCCGCGAGTCCTCTGCGCTCGCCCGTGCGACGCAGGGCCTCACCGACAGCCGCCGTGACCTCCGCCGAGGTCGGGCGCGCGTCCACGGCTTGTCGGAGCGCGTGACGGCACCGGTCGTCGGCGCCGGCGGCCTCGAAGGCTTCCGCCTGTCGGAGCCATGCGCGCGCGGCCTCGTCGGCGGCGCCTCGTGCGAGGGCGAGGGCCGCGAGCTCGCCGTGCAGCTCGGCTGCCTTGGCGCTGTCCCCGAGGGTTCGAAGGAGCTCGGCGAGGTGCGAGGTGGTCTCGCTGGACGGAGCTATCAGACGCAGCCGCTCGTAGGCGTCGATTGCGACCTCGGTTCGATCGTGCGTCTCGGCCAGTGCGGCCAGTCGAACGAGCTCGCCCTCCCGGGCCAGGCCCGCGTGGGCGAGCGCCTGAAGGCTGCTCAGCGTCTCCTCGGGCTCGCCGATCGCCACGAGCTGTCGCAACGCTTCGGCCCACGTCTCGCCCCCGCCGAGCTCGCGGGCGGCGTCGAGGAACGCGCTGCGCGCCCCGTCGAGGTCCGCCAGGCGGTCGCGGAGGATCGTCGCACGCTGTAGCGAGAGCTGGCCCCGGAGGGTCGTGGCGTCCAGGGGCTCCAGGTCGTGAAGACGAGCAAGACAGTCCACCGCGTCGGCGTAGAGACCCGCCTCGAGAGAGAGGGCGAGGAGGCCGCGGAGGGCCGGCGCGTGACCCGAGTCGCGGGCAAGGAGCGCGCGATAGGCCGCCCGCGCGGCCGGGACATCGTCGAGAGGGCCCGCGCAGAGCTGGGCAAGTTCCAGGCGCGCGGCCGGCTCGCGCTCGGCGAGGGCTTCAAGGGAGGCGCGCAGTCCGTCGAGGTTCTCCGCCTCGCGGTAGGCCTCGATCAGGCGGTGCGAGACCAGCGGATCGTCGGGCTTGAGCCGCGCGAGTTGTTGCAGGTAGCGCCCCTGGGCGGCCGCATCGCCGCGTCGTCGTGCTAGGCCGCACGCCCGGGCGAGGGCTCGTTCGCCGTGCGCGGGGTGCTCCGCCAGCCGGGTTAACGTCTCCTCCGCTCCCTCCAGAGCCGCGAGCGTCTGCTGGAGCTCTGCCACCTCCCAGAGCCGCTGCGGGTCGTCGCTGAGTTTCTCCGCCCGGCGAGCCAGCGAGAGCGCCTCATCGCGACCGGCGGGGCGAGCCGCGAGGAGCCGTGCCGCGCGCAGGAGCGCGGCGGCGCGCACGGTTGCGGAACTGCCCACCTCTCCCTTCTGACAGAGGAGGCGCAGCAGCGCCGGCTCGTCGCCGTGTGCGTCGTACAGCTCGGCGAGCGCATCGAGCGCTTCCTCGCACGCCGGATCCTCTCGGAGCGCTCGCTCGAGCAATTCGGCAGCCTCGCGCCACGGAGTCCCGAGCGCCAGGTGCAGCCGCGCGGCCCGGCAGAGCAGCCGCGGCCCTTGCGTGGTTCCATGGAGCCCCGGGTCGGCCGCGCATTCCTCGAGGAGGGTCAGGGCCTGCGTCGTGGCGCCGGCGTTCGCCAACGACCGGGCGAGCTCCTCGGCGCGGTCGAGGGCGGTCGGCTGCGCGGCCAGCGCCTGCCGCGCGCAGCGCAAAGCGTCGTCGGCCCGGCCGGCGCGTTCGATCCAGGTCCGCGAGGCGATGGCCAGCCACTCGGCACGCTTCGCCGGACTCGCCTGCGAGTCGGCGTGGCGCTCCTGCGCCGCCGCAAGCGCCGCGTGGTCCCCGGTGGCGTCGAGCAGCCGCCAGGTGAGCGCTCGCAGCTCGTCGGAGGAACGACGCTCCACGGGCAGGTCCGAAAGCACGGCGAGGGCCTCGGCATGACGACGAGCCGCGGCGAGACGCTGCGCCAGGCGGACGAGTTCCTCGACGGTCGCGTCGCCATGGCGCAACGCCTCGAGCGCGTCGAGCTCCGCATCGGCCTGGAGGTCGCCCCGCAGCTCGAGGAGCGCGCGGGCCACGCGAGCTCTCGCCGCTGTGTCTCGGACCACGATCAGAGCCTGCGTCAGCACGGCGCGGGCGTCCCCCGCGTCGGCTCGCGACTGCAGGATCTCGGCGAGGCGCCGCCACGGCCCGTCTTCGAGCGGCCGCAGTGCGACCAGCGCTCGCAGGACGAGAAGCTCCGCCTCGAGCAGCCCGATCTCGCGGGTCCCGAGCCAGAGCGAGGCGAGCTGCTCGATGGCGGAGCCGCAGCGAGAGACGGCGGTCGCGACGACGGTGAGCCCCTCGTCCGCCGCGTCGGTGCGACAGAGTGCGCGCGCCAGTCGAATCGCGAGCGCCAGCTCCTCTGCCAGAGAGAGGTGCCGGCTCTCGAGCAGCGCCCAAAGACGTTGGAGCAGCGGGACGACCTCGCGCCACGCCTCGCGCTGTTCGAGGAGGTGCGATTGGATCTGCAGCGCGAACGGGTCGTCGGGACGGAGCTCAAGGAGGGCGCGACAGAGCGCCTCGGCGCGGGCCGGGTGCGCGAGCGGGCCCAAGGCGAGCCGGAGCAGCGACTCGAGCGCGACGCTCTCGAGCTGCGGGTGCCGCGCGTGCGCAAGCTGCCGCATGCGCTCGTAACGTTCCGCCGCCAGGCCCCAGCGCTCGCCCTCCTCGGCGAGCTCGGCCGCTGCACGCAGCAAGGGGACGGTGCTGCATCCCTCGCGCAGGGCGAGGTCGAGGCACTCCTCGGCCTCCTCGGCTCTCCCGAGGTCTCGCAACGCCTCGGCCCGCTCGAGCTCCCAGCGTGCGCGCCGCTCGAGGACGGACTCTCGCGCGGCGCGCCGGCCGATCCATTCGGGGAGGCTCTCGGCGGGGACGAGGTGCCGGACGGAGGCGAGTCCGAGGTCGAGCTCGCGGCTGTCGGCCGACGGCGCAGCGAAGAGCTGCTCGAGAGCGGCGAGGGCCCGTGGCCGATCCGCGAGCTCCGCCGCCAACTCCGCGACCTCGAGCCAGCGGCCGGCGGTGCCCGCGCGGTTCCCGGTCGGTCGGTTGCCCTCCTCCGCGGGGGCGGCCGCAAGCCGTTCGAGGAGGTTGAGGAGCTCCCGCCGGTGGCCGAGCTCGCGGGCCAGCGCCGTGGCTCCCCGGAGCGCTTCGAGACTCGTGGGCAAGACCTCCAGCACGTCGCGATAGGCTCGGTAGGCCTCCGCCGACTGGTCTGTGCGCTGCAGCAGTTGCGCGCGCCGTAGGCCGAAGTGGGCGGCCTCCTCCCGGCCAGCGGCGAGCCGTGCGCGATGGGCGAGGATCTCGAGCAGTTCTGCGTGGCGGTCGGTCGGGGCGAGGAGCTCGTCGAGGCGGGCCCAGGCCTCGCGGCGATCGGAGTTCGCGGCGAGCGCGCGACCCAGCTCCAGCTCCTCGGTGTCCGCGTCTCCTCCGTCCCGAGCGACCTCGGCGAGGCGCAGGTGCGCCTTCGCTAGCAGGGCGTGGCGGTCCTCGCGGCTCCCGCTCGTCTCGTCGCTGTGAAGGGCCTGGGCCAGACGTTCGTAGAGGTCGGCGGCGGCAGCGCGCGCGCCTCGCTCCCAGGTCTCGTCGGCGAAGAAGTGGAGGGCGGGGACGCACTGCGGGTCGCGGGCGAGAGCACCCGCCAGCGCCTCTCGTGCCTCGTCGCGCTCCCCGAGGCTGAGGAGGGTCTCGGCGCGACGAACCAGCAGGGCGCGTTGAACCGTCGGACGATGGGCCGCTGCCTCGACCTTGCGAGCGAGGACCTCGGTCAGGGCCACCCGGTCGTCGGTTCTGGTGAGCAGCGACTCGAGGGCGTCGAGCGACGGCCCGTGGTGCGGGGCGCGACCGAGCGCCGCGTAGAAGCAACGCGTGGCTTCCCCCGGCAACTCGGCGCGTCGCAGCCAGAGCTGGCCCGCCTCGTAGAGGCGCTGCGCCTGCGCCAGTGGGCTTGCGGGAGCCGCCGCAGAGCTCTCCGCCGCTCGGGCGGCTGCGGTGCCGTCGGACCGCGAGAGGTGTACCTCGACGATCCGATCCCAGACCGCCACGGTGGCGCTCTCGTCCTCGAGGCCCAGATCGAGGGCCCGCCGGTAGTAGCCGACGGCCTCGCGCGGGCGGGCCAGGGCGCGAGAGATCGCTCCGAGGCGCACGCAGAGGGCCGCCTGCGCCTGCGGCAGAGACGCGCCCTCCCCGAGAGCGAGGGCTTCGTCCAGCGCGGCCCGCGCCGCGGTCCAGGCCTCGAGCCGCTCGTAGAGGGTGCCCAGGCGCGCAAGCAACCAGGCCTCGGGTGGGCCCAGGGCGCGGGCCTCCTCGAGGGAAGCCACGGCCGCGGTGTGCGCCTCGCGGGCCTCCTCCAGGTCCGCCAGCTCCGCGAGGAGCGTGCGCCGGAGCGCAGCCTCTCCTTCGGCGGGTACCAGAGGCAACAGGCGACGCAGCGTCGACTCGAGCTCACCTGTCTCGCCCCGCTTGCGCCGCAGGTCGGCCAGGAGCAGGAGGGCCTCGCGCAGCGGGGCTCCCTCGGCGCGCGCGGAGACCCGCTCGAGGACGCCGAGCGCCGCCTCGTCGTGGTCGAGGCGCAGCTCCACCCGCCCCAGGCGAAGCCACCCCTCGGTGTCCTCGGCGCCGACGGGGCCTTCGAGCGCCCTGCGCCAGCTGCGCGCGGCGGCCTCCCATCCACCTCGGCGCTCCTCGACGAGCGCCAGGGCGCGAGCGGCCTCGTTCGCCGACGGCCCTCCCTCCTTGACGGCCCGTTCGAGCGCGGCGGCGGCGCGCTCTTCGTGGCCCTCCTGCCCGGCCAGCAGGAGGCCTTGGCGCAAGAGCAGCTGGGCGCGCGAGGCGCGATCGGATTCCACGGCGGCCGATCGCCCGAGGGCCTCGACGATGGCGGCCGTCTCCCCGCGTGCCTCGGCGACCTGCAGCGCCAGTCGCGCGGTTTCGCGGTCCGGCGGACCAAGTGCGAGGGCCGCGGCGACCTGTTCGGCTGCTGCTGCCAGGTTGCCGAGGGTCGCCGCGTAGAGGGTGGCGAGCTCCCGGTGCAGCGGCAGGCGCCCGGCGGGGTCGGGGACGAGGAGCAGGGCCTCCCCGAGCACCTCGGCCGCGGCCTCCGGTTGTCCGAGGGTCTCGAGGAGCGCGCCGATGCGTTTCAGCGCCGCGGGGTCTCGGGAGCCGAGCTCGCGCGCGTGAGTCAGGCGCGCGAGGGCTGCCGGGCGGTCGCCGAAGTGCCCCCAGATCGTCGCGACGCGGAGGTGCGTTCCCACCTGGCCGTCCACGTCTCCCCGCGCCGCCGACAGCGCGCAGAGGCGGTCCAGCACGTAGATGGCCTGCGCGGGATCGTCCGCTTCTAGGGCGGCGTCCGCGAGTCCGTTCAGCGCCGGTTCGCAACCGGGGTCGAGCTCCAGGGCGCGCTCGTAGTGCCCGCGCGCCGTGCCGGGCTCGCCGAGATGGATGCGATGGAGCTCGCCCAGGGCGAGGTGCAGGCCGAGCCGTTCCCCGTCGGTGGTGGCCAGGGCGAGCTGGCGCTGCCGGAGCTGGGCCAGCCGCGCCCATTCCCCGAGCTCCGCGTAGAGTCGCGAGAGGTGGGTCAAGGTCCGCCGGTGGTCCCGCTGCAGCGCGAGAGCCTTCTCGAAGTCCTCGCGAGCCGCCTCGGGGTCCACCTCGAGCAGCGTCGCGCCGGCCGCCGCCCACGCCAGCACCTCCTCCGTCCGATCGCGGTCCTTGCCGGCCGCCTCCGCGATGCGCCGATACGCGCGGGCGGAGGTCTCGGGGTCCCCCAGTCGGGCGGCGACGACGGCTTCGGCCAGCGACGCGAAGGGCACGTCTCCGAGATCTCGTCGACACTCCTCGACGAGCGCCAGCGTCTCCTCGTCGTAGGAGCTGTCGGTGACCATGAGCTGGAGGAGCCGCTCGTAGAGGAACGGGTGCCCCGGTGTCGACTCCAGGCGCTCGCGGTATCGGGCGACGGCCGCGGCGGGCGGGGTCTCGAGAAGCTCCGCTTCCAGCTCGCGGAAGAGCTCCTTCGCCTCGTCTACCAGATTCAGCCGCCGGATCCGCGTCGAGGTCCCGCCCGGCTTCCGCGCGGCCGGCTTCTCCGCGAAGGCATAGTCGAGCACCAGCGCGCCGGGGAGGAGCGCCACCTCCTCGAGGGCCACCCCCTCCGTCCTGGGCAGCCGCCAGCCAGCTCGCGGCAGGGTGTGCAGCAGCGTGGTGGCCAGCGGGTCGAAGAGGACCTCGGTGCAGCCCAGCAAGAACACCGTCGAGCTCTTGCGGGCGACGGCCGAGCGCGGCTGGGCGCCAGCCGCCTGAAGGAGCGCCGCCGCGAGGTGGGGGGCGGGCACGGGGAAGGCCTGAAAGACCCGCGCGTCGGAGAGACCGACGCGGAGCCATCGCCCTTCGGCGGGGTGCACCGTCCCGCGAAACAGGAACTCGGCGGCGTGCGAGCCCGCCACGACCTGCCCGGCGACCTCGAAGAGATTGGGTCGGAACTGGATCCGGACCTGGCGAAACCCGTACGCCGCGCGGTCGAGGCAGCCGCCGAGCCAGGATTGGAAGGGCTCCTCGGCGATGGTCAGGCGCGCCCGCCGCAGCTGGCAGCGACGGTGGCGGAAGCGTGACGCCCCCCCCGACAGGTCGAAGGGGAACCGGAGGTCCGGGATCTCGAGCTCGAGGCGCTCCACCTCCACCGGCGAGACGGTGCGTGGCTCGGCGAGGGTGACGAGGCCGCGACCCTCGCTGAGGCTGAGGCCGAACGTTACGGCCGGACGCGCCGAGCTCGGCGACGTCTCCGCTGAAGTCTCCAAGGCGGGCACGAAACCTGACACTATCACTGCGGCTCGGCGGGCGCGAGCGGGCGTCCGGCGGATTCCGAGAGGGAGCGGGGACAGTCCGGAGCGCCCACTTTGGGGTTTTCAGGCACGCGAAAGGCGCGTAGCATTCCCGCCGCTGACGAAGGAGACGGCAGTGAAAGATCTACGAACCATCGCTTCCGACCCCGAGAAGCGCAAGACACTGATCAAAGACTGCGTCGAGCTGCTGGACAGCGAGGTGAAGTCCAAGACGGGGCTGTCGGGGATCGCCGTCAAGACCGCTTACGGGCTCGTGAAGGCCATCAAGCCGGGGGTCGTGGAGGAGTCCTTCGACAACCTCCTCGACGACTTCACGGAGGTCCTTCAGAGCTACTTCCAGAAGTACCAGGAGGAAGGGAGCCGTGGGACGGTCGAGGCCTACCTCGCCGCCCGCTCGGCGGACGTGGCCGAGAGCCTCCTCGGGATCACCGACCGCCGGGCGGCGAAGTCCTCGAGCCGCACCATGGTGAAGGCCTACGAAAAGCTGCGGCCCAAGGGCAAGACCCACGTCGAGTCTGCGGTTCCGCGCATGGGGCGGATGATCGAGAAACACGCCGCGACGATGTAGTTCCTGCTCCCGCGCGGCGGCCCGCTCGCTCGAGGCGTGGCGGGGACCGCCAGGCCTTGTCATAGTTCCAGGGCATGGCCTATGTGGCGATCGTCGTCCTCCTCGCCGCTGCCCCCGTGCTGGGGGTGCTCGCTCTGCGCTCCGGGGGGGCGGCCCTACGCGCCGGACGCCTCCTGCGCACCCTCGGGGGAGCGCGGCGGGAGGGCTACGGCCGGCTCGGTGCCGGTCGCGTCGCGGTCATCGGCAGGATTCAGCCGATCGACCTCCTGACGGCCCCGGGGTCTCGCCGGTCCGCCGTGTACGTCGCCCACGCGCTGGATCAGTGGGAGGCGCGCGGAGCAGTCGTGGGGGCAGGGGGATCTTGGGTGCGCGTGGCCCAGCTCGAGGAGGCCGCGCCCTTCGAGCTCTCCGACGGTCAGCTCGCCTTCCTGGTCGACCCGACGGGGGCCGAGGTCGTAGCCCCCACCCGCGCCTTCTCCGAGATCCCCGACGGCGGGCCCCCGCTGCGGCACAGCGAGGGGGTGCTCGAACCGGGCCGCGAGGTGTTCGTGGCGGGCTGGTTACGCCACGAGGCGGGCGGCGAGCCCTCGGCGCTCTATCGCGGCGACACGGTTCGGCGCGTCCTGGCAGCCTCGCCCGACCAGCCGCTCTTCGTCACGCCCCTGGCAGGAGCCCGGTGCAGGCTCGCGCTCGTCCTGGCGCAGGGCGCGCTCGCCGGAGCGGTCGCCTGCGTGGGGCTCGGTCTGTCCCTCTACGGTGCGGCGAGGCTCTTGCGGGGACTGCTACCGTGACTAGCTAGCTAGCTTCGGTCGGGGCGAGGCTCTGGCAGGGGGTGTACGCGGGGGCAGGCGCGGCCGTCGCCCGGCGCTTGGCCCCCGGCTCCTCGGCTACCGGCGCCGACAGGATGGACGGGGTCACCTTGATCTCGTTCGCCTTGAGGGCGGCCGTGCAGACCTCGTGCACGTGGGTTCGGAGCATCCGTACGAACTTCTGGATCTGCACCTGCTCGGTCAGCTCGTCCTTCTTCTTGGTCCACTCGCCCATGTCGGGTTCCGTGCGGTCGTCGCAGGAGACGAGGTAGACCACGCGCCCGATCACGTACGGCTCGCTGGCCGTTTCTCCCTTCTTCAGCTTGAAGGCGGCGCTGCTCAGGGGCTCCGAGATCCCCACGCCCGGCACGAGGTGCTGCGCGCTGCGGTTGAACAGGGAGGTCTTGGCCAGCTTGAGGGGACTGCGGTCGGGTTTGGCCGCCTGGCTCGCTGGCGCGTCCTTTCCCTCCTTCGCCTCGGCCTCCGGCTTGGCGCCCTCGCTTCCCTCCTCCGGAGTGAAGAGATCTCCGAGCTTCTCCCCGGCCCGTGCGCGCTTGATGAACGCGGCGGCGGAGGTCTTGGCGAGCTGGAGGGCTGCGTCGTCCGTGGCCATCTGTCGCGCGATCTCGTCCTCCGCCTGCGCGGGGGTCAGGTCTCCCTGCCTCGTCCCCGCCACCTTCACGACGACGAAGGCGTCCTTCTCCTCGATGACTGACGAGAGGGATCCTTCCTTCAGTCCGGCGACCGCCTTGTCCACCGCCGGCCCGAGCCCCGTCGCGTCGACGTTCCGCCAGCCCAGGTAGCCGCCGGCTCCCTTGGTGTCCGGGTCCTCGGACTCCGTCTTCGCCACCTCCGTGAAGCTCGCGCCTCCCTGCAGCCGTTTCAGCGCCGCCTCGGCCTTGCGGCGCGCCTTCTCCTTGCCGCCTCCGCTCGCGCTCGTCTTCAGCACGAGGAGCTGCACCTGCTTCGGCAGCTTGACGTAGGCCGACTTGTTGGCCTCGTAGTGCTTCCGGATCTTGTCCTTGTTGGCGGCGGCGAAGGCCTTGACCGCCGCCTCATCCAGCGCCACCTGGCTCTTGAGGTCCGTCGGAGAGAAGCGCACGTAGGCCAGCTTGACCTGCGTGTTCTTGTGCATGAAGTCGGCCTTCACCTCCTCCTCCGACACCTTCACGCTCCCCCGCAGGTACCCGCGCATCTTGTCGGCCAGCAGCTCGCGCGTCTGGTGCTCCTTGAACTTCTTCACCGACACGCCCCAGTACCAGCGGGCGTACCGGGAGAAGCGGTCGTAGTCGAACTTGCCGTCCTCTCCCATCATGAGCGGGCGGGGCTGCCCGAGGGCCATGTACCTCCCCTTGAGGAGCATGTCCTCGATCTCCTTCGCGGGGATGCGGAGGCCCACCTTGAGCGCCTCCTCCGCCAGCAGCTCGCGCACGATGAGCTGGTCCATCACGATCCCGCGGAGCTGGACGAGCTGCGTTTCGTCCTGGACCTGCTGTTCTTTCAGCCCGGCCACGGCCATCGCGTAGGTGAAGTCGCTGGTGGAGAGGGTGTTTCCCGCCACCCGCGCCGCGTACGTCGTGCTGGTGGTGCAGCCGGCCGACTGCGGGCCGAAGTTCACCACGAAGACCGCGATGATGATGCCGAAGAAGATGTAGATGATGAAAGAACGCGAATGCTTCCGCATTTGATCGAGCATGACTCACTCCGTGCGTGCTACGGGGGCCTCCCCGTCGAGAAGGGCTGCGAGAATGGCCGCACTTCTCGAGGTGCCCGGCCACCGGAGGACGCAACTTACCAGAAGCGTTACGGGGGTTCAACGCAGCAGGGTGCCGGGGCCGTCAATCGTGGAGATGTTGCGCATAACAATTCAAAAATAAATGGCTTTCGTTCTTGATGGGCCTCGGACTCCGTCCTTGTCAGGGCGAGGGGGAAGTGCTAATAGAGTTGGCCCGGCTCGGCCCGGGCGCTGTTCGCACTCTACAGACGCTCCTCTAGCCTGCAACGGATCCAAGATGCTGTTCGACTGGGTCTACGGCCTCTTCTCCAACGACATGGCCATCGATTTGGGGACGGCCACTACCCTGACCTATGTGAAGGATCGGGGGATTGTCGCGCACGAGCCCTCCGTCGTGGCGGTGCAGAAGAATGGCAACGGCACGAGCCGGGTGCTGGCGGTGGGTCACGAGGCCAAGGAGATGCTGGGCCGCACGCCGGGAAACATCGTGGCCATCCGTCCCATGAAGGACGGCGTGATCGCCGACTTCGAGGTGACCGAGGCCATGCTTCGGTATTTCATCACGCGAGCCCACAAGCGAAAGACCCTCGTCCGCCCGCGCATCATCATCTGTGTTCCCTCGGGGATTACCGAGGTGGAGAAGCGGGCCGTGCGGGACTCGGCTCTGGCAGCGAGCGCGCGCGAGGTCTACCTGATCGAGGAGCCGATGGCGGCGGCGATCGGCGCGGGGCTGCCCATCACGGAACCCAGCGGTAACATGGTGGTGGACATCGGCGGAGGCACCACGGAGGTCGCGGTCATCTCTCTCGCCGGAATCGTCTACTGCAAGTCCGTGCGCGTGGCCGGCGACAAGATGGACGAGGCGATCATTCAACACATGAAGCGCAAGTACAACCTCCTCATCGGAGAGCGTACCGCCGAGCAGATCAAGAAGACCGTGGGCAACGCCTATCCGCCCGAGAATCTCCTGACCATCGACGTGAAGGGACGGGACATCGTGGCCGGGGTGCCCAAGACCATCACGACCAACTCGGACGAGATCCGAGAGGCGCTCGCCGAGCCTATCAATGCGATTGTCGAAGCAGTTCGTGTGGTGCTGGAGCGCACGCCCCCCGAGCTGAGCGCCGACATCGTGGACAAGGGGATCGTGCTCACAGGAGGCGGATCGCAGCTTCGGAACCTCGACGTGCTGCTCCGCGAAGAGACGGGTCTGCCCGTGATGCTCTGCGACAACCCCGAGTGCGCCGTGGTGCTGGGCACCGGCAAGGCCCTCGATGAGCTCAAGCTGCTCAAGGAAGTGACGATCCACTGAGTCCGTTGCCGGGACCCGAGAGGGATGCGCCCCCAGGGGACCTCGTGGAGCTCGTCGGGTGACCCATGGTGATGCCGCGCAGGGTTCGAGATGTCCTCCTTTGCGTGACGCTGCTCGCCGTTCCGGTGCTCTTCCTGCAGGCCAATCTGAAGTCGCCGACCGACGTGAACGCGGTGGACCGGCTCGTGCTGCGGCTCTCGGCCCCGATCCAGGCGGCGGTGAGCGGGGCGGTGGGGGGGATCCAGCGCGGGTGGCGCCGCTACGTTTATCTCGTGGACCTGCAGGCGCAGAACGAGCGGCTGGCGCGAGATCTCACGCGATTGCGGCTCGAGCTGCAGGAAGCGCAGCGCAACGCGTCGCAGCTCGGGCGCTACGAGCGCATGCTCGCCTTTCGCGCGCAGCACGGCATCGAAACCGTCGGAGCGCGCGTCATCGGCCGGCAATCGTCGCCGTTCGCGCGGGCGCTCCGGTTGCGGCTGGATCGCGGCGCGCCGCAGCTGCGGTCCGGGCTCCCCGTGGTAACGGCCGACGGGGTCGTGGGGCGCGTGGGCAAGGTCTACGGTCCTTACTCGGAGGTGAGTCTCACCGTGGACCCGCGGAGCGCGATCGACGTGGTGATCCAGCGCACCGGCAGCCGAGGGATGCTGCGCGGCACCGACGGTGGCAGCGGTTATCGCTGCCGCATGGACTACCTGCTGCGCAAAGAGGAGGTGCGCGTGGGGGACCTGGTCGTGACGAGCGGCGTGGCGGGCGGGTTCCCGCGCGGGCTCCCCGTGGGTCGCATCTCCCGGGTGACCCAGCGGACCTACGGGCTCTACCAGGAGGTGGAGGTGACGCCGATGGTGGACTTCTCGAGCCTCGAGGACGTGCTGATCATCCTGGCGCCGCCCCCGCCCCCCGTCGCGCGGGCGGGCGGCGAAGCCGAGCCAGCCTCGGGCCTCCTGCCGTGACCGTGGCAGCGCGAGCCTCAGCATGAGTCGCCTCGTCTTCTACGCGCTGCTCAGCTTCCTCGCGCTCACGGCGCTGACGCCCATCTATCGCCTGTTCGGACTCGAGTCGGTGCAGGTGGACGTGCCGCTGCTGGTGGTCCTGCACCTGGCCTTCGTGGACCGACGGGGCGCGGGCCAGATGGCGCAGGGGACGCTCGGACGCTTCGGCGGGCGCCTGGATGGGGCGAGCGTGCTGTGCGTACTTCTCCTCGGATACCTCACGGACCTGCTTGGCGGCGGCATGAAGGGGATCCACCTCTTCTCGCTCGCCCTGGTCTATCTCGCCGGATGCATGCTGGCCCGCCAGGTGTACGTGGCCGGTGCGCTCTCGGCGGCCGTGATCGCGGCCTTCGCGTCGGTGGCGTCGTCGCTGACGGCGCTCGTCGTGCGTTGGGCCACCGGGGTCCCGCCGAGCCTCGGCGTCCTGACGGTCGTCCTCGGGCAAGCGGCGCTCACGGCGGTCTTCGCGCCGCCCCTGCTCAGGCTGCTCGCGTTCGGCGAGCAGCGGCTGAGCCGCAAGTCGGTGGAGCGGAGCACGCTCCAGCCGAGCTAGTCGCGGAGTAGCCTGGCATGATCCCACACGGCGAAATCCCCGAGTTCCGACAGCGCTACCGCTATCTGGTGGCGCTGGTGGGGGTGAGCTTCGCCATCCTGGTGGGGCGCCTCTGGCAGCTCCAGATCATCGACGGGGATCACTACCGGCGGCAGACCGAGGACAACTTCGTCCAGGAGACGCGCATTCCGACGGTTCGTGGCCTCATCCTGGACCGCAAGGGTCGCTCGCTGGTGGCCAACCGCCCCTCCTACGACGTCTACGTCACGCCCCGCTTCGCCACCGAGGCCAGCCTGGACCGCCTGATCCAGGAGCTGTCGCTCAACCCGGACGCGGCCGAGCTCCTCAAGCGACGCGTGCTGCAGGTCCGTGGCGTGGCGCGCTTCAACCCGAGGCTCGCCGTGCGGGACATCAGCCGGGACCAGCTCGCGCGCATCGAGACCAACCGGACCGCACTGGCGGGGGTGAGCGTCGAAGCCGTCGCCCATCGAAGCTACGCGCACGGGAATCTCGCCGCGCACGTGGTCGGCTACATGAACGAGGTCTCGCCACCGGAGCTGAAAAAGGACCGCGGCAAGACCTACCGTCCCGGCGACCTCGTCGGGCGGTTCGGGGTGGAGAGGATGTACGAGAACCACCTGCGCGGGGTCCCCGGACGCGAGCGCATCGTGGTGGACGCCAAGGGGATCCGAAAGGGGAGCGACGTCGCGGTGGACCTCCTCAAGGGAGAGCGCCGCGTGGAGCCCCAGCCCGGCCACAACATCGTGCTCACCATCGACGTGGAGCTGCAGCGGCTCGTGGAGCGCGCGCTCAATCAGTTCCCCGCCGGGGCGGCCGTGGTGCTCGAGGCCCAGACGGGCCGCGTGCTGGCGAGCGCCTCGCGCCCGGCCTTCGAGCCGAACCTCCTGACGGGGCGCCTCACCCCCGAGGAGGGGCGCCGGCTGATCAACGACCCCCATCGTCCGCTCATCGACAAGGTGGTGCAGGAGAACTACTTCCCGGGGTCTACCTACAAGGTCATCCCGGCGATCGCCGGGGTGGAGGAGAAGCTCATCACCTGGGACGACACCGTCCTGTGCAAGGGGTGGCACAGCTTCGGTCGGCGCAGCTTCCGCTGCGCGCACGTGCACAAAAAGGTCGATCTGCACGAGGCGATCGCGAGGTCGTGCAACGTCTACTTCTACACGCTCGCGGAGCAGGTCGGCATGGACGCGCTGGCTCGCTACGCGCGTCTCTTCGGCCTGGGAGCAGCCACCGGACTCGGCCTGAACGACGAGGTCGCGGGGCACATCCCGAGCAAGGCGTGGTACGCGGCCCAGAAGATCCCCTTTCGGCTCGGGTTCACGTTGAACGCGGGCATCGGGCAGGGGAACACCAAGGTGACGCCGATCCAGATCGCCACGCTCTACGCCGCCATCGCCAACGGCGGGACCCTGTACCTGCCACAGATCGTCGAGCGGATCGAAGACGGCAAGGGACTGGTCGTCCAGTCCTTCGCGCCGCGGGTGCGTCGCGTCGTTCCCGTCGCGGCGGCGACGCTCTCGCGGGTGCGAGCTGCCCTGCGCGGAGTGGTCGAGGACCCGGAAGGGACGGCGCGCGAGTCCCGGCTCGAGGAGGTGGCGGTGGCCGGGAAGACCGGGACGGCGCAGGTCACGCGGCGCTCCAACCAGGGCAAGACCATCTGGCTGGCGGACCATAGCTGGTTCGCCGCCTTCGCCCCCGCGGAGAAGCCGGAGATCGCCCTCGCGGTGCTGATCGAGCACGGCGGCAAGGCCGCCAAGGTGGCCGCGCCGGTGGCGATGGAGATCATTCGCGGGTACTTCAAGTACGTGGCCCCGAGGGGCGCCGCCCGTGGGCCGCAAGCCAGCTTGCCTGCGCCCGAGTCGGCCCCATGAAGGCGCTCTCCAAGCTGCGGCAGCATTTCGACTGGCCGCTCTTCCTGGCCATCTGCGTGCTCTGCGCGGTGGGCGTGGTGAACCTCTACTCGGCGACCTCGTCCACGCAGCTCACCCTGGTGCGTCAGCAACTGACCTGGATCGGTGTGGCGCTCGGCGTCTTCACCGTCACGACCCTCTTCGACTACCGGTTGCTCACGGGGCTGGCGTACCCGCTCTACGGGATCGGTGTGCTCCTGCTCCTGCTGGTGCTCGTTGTGGGCAAGAGCGTCAACGAGTCGCAGCGCTGGATCTTCATCGGGGGGCTCGGCCTTCAGCCCTCCGAGATCATGAAGCCCATCATGATCGTCGTGCTCGCCAAGTACCTCGCCGACGACCCGGTGACCGAAGGGGGATGGGTCAAGCACGTGGCCATCCCGATCCTGCTCGTGGGCGCGCCCATGGTGCTCGTGCTGAAGCAGCCCGACCTCGGTACGGCGATGATCATCTTCCTCATCTTCTTGTCCGTGCTCACGCTCATCAAGCTGAAGCTGCGCGCGATCCTTCTCCTCATGGCGGTGGCGCTCGTCTCCGCTCCGCTGGCCTGGCACTACCTCCTCAAGGGGTATCAGAAGCAGCGCATCTACACCTTCCTCAACCCGGAGCTCGATCCCGTCGGGGCCGGATGGCAGTCCCGGCAATCGGTCTTCGCCGTGGGGTCGGGCGGCTTCGTCGGCAAGGGCTACATGCAGGGGACGCAGAACCAGTTTCACTTCCTCCCCGAGCGGTGGACCGACTTCCCGTTCGCGGTCTGGGCGGAGGAGTGGGGATTCCTCGGGAGCGTGCTGCTCCTCGGGATCTACGTCTTCCTCGTCCTCTGGGCGGTGAAGATCGCGACCCAGGCGCGGGACCGCTTCGGTGCGGTCCTCTGCGTCGGAGTGGCCGCGCTCTACTTCTGGCACGTCGTGATCAGCGTGGGGATGGTGATCGGCATCGTGCCCGTGGTGGGAGTGACGCTGCCCTTCGTGAGCTACGGCGGGTCGTCGCTCGTCACGATGTTCTGCGCCACGGGGCTCTTGATGAACGTCGCCGTGCGGAAATCGTCGTTCTAGAGGGAGCCCCTAGAACCCCTTGCCGAGGAGGTCCACGATGCGAGCCCGGGGATGGGCGCCGATGAGCTGGCCGAGCACCTGTCCGCCCTTGAAGAGCAGCAGGGTCGGAATGCTGCGCACCTGGTACCTGGTCGGGACCTGGGGGTTGTGATCGATGTCCACCGTGCCGACGCGCAGCTTCCCCGTGTATTCGGTCGCCAGCTCCTCGACGAGCGAGTGGATCGCCTTGCAGGGGCCGCACCACTCCGCCGAGAGGTTGAGGAGAAATGGCGTGGAAGATTCGAGGACTTCCTTTTGGAAGTTTCCGTCTGTGATCTCGATGACGTTTCGTCCGCCGGCCATCGGGAGCTCCTTCGATTCGGATCGCCTGAGCATGGATAGCGGGTCTCGGGGCAAAGATCAATGGACGGTCGTCGACCCGCGGCAAGCGTGCGCGTATTGCACCTTCTTCGACGGCTTCGTACACTCTGTCGCCCGCAAAGGAGCGCGCATGACGCGACTTTTCGTCTCCCAGGAGCGGCTCGACGCGTGGGTGCTGGAGGGACAGGCCGAGCTCGAGGGAGCTCGCCTGACGGTGGAGGAGCGCTACGTACTGGAAATCTGCCCCGCAGTGCGCTTCTTGCGTGTTGCGGGAGGTGGGGCCGATCCGCATCAGCTCCTCGGGCGAGTGAAGACCGAGGCGCAGCTCCGGCAGATGCTGGCCGAGCACTACATGGATTCGGTTCTGGTGGGAGAGATCGGGTACGAGGTCCAACAGGGGTTCGTGGGCGAGTCCATGGCGTAGCGTATGGGTCTCTTCTACTATCTCACGGCGGCGCTCTACGCCCTGGCGGTCTGCGGGTTCCTCGCATCGCTTTCGATCTCGCACGACCGGCTGGTCGTCGCGGCGCGCATCGCGCTCGGGGCAGCCGCCCTCTCGCACTTCGTCACCATCGGCAATCACTGCATCGTCGGCCGCCACCCGCTTCTCGACACGAGCGGGGTGATCAGCCTCACTGCCTGGCTCCTCGCGCTCGGTTACCTCGTCGCGGCCTTCAAATGGCGTCTCGCGGTGGGGGGGGCGCTCGTGGCGCCGCTCAGCCTCGGGCTTCTCCTGGTGAGTGGGCTGACCTACCATTCGGGCGTCCTGGAGGTTCAGACGGTGGCGAAGACGCTCGGCAAGGTCCACCTCACCCTGGTCTCCGTCGGAGTGGCGGCCTTCGCGCTCGCGGCCACGGCCTCCGTGCTCTACCTGCTCCAGGACTCGGCGCTCAAGAGCCGACGCCTCGGCACCATCTTCCGGCGTATGCCGCCGTTGAACACGCTGGACTCGCTCGGCCGCGGCCTCACACTCGTAGGCTTTCCGACCTTCACGCTCGCGGTGTTGACCGGGTTCCTCTGGATGGCGCAGCTCCCCCGGCGCGGCGGACTTCGCGCCGAGTACGCCATCTCGGGGATCATATGGCTCATCTTCGCGTCACTCATCGTGGCCCGACTCACGGTGGGGCTGCGGGGCCGGCGGGCTGCGCTCCTGACGGTGATCGGTTTCGCGGCAACGGGCGCCGTGCTCCTCCTCTACGCGGGTCGGAGGGCCATCGGCTGATGCGGTTCGTCGTCGTCGGCTGCAATCATCGCACGGCTCCGCTCGCGCTGCGGGAACGGCTGGCGGTGCCGAAGGACCGCATCCCAGCGGCGCTGGACGAGCTGCGGGCGCTCGACGCCCTGTCGGAGGCGCTGCTCGTCAGCACCTGCAACCGCGTGGAGGTCTACGGCATCGGCGAATCGCCGCACGCGGCGCGCGAGGGGGTCCAGGGATTCCTCGCGCAGGTGGCGGGGGTGGACCCGGCGGAGATCGAGAGCGCCCTCTATCACTACGAAGACAACGAGGCACTGACGCACATCTTCCGCGTCACGGCGAGCCTCGACTCGATGGTGGTGGGCGAGGCGCAGGTGGCCGGCCAGGTGAAGGAGGCCTTCACGGCCGCCACCGAGGCGGGGCTCGCGGGGGCCCTGCTCGGGCGCTGCATGCAGCGCGCGTTTGCCGTGGCGAAGCGCGTGCGCACCGAAACGGGGGTGGCGCGACATCCGGCTTCCGTCAGCTCGGTGGCGGTGGACCTGGCAGATCGCGTTTTCGAGGACCTGGCGCGGGTCGCGGTGCTCGTGATCGGGGCCGGGGAGATGGCCGAGCTCGCGGTCAAGCACCTCAAGTCCCGCGGCGCGAGCAAGCTGCGGGTGTGCAACCGCAGCCTCGAGCGCGCCAAGACGCTGGCGATGGAGCTCGGCGGCGAGGCGGTTCCGTTCGACGGGCTGGCCGAGGCGCTGGTCTGGTCCGACGTGGTGGTCAGCTCGACGGGCAGCCCGCAGCCGATCATCCACCGCCCGCTGCTGGCCGAGGTGATGCGCAAGCGCAAGCAGAGATCGCTCTTCTTGCTCGACATCGCTGTGCCGCGGGACATCTCCTCCGAGGCTGGGCAGCTCGCCAACGTGTATCTGTTCACGGTGGACGACCTGGCCCAGATCGCCGAGGAAAATCTGAGCGCGCGTCGCACCGAGGCGGCCACGGCGGAACAGATCGTGGTATTCGAGGCGCTGCAGTTCAGGGAATGGCTGCGACGCCAGGAGGCGGTGCCGGTCATCAAGCAGCTCCGGCAGCGGTTCGTGGAGGTGGCGCGTCAGGAGGCGGAGCGGACGTTGCGGCTTCTGCACCTGTCGGGCGACGAACACCAGCACGCGCTGCAGGGTATGGCCGACGCGATCGTGAACAAGCTTCTGCACCAGCCGAGCGTGGAGCTCAAGCGCTTCGCCGCCGAGCCGAACGGGGTGGACCTCGCCGAGGCGACTCGGCGGCTGTTCGGCCTCGAGGGCGAGTCCGCTGGAGAGCGCCCCGCGAACCACGCACCGGAGCTCTCCGAGCGGTCCGAGACCCCGGCGTTGCGAAAGGAAGGAGGCACCGGGTGAGACGTCTCGTGATCGGAACGCGCGGGAGCGCGCTCGCACGCTGGCAGGCGGAGCACGTGGCCGCGAGGGTGCGCTCGCTTCCGTCGCGCCCCGAGGTGGAGCTGAAGATCATCCGTACGCAGGGAGACATCATCCTGGATGTGCCCCTGGCGCAGGTTGGCGGCAAGGGCCTCTTCGTGAAGGAGATCGAAGAGGCGCTGCTGCGGCGCGAGGTGGACCTCGCCGTGCATTCGATGAAGGACGTGCCCGCCGAGCTGCCCGAGGGACTCGGACTGACGGCGATCCCCGAACGCGAGGATCCCCGGGACGCGGTCATCGGCGCGGAAGGCGGGCTTGCGGCCCTTCCGCAGGGGGCGTGTGTCGGGACCTCGAGCTTGCGTCGCCGGTGTCAGCTCCTTGCGCTCCGGCCGGATCTGGCCGTGGACAACCTGCGCGGCAACGTAGACACGCGGCTGCGGAAGGTGGCCGACGGGCAATACGCGGCGATCATCCTGGCGGCGGCGGGGCTCACGCGACTCGGGTATCTGGACCGCGTGACGGAGTTCCTTCCGCTGGAGACGTGGCTGCCGGCGGTGGGGCAGGGGGCGCTGGGGATCGAGACCCGCTGCGAGGACGCCGAGCTCAACGGGTGGCTCGCGGCCCTGCATCACGAGCCGTCGGCCCGGTGCGTCCGCGCCGAACGCACCATGCTCGCCGCCCTCGAAGGGGGGTGCCAGGTGCCGATAGCCGGGTACGCCGAGGTCATGGGCGAGCGGTTGAAGCTGCGCGCGCTGGTCGGGCACCCGGAGGGGAGCCCCGTCTTTCACGCCGAGGCGGAGGGGCCGGCGGCCGACCCGGAGGCGCTCGGTAGCCGCGTGGCCGAGGAACTACTCGGTCGGGGGGCGCGGGCCGTGTTGGACGAAGTCTACGGCCGCGGCGTGCCGTCCGCCTGAGGCCAGTCCTCCGGTCTCGGAATGCGTACCAGCCGCAGCTCTCGACCGAGCGCGCAGCGCAGGGCCTCGGCTTCCTCCTCTTGCCCGGCGGGCACGACCCACTCCACCTCTGCGCGGCCCGGAAAGGACGTGACCTGCGCGAGCCCTTCGTACGACTCGACGACCGAGCGCACGTAGGCGATTTCCTGCGGCGCGAGCCGGAAGTACCAGCGTTCCTCGTGGAGCGTTCCCATGAGGCGGCATGATACGGATGCCCCCCGCTCCGCGACAAGCTCGGATTGGGGCCCCTTTTTTGCCTCGCTGCAGCACCCTTCCTATAATCGGGGCGCCGCCTGGGTGTGCGGAGGTACCACGCGATGACGCCTCGTCTGTCTTTCGTTGCAGTGTTCTCTGGATCCGTGGTGGCCGCTTGCGGGTGCGCATCCACCAGACCCGCCGACGTGAGCGGGCTGAAGCGCAACCTGGACGAACTCGCCCAGCGAGAGGCGACGAATCAGCAGCGGATCGAGGATCTCAGCAATCGGCTCTTTCTCCTCGAGGACAAGGTGGACACGAACCGCGTGGCCGTGGAACGGCGGGGGCAGAGCGGCCCTCGGCTCCCGGTGGTGCGCATCAAGCCCCAGGACGTCGAGCAGGCTGATGATGACTCCGAGCGGAGCTCGGCGGGACGGGGTGACGGTGCGGCGGGGCAGGACGAAGGGAGCGACGACGATGCCGCCCCCGCGCAGGAGGCCCTCCCCTCGCGTGGCGTCAGGCAGCGCGGCGCGGCGAACGGTCGGTCGGTCGTGTCGAACGAGGACGTCTACTACCGCGGGGCCGCGACGGGTGGTGGGCCGCGGCCGGTGCTCCGCATCTATGGAGCCGGAAGCGGGGGCGCCTCGGTGAGCGGGACTTCGGGGCCCGACCCCTCGACGGTGCGGGAGAAACTGCCGGCAGCGCCGCTCGCCAAGGCCAAGGTGCCTGTCGGGCCGGCGAGAGCGGCCAAGGCCCAGGCGCTGCCCGGCGCCGCGGCCGGGGCGCAGGCGATGCATGCCTACGGGCAGGCCCTGGATCTCTACAAGGCGGGTCGGCAGGCCGAGGCGGCCAAGGCCCTGCGCGCCTTCGTCGTGAAGCACGCCGGCCACGCCTACGCGGACAACGCGCTCTACTGGCTCGGCGAGTGTCACTACGACCTGAAGCAGTACCGGCAGGCACTGGACCTCTTTCGCAAGGTGGTGCAGCACCACCCGTCGGGGAACAAGGCCCCCGACGCCCTGCTCAAGATGGGCTACTGCTACATGAACCTGAACGAGCGCACCAACGCGCGGTCGGTCCTGGCTCAGGTCGTGGAGATCTATCCCCAGAGCAAGGTCGCGCGCCTCGCCTCGCACACCCTTTCCAAACTGCAGTGAAGGTGGAGGGACCGTGAAGCTACGTTACGTCCTCGTCTCCGCGTGTTTTCCGAGCCTGGCCCTGGCCCAGGGTGTCTCCGTCCCCTCGGCTCCGGTCGCGCCCCCCTCTTCGCCGGCGGTGTCCGCCCCCGGCACACCGACGGTGCCGGCCCAGCCCACGTCGCCCACTGACTTTCCGGCCGTGCCCCCCTCGGCCATGCCCGGCTACGGCAAGGCCGGGGCGGCGGAGGATGGCGAGGGGGCGGCGAAGGCGCGCGGCCCGGTGGGCTACGAGGGCGGAGACAACGTGGTGGAGGGAGCGGAGCCTTCCCTGTACGGCGGGCGGGAGCGCGGGGGGGCCGCCGCACGCCAGCTCCCGGCCTTCCACGTGGTACGCAAGGGCGACAGCCTGTGGAAGCTCTGCGATCACTACTACGGCGATCCCTGGGCGTGGCCGCAGCTCTGGGCGCACAACAAGACGATCACGAACCCCCACTGGATCTACCCGGGAGACCGCCTGCGCCTGATGGGGGGACAGGAGGGCGGTGGCGCGACGGCCAAGCGGGGCGACGGCATGGAGGTGATCCGCGCGGGCGATTCGCGCCGCTACGACCCGGGGCCGATCGTGCTGCACCAGACCGGCTTTGCGGATCCCGTGGAGCTCGAGCAGGCCGGACACATCGCGGGGTCGGCGGAGGAGCGCATCCTGCTCACGGCCCAGAGCGAGATCTACGTGAAGGGCGGAGCGCGATTTCGCCCGCAGGTAGGGCAGAGCTACTCGATCTACAAGGTTCGCGGCGAGCTGCGGGACAGCCGCGGCAAACAGAAGCTAGGGCATTTGGTGGAGATCCTGGGCACGGCGCGGGTGAAGCGCCTCAATCCGCAGGGCCTGGCCACCGCCGTGATCACGGAAGCCAACAACCCCATCGAGCGGGCTCACCTCGTGGGGCCCCTGCGCCGGACCTACCGCCAGCTTCCCGTCCGGGGGTCGGACAAGAACCTGGAGGCGCGGGTCGTGACGAGCATGCGGGACGGCAAGCACCTAGGGACCGACGAGCTGGTCTTCATCGACGCGGGCAGCAATCAAGGTGTGCAGGCCGGGCACCGCTTCCTCGTCGTGCGCCGCGGCGACGGATCGCGGAAGCTGCTCATGGACGAGGAGAAGGAGAAGGACGACAAGACCTACCCGATCGAGACGATTGCGGAGATCGGCGTGCTGGACGTGCGGCCCGGGGTCTCCATCGGCCTCGTCACGAGGGCGATCAAGGAACTCCGTCACGGAGACGCCGTGCGCCTGCGCCGAGGCTACTAACCGACCGAGGCGCCGCGCCTGCGCGGTGAGGCCGACCCTCCTTCTTTCACGCCCGAAGCCCTCCCCGCAACACCCCGCCCGACGCTTCCGACATCCGCCCATGACGCGACGCGAACAGGCTCTCTGGCTGGCCCTCGCGGTGGGGCCGCATCGATCTGCCCACGCTCTGCGCGACCTCTCCGGCGCGGATCCCGACCTCCTCCTCGAGACCGCCTGGCCTACTCGGGCGGAGATCGCTGGCTGGCATCCGGCTCCCGACCGCCCGGGCGAGCTCCTAGATCGGATGGACCGCCTTCTCCGGGGTTTGGCCCGCCGCGGGGCCAGGGCGCTGCTCGCCACGGATCCCGACTACCCCCCGCCGCTGCTGGCCCGCCTCCCGTCCCCGCCCGCCGTGCTGTTCGTGCAAGGCCGGATCCCGGCGCGACCGGTCGTGGCTGTCGTGGGCTCGCGGGCTGCCGGTCCTCGTGGGGTGGGCCTGGCGACCGACCTCGGTCGGGAGCTCGGGATGGCGGGCTATCTCGTGCTCTCCGGCGGCGCCCTGGGCATCGACGCTGCGGCGCATGCCGGAGCGCTCGAGGCGGGGGCACCGACCGTGGCGGTGCTGGGCTCGGGGCTCGACCGGCTCTACCCAGAACGGAACCGCCAGCTGTTCGAGGCCGCGTCGCAGGCCGGCGCCCTGGTTACGCCGCATCTTCCGCACGAGCCCCCCCGCGCAAGAAATTTTCCTAGTAGAAACAGATTGATAGCTGCGTGGGGAGTCGCGCTGGTGGTCGTGGAGGCCCGGCGGCGATCAGGGGCCCTCCTCACGGCGAGCTATGCTAAATCATGCGGCATTCCAGTCTATGCCGCGCCAGGGACACCGGGCACCGCGGCGCTTCTCCGATCCGGGGCGGGACTGGTCACCGGAGCGAAAGATGTGGTAGGGGTCATCTCCGGCGCGCGGCCCGCCGTCTCCTCCCATCCTATTATGGATGTGCTGGAGCAGGAGGTCCTGGCGCTGCTAGCCGGTGGGCCGCTGACAGTGGATGAGGTGGCCAGCGCGGCGCGGATTCGTCCGGGTGCCGCGGCGGCCGTTCTCGTCCGGCTGCAGCTCGCGGCCTTCGTGGTGTGCGCACCCGGAGGGCGGTACGCGAGAACGTGAGAGGCGCCCCGGGAGCTCCGAAGTTCCGAGGAGAGTGAGTCGCAAAGCCATGCCGAAGTCCCTAGTCATCGTCGAGTCGCCAGCCAAGGCGAAGACCATCAAGAAGTACCTCGGGGCCGACTTCTCGGTGAAGGCCTCCGTGGGTCACGTCAAGGACCTCCCGAAGAGCAAGATGGGGGTAGACGTGGAGCACGACTTCGCGCCCCAGTATGTTGCTATTCGAGGAAAGGCAAAGATTATCACAGAGATAAAGAAGGCTTCTAAAGAAGTAGATTACGTATTCCTCGGGCCTGACCCGGATCGCGAGGGCGAGGCCATCGCCTGGCACATCGCCGACGAGGTGCGGTCGGTCAACCCGAACATCCAGCGGGTGCTCTTCAACGAGATCACCAAGAACGGGGTCACCAGGGCCATCGAGCACCCCGTCCCGCTGGACGCCCGGAAGTACGACGCCCAGCAGGCACGCCGCATCCTGGACCGGCTGGTGGGCTACGAGATCAGCCCCATCCTCTGGAAGAAGGTCAAGCGAGGCCTGTCGGCCGGCCGTGTGCAGTCGGTAGCCGTCCGGCTGATCGTGGACCGCGAGCGCGAGATCCGAGCCTTCGTGGCCGTCGAGTACTGGAGTATCGCCTGCGACGTGGAGACGCTGCAGGCCGCGCCCTTCGAGATCCGCCTCGTGCAGGTGGACGGGAAGAAGGCGGACCTGTCTGATAGCGCCGGGGCCGAGGAGGTGGCGGAGGGCCTTCGCCAGGCCGCTTATCGCGTCACCGAGGTCACGCGCAAGGAGCGCAAGCGCCGGCCGCCGCCCCCCTTCATCACGTCTAAGCTTCAGCAGGAGGCAGCGCGCAAGCTGCGCTTCACGCCGAAGCGCACCATGGCGCTGGCCCAGCGGCTTTACGAGGGGGTCGAGCTCGGCAAGGAAGGGGCCGTCGGTCTCATCACCTACATGCGTACCGACTCGACGCGGATCTCGGACGAGGCCGTGGGGGCCGTGCGAGAGCTCATCAGCACCCGGTACGGGGAGCGGTACCTGCCCGAGAAGCCCATCGTCTATAAGAGCAGCAAGTCGGCGCAGGACGCCCACGAGGCGATCCGCCCGGCGGATTTGCAGTACGATCCCGAACGGGTGCGCAAGCTCCTCGTGGATCCGCTCGAGGCCAAGAAGTCGCCCAAGGCCCGGGAGGCCGAAGAGCTCCTCAAGCTCTACTCGCTCATCTGGGCCCGCTTCGTGGCGTGCCAGATGAACGCGGCGATCTACGACCAGACGGCGGTGGACGTGACGGCGGGGCGCTGTCTGCTGCGGGCTACCGGCCAGATCCTCCGCTTCGACGGCTACCAGGCCGCGTACGAGGAGGCCGCCGAGGAGGACGGGAGCGGCGGGCGCGAGGGGGACCGGGTGCTCCCCGACGTGAAGGAGGGGGAGGATCTACGGCTCCTCGCGGTCAAACCGGAGCAGCACTTCACGCAGCCGCCGCCGCGCTTTTCCGAGGCGTCGCTCGTGAAGGAGCTGGAGGAGAAGGGGATCGGTCGCCCCTCCACGTATGCCAGCATCCTGAGCACGATCCAGGACCGGGAGTACGTCGAGAAGCGGGAAGGGCGGCTCCACCCCACCGAGCTCGGGGAGCTCGTGAACGACCTGCTCTGCGAGAGCTTCTCTCAGGTCGTGAACGTGGAGTTCACGGCGAACATGGAGCAGCAGCTCGACCTGATCGAGGAGGGGCACGCCGACTGGGTGGCCCTGCTGCGCACCTTCTACGAAGGGTTCTCCTCCGCCGTCGAGCAGGCGAAGGTCCAGATGCGCGACGTGCGCAAGGAGGAGATCCCGACCGAGCACACCTGCGAGAAGTGCGGCGCCACGATGGTGATCAAGTGGGGGCGCAACGGCAAGTTCCTGGCCTGCTCGGGCTACCCCGAGTGCAAGAACACCAAGGAGTTCCGCACCACGGCGGAGGGCAAGGTAGAGGTCGTGGCCCAGGCGGTGACCGACGAGGTCTGCGACGCCTGCGGGGCTCCGATGACGATCAAGAATGGCCGCTTTGGCTCCTTCCTGGCCTGCACGCGCTACCCGGACTGCAAGACGACCCGAGCCATCTCGCTCGGCCTCGGCTGCCCGCTCGAGGGGTGCGGAGGGTTCGTCACCGAGAAGCGCTCCAAGCGGGGCAAGGTATTCTACGGCTGCTCGAACTATTCCAAGACGGGCTGTGGTTTCGTGAGCTGGGACCGGCCGATACCCGAGCCGTGTCCGCAGTGCGGTGCCACGTATCTGTTGAAGAAGCAGACGCGGCAGGGCGTTCGAATCTACTGTCACAGCAAGGAGTGCGGCTACGCGCGGGTCGAGGGCGAGGCCGAAGGGGACGGGACGGGCGCGGCCGAGAAATCCGCCGGCTGAGCCCGCACCGGGGCGAGAGGCAGTCGTGGAAGCTCCACGGGTGACCGTGATCGGTGGGGGCCTCGCGGGGAGCGAAGCCGCGTATCAGCTGCTGAGAGCCGGCTTCGCGGTGGACCTCGTGGAGGCGAGGCCTGCGGTGCAGAGCCCCGCCCACGCGTCGCTCCTCTGCGCCGAGATGGTCTGCACGAACTCGCTCCGTTCGGATGCCGAGGACACCGCTCCCGGGCTGCTCAAGGACGAGATGCGACGGGTGGGCTCCTTGCTCCTCGCGAGCGCGGATGCGACGCGCGTCCCTGCCGGCACCGCGCTGGCGGTGGACCGCTGGGCCTTCGCATGGACGGTGACGGCGTCGCTGCTGGCTCACCCGCGGCTCCACCTGCGCCGGCACGCGGTCGAACGCCTGCCGGAGGGGCCGACGGTGCTGGCGAGCGGGCCGCTCACCGCGCCCGCCCTCGCCGCACACCTCGGCGAGCAGCTCGGCGGAGGCCTCCACTTCTACGACGCCATCGCGCCGATCGTGGAGGCCGACTCCATCGACTGGAGCCGCGTCTTTCGGGGCGAACGGCGAGACGCCGACAGCCGCGACTACGTGAACTGCCCCCTCGACCGCCCGGCCTACGACCGTCTCGTGGCGGGCCTGCGCTCGGCGGAGCGCGTTCCGCCGCACCCCTTCGAGGAGGAGCGCTTCTTCGAGGGGTGCCTGCCGGTGGAGGTGATGGCGGCGCGCGGGGACGACGTGCTGGCCTTCGGACCCCTGCGGCCCGTCGGGCTCACGGACCCCCGCACGGGTGAGCGCCCCTACGCCGTCGTGCAGCTCCGCGCCGAGGACGAGGCGCAGACCTGCTACAACCTGGTGGGCTTCCAGACCCGGCTGACCCACCCCGAACAGCGTCGCGTCTTTCGCCAGATCCCGGGGCTCGAGCAGGCCGAGTTCTCGCGGCTGGGATCGATTCACCGCAACTCGTATCTGGACGCGCCGCGCGTGCTGGGCCCCCGGGCAGAGCTCACGGCGCGGCCCCTGGTGCGGGCGGCGGGCCAGCTCGCGGGGGTCGAGGGCTACCTCGAGTCCGGAGCGCTGGGGCTGGTCGTCGGGCTGCTCCTCGCGGCAGACCTGCGCGGGGCCACCCTGGCACCTCCGCCGGGCACGACGGCCCTCGGGGCGCTGCTCCGTCACGTGACCCGCAGGCGCGGCCGACTCGAGCGGTACGAGCCGTCGAACGTCATCTTCGGGCTGCTCCCCGAGGCGGAGTCGCGGATTCGAGACAAACGGCGGCGGCGCGTCGCGATCCGAGAGCGTGCGCTTCAGGACCTGGACCGCTGGCTCGTCGAGCTTCACGACGCGCTACCTGAGCTCGGGCGGGCGGAGTCTCCGGCCCACGCGAGGGTGTAGGACGTGGCGCGCGGTCGGTCCACCGGCGGAGGCGAGCGGCGCAGACTCCCGCGCAGCCAGGCGCGGCTGGCGGTAGTGGAGCTCCGAGGCAATCAGCGGGTCCCGCGCACGGCGAGCCGCTTTGGGGTCGGAGGCTTCTTTCTGGAGCTCCCCGTGGCGGAGGTCGTCGTCGGCCAGCTCGTGGTGGTGGAGTTCGCGGCGCCCGACGGCCCGCTCCGCGTGACCGGAGAGGTGGTCTACGTGAGCGACGCCGGGGCGGGCGTTCGCATGACGCGCGTGGACTGGCGAAGGCTGCAGGCCTTGCTCGACCGGCTCGCGCCTACTTGATGATCCCCTTGCGCCGGAGCTCGAGGAAGCGGCCCCAGCCGAAGATCAAGGGATGCCGCCGCTCGCGCTCGGTGAGCTCTAGACGAACGCCGTGATTGCGCTCGAGCTTGTCGAGCTCGATTTGCAGCCAGTCGTCCACCGTGAGCGCGAACTTGGGCCAGCGCAGCACGCCGCGCCGACGGCTCCGCGCGAGGAAGCGCTCCGTGCGGCGGCGGCTCGCGGCGTCGGGGAGGTCGTGGCGGTAGGTGGCGCCGGTGCGGAGCGGTGCGCCTCGGCGCACGGCGTGGTGCGCGAGCGCCAGGGCGAAGACCTCGCGGTAGTAGTCCCTGTCCCCGGAGACGAGCTTGTCGATCTTGGTCGGCTCGGCGATGCGCTGCTCCCCGAGGTAGGAGAGGCCGAGCACCTCGCCGACCGCCTGGTCCAGGGTGAAGGTCTCGGGGAGGCGCGCGAGCGCGTGGGGGACGAGCGCGAGCACGGCGCGTTCGAGTCCGTCTACCACCTGCGCCTCGACCTGCGCGTCGCGGGCGTACGCCAAGAGGACGCGCTTGCTGAAGCGCCCGAGGTGATAGATGTCGTCGGCCTCGGCGGAGGTCTGGCGGCGGAACTGGTCGAGGGAGAGTACGGAGTACTTGCAGCGGAGCGGTGGCCCGTCGGACGACGCGACGGTTGCGTAGTAGATGTTCGGCGGGACGACGAGGTTGAGCGCCGCTTGCAGAAGGTCGCCGTGGAAGCGGCGGAGATGGTCGGTGAGCAGGAAGAAGTCGTGGAGCCCCGAGCGGGTCGCATCGCCGGCAGACAGGCGCGAGCCGTAGAGGACGACGGCCGCGAGCTCGGCGCCGTGGTTTCGACGGAACAGCTCGACGAAGCGCAGCGCTTCGGGGGGGGCGGGGGCCAGAAGGCCGTTCCGGAGGGCGGTGCGGAGGTCGCGGCCGTGGTCTCCGGTAGGGGGCGAGCTCATTCGGCCCCCCCGTCGATCCAGTCGGCCACCTGACGGAGCTCGAGCGGCGAGAGGCGCGTCGCGTCCGAGGGGGGCATCGGCAAGCCGACGAACCCGTGCTCGGCGAGCAGCTTGCGCATCAGGTAGCTCCGAGCGTGGTCGCCGGGGGCCACGCGGAGCAGGGCGGGGAGCTCGGTGCTGCGGACGCCGCGCAGGCTCGCTCGTGCGGCGCTTGGGCTCGACAGGTCGAGGCGGGCGCGGGCCGAGGCGCCTTCGTGACATCCGGCGGCGCAGCGGGCATTCCAGAGCGGCTGCAGCTCGATCGCGCTCGGCGCGCGCGGGGGCGGGCTCTCGGGCGGGTCGTCGTTTGTGCGGCTCCCCGTGGTGAGCTCGAGGAGCTGCGAGCGCTCGAAGCTGGAGCCGTCGAGCCCGCGGACCTGATGCGACACGAGGAGACGGTATTCGAGCTCGGGGCGCAGCGGTTCGCGCGGGGTGAAGCGCAGACTCCGGTCGAGGAGGTCCACGCGCACCTCGCCGGTGACCTCCGTGGTGCCGGTCTGCAGCCGCACGTCGGATGCGCCGATCGATTCCGGCGCGGGGGCCACGTTGAGATAGACCGTGAGCGCCGAGCGGAGGCCAACCTGGCGCGCCCCGCTCGGCGGCACGCTGCGCACGATGTGGAGCCCTTGGCGGCGTACGGGTAGGGGACCTGGCTGGTCGAGATAGGTGCAGCCCGCGACCGCCACGCAGGTGAGAAGGAGGCTCTGGCGGATCAAGACTCGGCGTAGAGCCGGACCTGCTCCTGCATGACCTCGGGCGTGATGGCCGCCCGGATGTGCTCTTGCAGGCAGTCCGCGAGGCAGATCATCATCTCGGAGACGCCGCGGTCCTCCACCACCTTGGTGAGCAGAGCCCGCGATTCCCGGCTGTCGTCTTCGCGCAGGAAGTCACGCACCATCTCCAGCGTCAGGTCGCCCTGGAAGTCCAGGATCAGGTTCTCGATCAGGTACGCGATGAGCTGCTTCAACGCTCTTCCTCCCGCTGGTGTGCGACGGAGGCCGTCCCAGCCAAAGGGAAGGAAAGACCCACGTCGCCAAACGGTCTGCTAATATACCAAACCAACTCGGGCTGCAAGCGAACTCATCGTGGAGCGCATCCTGGTGGTCAGTTACGGCGTCGTGCCCGCTCCGGACCGGCACGGCGTGAGCTTGGACAATCTGCTCCAGGCGCTCGGGGTGCGTTACGACGTGGACGCGATGACGGTGCGTGCCGGGGACCTGCCCTACGTTCAGACCTATCGGCGCGCCCGGATGCTCCGCGTACCCGTCGGCAGCGACGGTCCACGTCAGCAAGTGGAGGTCTTTCGCCGGGCCCTGCGGCGGCAGCTCGAGGGGGCCGACTACGACGTGATCCACCTGCGCGACGCCTGTGGCGGACCACCCGCGTGCCAGGCCAGCCAGTCGCACGAGACGAAGCTCGTCTTCGAGCTGGCGCGGGGGAGCGACGAGCTGCCGGTGGGGGGCGACGCCTCCCTCCCCTCGGAGCTCGCGGCGGACGAACGCGAGTGCCTTCGCCGGGCCGACCTGGTGCTGGTCTCGTCCCGCTGGGCGGGGGACCACCTCTCGCGACTTCATCCTGCGCTGCGCCTCGGCCTCTTTCCGCCGGCCGTGAACATCGATCTCTTCGACTGGGAGCCCGTGCCCCTGCCGCGCGAGCCGCTCCTGCTGTACGTGGGGCGCGTGGCGCCGGGGCGTGGCCTGCGGCTACTCGTGCAGGCCGTGGCCGAGGTCGCGCGTGAGCGCCCCTGCCGGCTGCGGGTCGTGGGAGCCGACGTGGAGGGCTTCGGGACCCAGCTCGCCGCGCGGGCGGCGGAGCTCGGCATCGCGGAGCGCCTGGAGCTTCTCGGCGCGGTGGAACACGAGGAGCTGCCGCGACACCTCGCGGAGGCGACGCTCTGCGTGGTGCCGCAGCTGGCCGATCCGCTGCGCAAGCCCTTCGCGGCGTGTCCCCTCACCCTCCTCGAGTTCGCCGCGTGTCGGCGTCCCGTGGTCGCGCCGGAAAGGCCGCAGGTCACGGAGCTCTTCGTGCCCGAGGCGGAGGTGGCCACCTTCGCGCCCGACGACGTGCACGCGCTCGCGCAGCAGGTCCTCGCGCTCCTTGGCGACGGGGAGCTGCGGCGCCGGATCGCCGAGCGGGCGTACGACACGGTCCGTCGCGGACACGCGGCGTCAGCAGCCCGGCGCAAGCTGCTCGCGGCCTACCAGACGATCCTGCCGCCGAGGCTCGCGGCGGGGGACGAGCCGACCGGGGACGCGGGCCCTTCTCTCGCCACCGACGACACGACGACCGCGCAGCGGCTGCTCGAGGCGGTGCCGCCGGCGCCGCGCGACGGGGACGGGGGGTCGGCCGAGGCCTGGCTCCCCCCCGACCGGCGCTGAGCTTCTCGGGGTTCGCGAGCGAGCGACGCAGGTCTGAACCATTCGGAATGCTTTCAGTTGTTGACTGCCCCGGGGGGCTTTGCTAGGTTGCCGAGCCATGCGCGCCCCTCTACTCGTGCCCCTGGTCTTGGCAGGCGCGCTGCTCCTCGGTGGCTGCGGCCCCGTGCACTACCTCGTGCAGGTGACCGCCCGTGCGCAGCGTGCGCTCGCCGAGGCGAAGACCGCGGGGGCCGAGCGACTGGCGCCGTACCATTACTGGTCGGCGGTCACCTACCTGGAGATGGCCCGCGAGAAGGCGGGCTACGCCGACTATCAGCTCGCCATCCGCTATGGGGAGATCTCCGAGGAGATGAGCGACCAGGGGAGGCGCCTGGCCGTGGACCGCGCGCAGTCGAGGACGGCGCCGGGGAAGGCGCGGCCGGCCGGTCACGGAACGGAGCGCTGAGCCATGCGGCTGCTGCGTCTGGTCGCCGTCCTCGCGCTCGTCGCTGCGTGCGCCGGACAGACCACGCGTGGCAAGACCGACGGGGTCGCGGCGATCGTCAAGGGCGCCCGAAAGAATGGGGCCGAGACCTGCGCCCCCAAGGAGCTCGCGCTCGCGGAGGCGCACCTTCGGCGGGCGCGGGACGAGCTGGACCTCGGACACCTGGTGCCCGGACGCGAGCACGCGGACCTTGCCGAGGCGCAGGCCCACCTGGCGTTTCGTAAGTCGCCTCCGGACAAGTGCGCCACCGGCATCGACTCCGACGGCGACGGCTGCCCGGACGCGGCCGACGCGTGCCCGCACCAGGCGGAAGATCGCGACGGCTTTCAGGACGACGACTGCTGTCCCGACCCGGACAACGACCGGGATGGCATCCCCGACGTGACGGACCGCTGCCCGAACCAGCCCGAGGACAAGGACGGCCATCAGGACCAGGACGGCTGCCCCGAGCCGGACAACGACCGGGACGGCGTGGCGGACATCTCGGACAGGTGCCCGAACGACCCCGAGGACTGGGACGGTTTTCAGGACGAGGATGGCTGTCCCGACCCGGACAACGACGGGGACAAGCTCGCCGACCTGAAGGATCAGTGCCCGAACGAGGCGGGAGACCCCGCGGGCGACGGGTGTCCGTACAAGCTGGTGGTCGTGACCGGCACGAAGATCGAGCTGAAGCAGACGGTGCACTTCGCGACGGCGCGGACGCGCATTCTGCCGCGCTCCTTCCCCCTGCTGACGGAGGTGGCGCAGGTGCTCTCCGACCGCCCGACCCTTCACGTGCGCATCGAGGGGCACACCGATAGTCGCGGGAACGACGCGTACAACCTGAAGCTCTCGGGCGGGCGAGCCAACTCGGTTCGAGCCTTCCTGATCGGCAAGGGGGTAGACCCGGCGCGGCTCGAGGCCCGTGGCTTCGGCGAGACGAAACCCATCGACGACAACCGGACGCGCTCGGGGCGGGCCATGAACCGACGGGTGGACTTCTTCATCACCAAGCAGTAGTTAGGCGTGCGGCGCAGTCGTCCGCTTCGCTGGAGATACCAGGAATCGCCATGTCCGTGCTGAGATGGTCTGGATTGCCGAGATGGGTGGGCGTCGCCGCCCTCCTGCTGGGCCTCGCCGCGCCGGTCCCTGCGAGGGCCGAGGTGGGACCCAAGGTGGAGCAGCTCAACGCCAAGGCGATGGAGAGCTACGACGGCCTCGAGTTCGACGAGGCGAAGACGCAGCTCCTCGCGGCCCTCAAGGCGGCGCAAGAGGGAGGACTGACGGCGGGCAAGGCGCTCGTCAGCACCTACCTGAATCTGGGGATCGTCTACGGCGCCGGGCTGAACGATCGGCTGACCGCGATTCGGTACTTCACCGAGGCGATCAAGCTGGACCGCGAGGTGAAGCTGGACCCGAAGCGCGCGACGCCTGCTCTCGACGAGATGTTCAACAGCGCCAAGGACGCGGCGGGGCCGGCGCCGGCTCCGGCCACCGCGGACTTCAAGCACGTTCCGGTGAGCCAGGCCAGGGAAGGCCAGTCGCTCTCCATCACGGCCTCGGTCGGCGGGAGCCTCAAGGCACGGCGCGTGGTGCTCTTCGTGCGCCGGAGCGGCCGCGCGGAATTCAGCTCGCAGGTCATGGAGGCGATTGGCGGAGAGACCTACCGCGGCCTCATCCCCCCCGCCCTGGTCCAGGGGCGGTCGCTGCACTACTACCTCGAGGCGCAGGACGGCTCGGGGGAGCGCCTGGCGGGGAGCGGCACTGCGGCGAGCCCGAACACCGTCGCGGTGGGCGCGGGGGACCGCGACCTCCCTCGTCCGCCCAGGAAGCGCGAGAAGCTGGTCAGCATCGCGGTCGGGATCGGTACGGGCCTCGGCGTCGTGTTCGGCGGGTCGTCGGAACACCTGCATCCGCGACGGGGCGGGAAGTTCGAAGCGGCCGAGGTCACGCCGGGTGGCGCCATGTCCCCTCTGCACCTGATGGGGGAACTCGGCATCCACCTCACGCGTCACTGGCACCTCGCGGGCCTCGTGCGGGTGCAGCTCGTGAACGGGCTGAGCGGTGACACGGTGACCGAGCCGAACACGGTGAGCGTGCTCGGCATGGCGCGCGCCAAGCGCTTCTTCGGCGACGGTTCGACGCGGTTCTACCTCTCGTTCGGGGCCGGAGGGGGGCAGATCCGGCACCGCATCTCGCTCGGCGACTACGACCGCGACCCCACCACCCCCGACGACATCGTGGACGCGCGCGTGGCGGGCGTAGGTCTCTTCGGCTTCGGCGGCGGGCTCAACGTGATGTTCACTCCCACCGTCGGAATGATGGTGGATCTGAATGGCATGCTCATGATTCCGGACTTCGCGGCGCACGTGGACCTGAGCGCGGGCCTGGTCCTGAGCTTCTGACCCGGGCACGTTGACAGGACCGGGTCGGCAACCGACAGTGGAGTGTCGTGAGCGACGAGAAGAAGAGCGGAGGGGCGGGACATCGCGGTGGCACCGAGCCGCGGCCAGCCGTCGGCGCAGCGGACCGTAGGTCACCTCGTCCCGCCGTCGAGCCCCCCCGCCCCGCGGCCGAGCCGCATCGTCGGGCCGGGCCGCCCCCCGTACCTCGCGCCAAGGACGCCTTCGGGGGGATGCCGCCGCTCCCCGACGATGCCTTCACCGGACCGAACGCGCCGTCTACGCCCGCCCCGCGACGCGGCCCGCCGCCCCCGCCGCCTCCGCGCAGCAAGACCGCGGAGCTCAGGTCGCCCCCCGGCACGCCGCCGCCCTCTAGCGGCGACGAAGAGCCCCTGCCGCGCGCCAGGAGCACTGAGCTGCGCGTCTCGCCGCCGCAGTCGACGCCCTCTCCGGCGGCGCGCGCGGAAGATCCCACGCTGCAGCGGTCGAAGACCCGCAGCCGTCCGCTGCCGGCAGTGCCGACCCCTGTCGATGAGCCGCCTCGCGAGGGGGCTCGCGGCGCCCGCGCGGTGCTCCCCGAGGTGCTGGACAGCGAGGAAGACATCCTCCTCGTCACCGCCGAGCTCGGTCCCGGCATCCCGAGCGAGCCGTCGCAACCCGGACAGCTCGGGCTGGTCGGCGACGTGGACGTGCTCTTCACCTCGGTCCACGGCTTCATGGAGCAAGAGCTCGACCACCTCGACCCGCAGGACAAGCGAGGACGCGCGGTCTTGCTCTACGAGCTCGGGCACCTCGAGGAGACGGTCTTTCGCGACGTGGGTCGCGCCGAGGGGCGGTACCGGGAAGCCTTCGAGCTCGACCGCGGCTTCGTCCCGGCGCTGCGCGCGCTCCGGCGGCGACACGAGGCGCGTTCGCGCTGGCGGGACGCCCTGCAGGTTCTCGAGGCGGAGGTGGAGGCGACGCCCCGCGAGGAGCTGCGGGCCGCGCTCCTGACGCAGCAGGCGGAGCTCCTCGCGAGCCGGCTCTCCGACACCGAAGGTGCGCTCAAGGCGTTGCAGGCGGCGGTGGCTCTCTCCCCGCGGAGCCGTCGCGCGGTGGAGGCGCTGCGAGGCATCTACTCGCGCCTCGAGCGCTGGGAGGAGCTCCTCGAGGCGCTGCGACAGATCGCCAACATCACCAGCGAGGAGGCCGAGCGGGCCCGCTTGACCGTGGAGATGGCCGAGCTCTCGGAGTTCCGCCTCGGTCGCGCCAAGGAAGCCGAGGAGCTTTACGCGCACGCCCTCGTGCTCGATCCGGCCAGCCAGAAGGCGGCCATGGCGCTGCGGCGGCTCTACCTCGCGCATGGACGGTGGAAGGAGCTGAGCGAGCTGCTCGCCAAGGAGGCCGGTCGCGAGCACGAGCCCGAGGAGATGTTCGCGGACCTCTACCGCTCGGCGCGCATCTCCGAGACGCACCTGCACGACGACGTTCGCGCGGCGTCCCTGCTCGAGACCGCGGCGGCGCTGAAGCCGGCCGACCCGCTGCCGCTGCAATCGCTCGCCGAGACCTACGAGCGGATGGGGCGCCACGAGGAACAGGCGGCCGCCATCGGTCGCCAGCTCCGATTGGTGCGGGACCCCGCGGACCGGGCGACGCTCTGCTATCGCCTCGGTCGCACGCTGCAGCACTGGCTCGGTCGCACCGACCAGGCGATGGACGCCTACCGGGAGGCGCTCAAGCACCAGCCCGGTCACGAGGCGACGATCCGCGCCCTCGTGGCGCTCTACCAGCAGGCCGAGCGGTGGGAGGAGCTCCTCGAGCTCGAGCTGCTTCGCGCCGAGCGCGTGGCCGACAACGGGCGCCGCGCCGACGGGTACCTGAAGGCGGCGGCGCTCTGCGAACAGCGACTCAAGGACGTGCCGCGTGCGGTGGAGCTCTACGACCGCGCGTGGCGCCTCCTGCCGGGGACCCCCGACGCGTTTCGTGCGCTCGACCGGATCTACCGTCAGTCGGAACGCTGGCAGCCGCTGGCCGAGCTCTACGAAGCCAAGGCCGAGCTGACGCAGGACCCGCCGCTGATGGTCAGTCTCCTGCGCGGCGCGGCGGCGATCTACGAGGAGAAGCTGCGCCTCCGGGATCGGGCCATCGTCACGCTGGAGCGATTGCGCGAGCGGCGTCCCGGCGACAGGGAGACGCTCGTCTATCTGGCGCGGCTCTACGAGGAGGCCGGCCGGGTGGAGCAGCTGCGCCAGGCGCTCGAGGAGTGGGCGGCCGTCACCGAGGACGAGCGCGAGCGCACCGAGTTGAGGCGGCGCATCGGCGAGCTCTACGAAGGACCGCTCCGGCGGCCCGAGCAGGCGGTGGAGGTTTACCGCCAGATCCTCGAGACGGCGCCCGGAGACCGCGCCACGCTCGAACGCCTCAAGGCCAGCTACGAGCGGACGGGGCGCTGGAACGACCTGGTGCAGATCCTGCGGGCCGAGATCGCGGTGGTGGGGAGCGAGGAGCTCGCCCCGCTGCAGCTCGAGATCGGCCAGCTCTGCGAGGACAAGCTCGGCGACCTCGACCAGGCCGGCGCAGCCTACGACGCGGCGCTCGCCGCCGACGCGGGCTACACCCCGGCGATGCTCGCGCAGGAGGAGCTGCTAAGGCGGCAAGGGGCGTGGGGGCGACTCGTGGCGTTGCTCGTCGCCCAGGCGGAGCGGCTGAAAGAGCCGGCGCGCGCGGCGGCATCGCTCTGTCGCGCAGGCGAGGTGTGCGAGGAGCAGCTGAAGGAGCAGTCGCAGGCCGAACAGCACTACCATCGCGCGCTCGAGCTCGACCCCGGCAACACGCCGGCGCGGCACGGCCTCGAGCGCCTCTATCTCGCGGCGCAGGATCGGCGGGCTCTCGAGGCGCACTACATCCGCGAGGCGGAGGGGGCGAGCAACCCCGTCGTGCGCGTACGCGCCTACCTCCGGCTGGCCGCGCTCTTCGAGGGCCCGGGCGACGACGCGACGGGCGCGATGGCGGCCTACGAGTCGGCGCTGAAGGCGGGAGAGGACCAGCCCGAGGCGCTGCACAGCCTCGCGGCGCTCTGTCGCCGACGCGGGAACTGGGTGCGGCTGGCCGCGCTGCTGGCGCGAGTGGCCGGCTCCGCGCACGACCGCGACGCCGCGCTGGCCGCGCTGAAGGAGTGGGCCTCCCTCGTGGAGCTACATCTGGCCGACCGCTGGGACCCCGCGCCGATCTACGAGCGCGTTCTCGACGGCGACGCGCAGGACTACCACGGGCTGAACGCGCTCGAGCGACTCGGCTACAACCGGGGCGACTTCAAGGCGCTGCTGCCGCTCACGCTGCGCCAGATCCGGGCTGGGGGCGACCTCAACTGGGTCACCGCGCTGTGCGTGCGGGCGGCGACCTTCATCCTGGCCGGCGGGAAGTACCGCGAGGCGGCCGAGATCCTGCGGCGTGGGCTCGAAGGGACCCCGACCTACCTGCCGGCGATCCGCCTGCTGCGCCGCATCGACGAGGTGCTCGAGGAGTGGGGGGAGGCCGCCCAGCTGCTGCTCACCGAAGGCGATCTCGCCGCGAACCCCGAGGCGTCGCGTTCGGCGCTGGCGCGGGCCGGGAACCTCCTGCTCGACCGCTTCGGCGACGTGGAGGGAGCTCGCGCCGCGTTCGAACGCGTCTTCGCCGGCGACCCCGCCAACGCCCAGGCCTTCGGGCGGCTGGCGCAGATCCTCTCCGACGCCGCGGACTACCCGGCGCTGGTCGACCTCTACCGTCGGCGCCTGGAGGCTGTCGAGTCGTCGGCGCGCGCGCCGCTGCAGCTCCAGCTCGCGGCGCTCTATCGCGACTCGCTCCGCGACGAGGAGGCGGCCGTCGAGGTGTTGCGCGTCCTCCTCGCGGCCGACCCCGAGCATCGCGCCGCGCTCGCCGAGATCTCCGAGCTCTGCGCGAGTCAGCACCGCTGGCGCGAGGCGGAGCAGTACCTCGAGCAGCTGGCGCGGCTCGGCTCCGAGCAGCCGGAGGCGCGGCGAGATGCGCAGCTCCGTCGCTCTGCGATTCTCGAGGAGCGCCTCGGTGACGAGGAGGGCGCGCTCTCGGTCCTCGAGGAGCTGGTGCAGGAATTCCCCGGCGACGGCGAGGTCCTGCGGCGCTGCATCCTGATCTACCAGCGCCGCGGCGATTGGGGACGGACCGTCGAGGTGCTCGGGGAGCTGGCCAGGACGGGTCCCGCGGGAGAGCGGGTGAGCCGCCTCGTGGACCTGGCGGAGATCTATTCGCGGACTCTCGGCGATCGGGATTCGGCGCATCAATGCCTGCGACGCGCCGGGGGGCTGCTCGTCGAGACGGGTGCGGGGATCGACCGCGTGCGGGAGTACTTCGAGCGGCGTGGCGACTTCGAGGGGCTGGTGGACCTGCTGGGAGACGCGGTCGGAAACCTCCCCCCCGAGGGAAGTCCCGGGGCGGTCGCGGTTCGCCTCGCGCGCGCCCGCGTGCTGGCTGGCCGGCTCCTCAGGCCGAGCGAGGCGGAGATCGAGATCCGTCGCGCGCTGCAGGGCGACTCCCGTTCGATCGAGGCGCGCCTTGAGCTGGCCGGACTGCACCTCTGGGGCGACAACCTCGGGGAGGCGACCACCGAGTACATGCGGGTTCTCGACCAAGATCCCTTCAACCAGGACGCGTACCGCGGCATCTTTCGCGTGAACGAGCGGCGGGGGGATCTGGACCGCGCCGCCGGCGCCGCGCAGGCCGTGTGCGCTGTTGGCGAGGGCGACGACGCCGAGCGCAAGATGGCTGCGCAGGCCGAGATGGCGATGGAGCCCGCGCTCCCGTCGGCGGCCGCGACTCCGCTCGGCATCCACGGCTTCTGGCATCTCGTGGCCAGCCCCGCCGAGCCGCAGGCTCCGCGCGAGCTGCTCCTCGCGGTGGCGGACTTCCTGCCGCAGACCTTTCCCGCCGACCTGGAGCGCGTCAGCGAGACCGGGGTGATGCCGCTCGACCCCGAGGAGGCGCTGGCCACCCGCTGCACGCTGCTCGGTCAGGTGCTGGGGGTCGATCGCTTCCAGACCTGCCTTGGGCAGGGGCGCTCCGAGGTGGTGGAGGTGCTCCCCGGGAGTCCGTGCCGCCTCGTGGTGGACGAACGGTTCGCGGCGCGGGCGAGCCCGGCCGAGCTCCGCTTCGCCGTGGGGCGGGGCCTCGCGGAGATCCTCACACGCACGGCGTACTTCCGCGTCCTGTCGCCGCGCAAGGTGGAGCTGCTTCTCACGGCGGTGGCCGATCTCTACGTGCGGGGCTTCGCGGAGTCGCAGGGGGCGCCGGACGGGATCGAAGAGGTCCTCCGCACGCTCGGTCGCGTGCTCCCGCGCCGGGTGCGCAAGACGCTCGAGGAGCCGGCCCGCGCCTACGCGGCCGCACCGCTCACCTCGGCCTCGGCGTGGGTCACGCAGGCGCAGCGCAGCGCAGAGCGGGCGGGATTGCTCCTCGCCGGGGACGTTCGCGCCGCGCTTCAGCGCCTCGTCGCGGAGCAGGCGAAACCCGCAGTGCGGGCGGAGCTGCTCCGCTTCTCCGTCTCGCCGCACCTCTACGAGGCGCGCCGTCGCTTGGGGCTGGCCATCTAGGCCCGTTGGTGACTAGCATGGCGCCGCCGGGGTCGAGGGCAGGACCCGACGCGCAGCTCGTCCCCGGCGGAGCAGGAGGTGTGCCGTGCGCTCCCGGTGGTCGTCTCTCGCACTGTCGTTCCTCGTCGTGACTCTGGCGGTCTTGCTGGCCACCGGCTGCAGCTGCCAGGGCGGAGTGGTGAGCTACACCGACGGTGGTGGCCGTCTCGCCGAGGCGGGGGTCCTTCTGGCCTGCCCCGGGGGCGAGGACCGCGACGGCGACGGGTACGGTCGCGGTTGCCGCGCGGGCCCCGACTGCAACGACGACGATCCGCTGGTCAATCCCGCAGCGCGCGAGGTGTGCGACGGGGTCGACAACAACTGCGACAGGCGGGTCGACGAAGGGCTCGTGACGGCCTGCGGTAGCTGCGATCCGGGGTGCGCCTCGGTCGGAGATGCGCCATTTCCCCTCGACCGCGCCAAGGATCCGGCCGTCAAGGAGGCGACCGGCGTTGGCCTCACCGACAAGGGGGACCTGACGCTCGACGGCAGCCGCGTCGAGAGCAACTACCTGTGGATCGCCAACACCGACGACCTGACGGAGGGGACGATCTCCAAGATCGATACCGTCGGGCTGAAGGAGGTCGCTCGCTACTATACGGTCACCTGCAAGAGCAAGGCGGGGGTCGCCGGCTGCGTCGACGTGGGAGGCAAGGCCATCGACCACGGGGGGACCTTCGAGCACAAGCCGTCGCGCACCGCGGTGGACATCAACTTCGACGTCTGGGTGGCCAACCGCGCCTTCGAGGGGCAGGCCTCGGCCACGAAGATCGCCAACGATCCGACCGACTGCATCGACCGCAACAAGAACGGCAAGATCGATACCTCGGCCGACCGCGACGGGGACAAACGCATCACGACCGACTGCGACGGGGACGGCAAGCCGGACACCGGGGCCACGGTCTGCAAGGGGACCCTGGCCGGCCTTCCGCCCGAGTTTCTGGGGGACGACGACGAGTGCCTGCTCTTCACCGTGGCGTACGGCGAGGCGAAGGACACTGGGCGCTCGATCTGCCTCGACGGGGGGATCGACCCGGGGCCGAGTCACGCGTGGGTCGGGACCAACTCCCGCAAGGCGAACCGCTTCTACCGCATCCACGGCGCGACCGGGCAGCTCGCCGGGCCCTACGAGCTGCCGAAGGGGCACAAGGTCTACGGGTGCGCCGTGGACTCGCGGCACGTGCTGTGGTCCTCCACCACCGACGGTACGCTGCACTACTTCAACACGCTGAACCCCACCCAGATGGGGCCGACGCTCCTCAAGCACCCGTGGGACGGCCAGAGCTTCTACGGCATCGTGGTCGACGACAAGGATCAGGTGTGGCTCGGGGGGTGGGAGAGCGGACGCATCTATCGTTATCGTCCGAACCGCACGAGCTTCACGTCGCTCGGACAGGGGAGCTGGACGGGGGTGAAGGCGCCGCCGGTCTTGAAAGAGACGCGCGGCATCGCGGCCGACACCAGGGGGTTTGTCTGGGTCGCGGCGAACAACGGCTACCTCTGGCGCGTCCCGCAGAATGTCGGGGAGGGGCTGCAGGACCTGAGCGGGAGCGCCGACTACTGGCCCACGTTCGGAGACGAGCTCATCGGCGCCGGGGTCGACTTCAAGGGGCACGTCTGGGGGATCAGCAAGGGCAAGGACGTGGCGTCGCGCCTCGACGTGGATGCGAAGGGAAACCCGATCCTGCCGCCGACAGCGCAGGCGAACACGGTGGTGGTCGGCGATGCGCCGTACACGTACAGCGACTTCACCGGCTTTGGCCTGCGCAGCGTCCTGCGCGGGCAGGGGGTCTATCGCTACCTGCTCAAGCCGTGCACCACGGGAAGCCAGAAGGCCACCTGGAAGCAAGTGCGCTGGAACGCCACCACGCCGGCGCAGACGCAGGTGCTCCTCAGGGTTCGTACGGCCGACAGCGAGACCACCTTCGGCAGCTGGGTCGGACCGTTCGATCGATCGCCTGCGGCCATCGACGCCACCTCCGCCACGCCGGTCTCCCCGAATCCGTCGGCCATGCTCGAGGTGGAGTTCACGCTCAAGTCGCTCGATCGAAAGAGCGCCCCCATCCTGCACGACTTCAAGGTGGGGTACACCTGCGCCGGGAAGCCGGACTGAGCCTTTCGGCGGCTACTCCGACGGCGCGGGCGCCGGGACCCGCGGCAGGAGCACGGTGAAGGTGGTGCCCTGACCCACCGTGCTCTCGACCTCGATCGTGCCGCCGTGTTCCTGGATCACGCGCTGGACCGTCGCGAGGCCGAGGCCGGTCCCCTTGGGCTTCGTCGTGAAGAAGGGCTCGAAGATGCGGGGGAGGTTCTCGGGCGCGATCCCCTTGGCGTGGTCCCGCACGGCGAGCGCCACCGTCTCCTCATCGCGCAGACGGACCAGCACCTCGATCTCGTGGCGCTCACCGGCCTGCCAGGCGTTCCGCACGAGGTTCCAGAGCACGCCGGAGAGCTGGTCCCGGTCGGCCGAGACCCAGAGCGGCTCGTCGTTACCGCGGACCACCACGCGCGGCACGTCCTCGCCCGACATCAGCTCGCCGATGACGCCGGCCAGGGTGTGGATCTCGCGGTTCAGGTCCAGGGGCTCGGCCTGCGGCGAGCGCGGACGCGCGTAGCTCAGCATGTCAGCGATCAGCTTGTCGAGCCGCTCGATCTCGCGGAGCGCGATATCCATCAGCGTGCGGCTGTCGGTGTCGAGGTGGGGCTCCGAGCGCAAGAGCTCGAGCGAGCCGGAGATCGACGCCAGGGGATTGCGGATCTCGTGCGCCACGGCCGCGGCCATGCGCCCGAGCGAGGCAAGGTGCTCCGAGCGCTTCATCGTCTGTTCGAGCTGGCGCAGCGTCGTGAGGTCCTGGAAGTTGATGATCCAGCCGGTCTGCTGGTCGAAGCGGTCGGTGAGGGGAGAGACGGATACGCCGAGGACGCGCAGGTCATTGCCGCACCCCACCTCGAGCTCCGAGCGCCGGACCAGAGCGCCGGCGGCGATGAGCGACGCGAGTTCCGGGACCACCTTCGCCAGGGGGCGGCCCGTCACCGTCGGACCGTCGAGCGCGAGGATGTCGGTCGCGGCCTCGTTGAGACCAAGGATCGTGCCGTCGGCGTTCACCGTGATGAGCCCGCTCGTGAGGCAGCGGATCACGTCCGCGTTCAGCGCGGCGAGGTCCCGAATGTGGGCCTGCTGCTGCTCGACGTGCAGGTCGGCCGACCGGAGCTGTTCCGCCAGGTAGCCGGCGAGGATGGCCACGGCGAACATGGCGCTGCCGTTCGTGAGGAGGCTCCGCACCAGGTTCTGGCGGGTGATCGCGCTCGGGTCGAGGGCCTGCCCGGGGACGAGGGGCAGCCACCCCGCGTGCCCGGAGAGAACCACCGCGACGAAGAACGCGGTGCCCGCCGCGGCGGTCACCAGCCCTGCGCGGCGCCCCAGCGTCACCGCCGCCGCCACCGGACTGAGCAGGAAAAGGAGGACGAAGGCGCTCTCCGCGCTCCCCGTGTAGTGCACGAGGGCCGCGCTCGTGAGCAGGTCGAGGCCGATCTGGACCGCCGCGAGAAGTCTGAGGTCCCGCACCAGGCGGAGGAGCAGGGCGTAGCTGATGTTGAGCAGGTAGAGGCCGGCGATGAAGACGAAGAGCACGGTGACGTACGGGCCACCGAGCTCCTCGGGTGTCCCCCAGGCCAGGTGCACCGATACGGTGCCCGCCAGGAGCAGGGTGAAGATGACCACCCGCACCAACATGATGTAGGCCAGGCGACGGCGCAGGCGCGAGGGGGGCGGCCGTGGGGTGAGGTCGGAGGAGGGCGCGAGACCCATGGGCGAGGGCGCCTTACTCGGCGCGAATGCTGCCGGCGAGCTCGAAGATCGGCATGTACATGGCGATGAGGATCGTACCGACGATGCCGCCGAGGAAGACCATCATCAGCGGCTCCATCAGGGAGGTCAGCGCGGAGACCGCGACGTCCACTTCCTCCTCGTAGAAGTCGGCGATCTTCTGCAGCATCTGATCCATCGCGCCGGTCTGCTCGCCGACGCCGAGCATCTGCACGACCATCGGCGGGACGACGCGGGTCTGCATCAAGGGGGTCGCCAGGTCGCGACCCTCGGCCACCTTCTCCTTCACGTGCAGGATGGCCTCTTCGACGACCATGTTGCCGGCGGTCTTGGCCACGATGTCCATCGAGTCGAGGATCGGTACGCCGCTGGAGATGAGCGTGCCGAAGGTGCGGGTGAAGCGAGCCACGACGATCTTCCGGATCACGGGCCCTACGATGGGTAATTTCAGCAGAATGGCGTGCCAGGTGCGCTTGCCCTTCCGAGTGCGGAGGATGGAGGTGATGCCTACGACGAACAGCACCGCGGCGATCGCGATGTAGTGCATGTTGCTGACGAAGCCCCGGCTCAGGTCGATCACGAACTGCGTGACGCCCGGGAGCGCTCCGGCCCCCATGTCCTTGAACATGGCCTCGAAGACCGGGATCACCTTCCAGAGGAGCACCACCACCACCACCACGGCCACGAAGCCGATGGCGATGGGGTAGACCATGGCGCCCTTGATCTTGGCCTTCAGCTTGAGCGCCTTCTCCATATAGGTGGCGAGGCGGGCCAGGATCGTGTCGAGGATACCGCCCACCTCACCGGCCTGGACCAGGTTGGTGAAGAGGTCGTCGAAGACCTTCGGATGCGCCCGCAGGGCTTCGGAGAAGGCGGCGCCCCCCTCGACTCGCTCCTTCACGTCGCGAATCACCTTGGCGAAGTTCTTGCTGTCGGACTGGTTCGCCAGGATCTCGAGCGCCTGTACGAGCGGAAGACCGGCGTCGATCATGGTGGCGAGCTGTCTCGCGAAGACCACCACGTCCTTTTGCTTGACGCCGGTGCCGAAGCGGATCTGGATCGCCGCGCCCTTCTTCTTGACCTTGGTCGCGGTGATGTTCTGGGAGCGGAGCGTGGCCAGAAGCTCGGCATCGTTGGCCGCTTCCATCGTGCCACTGCGCGACTCGCCGGCTCGGGTGCGGCCTTCCCAGACGAAGGTTGCCATCCCTAGAAACCTCTCTTTGGCGGGTGTGTTACGACGGCCTCCAGCTTACTCCATGCCCGCGAACGACGCGAATTTGTAGGGAGCGGTGGGAGCGCGCGCCGCGGCGTGGTTCCGTCAGCGCGGCCGGGCCGCGAGTTGCGTCTCCACGGCGTCGAGGAGGGTGCCCGCGATGTTGAGCCCGAAGCGGGCGTCGAGCTCGCGGATCCCCGTCGGGCTCGTCACGTTGATCTCCGAGATGAAGTCGCCGATCACGTCGAGGCCCACGAAGAGGAGGCCCCGGCGCACCAGCTCCGGTCCGACCTGGGCGCAGAGCCAGCGGTCCCGGTCGGTGAGCGGGCGGCCCTCTCCCCGAGCTCCCGCGGCCAGGTTCCCTCGGAAATCGCCGGGAGCGGGGATGCGGGCCAGGCAGTAGGGGATGGGCTCCCCGTTCACCACCAGGATGCGCTTGTCTCCGTCCACGATCTCGGGCAGGAAGCGCTGGGCCAGGGTGAAGCGTGTCTCGCGCGCCGTCATGACCTCGAAGACGACCTTGGCGTTCATCTCCCCGCGGGTCAGCCGGAAGATGGAGCTGCCCCCCATCACGTCCAGCGGCTTCACCACGATCTCCCCCTGCTCGTCCAGGAAGGCGAGCAGGCGAGCCATGGAGCGCGTGAGCAGGGTGGGGGGCGTGCACTCGGGAAACCAGGCCGTGAAGACCTTCTCGTTGGCGTCGCGCAGGGACTGCGGGCGATTGACCACCAGCGCCCCCTCGGCCTCCGCGCGCTCGAGGAGGTACGTGGTGTGCACGTACTCCAGGTCGAACGGGGGATCCTTGCGCATCAGGATTGCGTCCAGCGTGCCGAGCGGCAGCTCCACGGGGGGGCCGAGCTCGAACCACCGCTCCGCGCGATCCGTCACGGAGAGCGGCCGAGCGCCGCCCCACGCGCGCCCGTCGCGCAGGAAGAGGTCCCGCTGCTCGAGGTAGTGGAGGGCGAAGCCGCGCCGCTGCGCCTCGAGGAGCATGGCGAAGGTGGAGTCCTTGACGACCTTGATGGTCGAGATGGGGTCCATCACGACGGCTAGGCTGACGGGCATGCGGCTCCTCCGACGGAAGATACTCGATGGTGCACGGGCGGGCCATCGCCGGTCTCGCGCCCGGCCCACCTTGACAGCCTCGAGAGGCCTGAACAATATCAGGCCCGGCTTCGCGGCTGTGGAGGACGATTCATGGATAGGGTAGCGCTCGACCAAGCCATCGCCACGCTCCAGCAGAACAAGGAAGCGTGGGTGCGCGTTTCCGTGGATCGCAAGGTCGAGCTCCTCGAGGAGCTGATCCGGGGCACGGCGGCCGTGGCCGACCGTCAGGTGGCGGCCGCGGCGCAGGCCAAGGGCCTCTCTCCCGAGTCGCCCCTCGTGGGCGAGGACTACCTCGGCGGCCCCGTGGTGACGGTGCGCAACCTGCGCCTCCTCGCCGGCACGCTCCGGGACGTGGCGCGCTACGGGCGCCCCCGCCTCGACGAGAAGCGGATCCGGACGCGGGCCGGGGGCCAGGTGGTGGTGGAGGTCTTCCCCCTGAACCTCCTCGAGAAGTTCTTGTACCCGGGCTTTTCGGCCGAGGTGTGGATGCAGCCCGGCGTGACGCCGGACAGCCTGCCGTACCACATGGCCCACTTCTACCGGCAGAGCACGCCCGTGGGTCGGGTGGCGCTGGTGCTCGGCGCGGGGAACGTGGCCTCCATCGGGCCTCTCGACGTGGTGCACAAGCTCTTCGTCGAGGGGCAGGTCTGTCTGCTGAAGATGAACCCGGTCAACGAGTACCTCGGGCCCTTCATCGAGGAGGCCTTCGCGCCCCTCGTGCGCCAGGGATTCGTGCGCGTGGTCTACGGGGGCCCCGAGGCGGGGGAGTACCTCTGCACGCATCCGGGCATCGACGAGATCCACATCACCGGCAGCGACAAGACGCACGACGCCATCGTCTTCGGCACGGGAAAGGCCGGAGCCGACCGCAAGCGCAACAAGCAGCCCCAGAACGCGAGGCGCATCACGAGCGAGCTCGGCAACGTGAGCCCGATCGTCGTCGTGCCGGGCCTCTGGAGCGACGCCGAGGTGCAGTTCCAGGCCGAGAACATCGTCACGCAGATGACGAACAACGTGGGTTTCAACTGCAACGCGGCCAAGGTGATCGTCACCCACGAGAAGTGGCCCCAGCGGCGGGCGCTATTGGATGCCGTGCGGAAGGTGTTGCGCGAGCTGCCGCAGCGCCGGGCCTATTACCCGGGAGCCGAAGGGCGCTACGACGCCTTCGTCAAGACGCACCCCCAGGCGGAGGAGTTCGGCACCCGCCGGCAGGGAGAGCTGCCGTGGGCGCTCATCCCGGGCGTCAGCGCGGACAACACCGACGAGGCCTGCTTCACGACCGAGTCGTTCTGCGGCGTGACGGCCGAGACGACACTCCCCGGCGCCGACGCGGCGGAGTTTCTCGCGGCTGCCGTGCAGTTCTGCAACACGCGGCTGTGGGGCACGTTGAACGCCGAGATCCTCGTCCACCCGGCGTCGGCAAGCTACCTCGGGCAGTCCCTGGATCAGGCGATCGCGGACCTGCGGTACGGCACGGTCTCTCTGAACCACTGGCCGGCGATGGCCTACGCGCTCGGGACGACCACCTGGGGGGCCTACCCGGGCCACACCCTGGAGGACATCCAGAGCGGCATCGGGGTGGTGCACAACGCCTTCCTCTTCGACAAGCCCGAGAAGACGGTGGTGCGTGGGCCGTTCCGCATGTTCCCCAAGCCGCCCTGGTTCGTCACGCACAAGCAGATGCTCGCGGTGGGGCGCAAGCTCCTCGAATACGAACAGGAGCCGTCCCTAAAACACATCCCATCCATCGCCGTGCGGGCGATCTTCGGGTAGGCGAAAAGACAGCTTTCGGGATCCCTCAATGAGCATCTTCGATCGGATGGTCGTGCGCGCGCTCCCCGTGGTTCCAAAGGCCGTCGTGGGCCGCGTGGCGCAGCGGTACGTGGCGGGGTCCACCCTGGGCGAGGCCGTGGAGGCCATCCGGGGCCTCGCCGGCGAAGGCGCGATGGCGACGGTGGACGTGCTCGGCGAGGAGGTGACCGAGCGGGATCGCGCCGAGTCGGCCGTGGACGAGTATCTCCGCGTCCTCGACACGGTCCGCGCCGAGCGGCTCGCGGCGAACATCTCGATCAAACCCACGATGCTGGGCTTGAAGATCGACGAGGCGCTGGCCGAGGAGCTGGTGGGGCGACTCGTGCGCCGGGCCGCCGAGCTCGGCAGCTTCGTGCGGATCGACATGGAGGACCACACCTGCACCGACGCGACGCTGCGGCTCTACGGCAGCCTGCGCCAAGAACTCGGCAGCGTGGGGGTTGTCCTGCAGGCCATGCTGCGGCGCACGCCGGAGGACATTGCGGCGCTGGCCCCGGTAGGCGCGAACGTTCGCCTCTGCAAGGGGATCTACCGCGAGCCGGAGAGCCTCGCCTTCCAGGGTTACGACGAAGTGCGCGAGGCCTTCGTGCGCTGCCTCGAGCAGCTCTTCGCGGCCGGCTGCTACGTGGGGATCGCGACCCACGACGAGGTGCTGGTGGAGCGCAGCCTGGAGCTGATCCAGCGCTTCGGCCTGAAGCGCGAGGAGTACGAGTTCCAGATGCTCCTCGGCGTGACGCCGTCGCTCCGGGCGCGGCTTCTCGGCGCGGGGCATCGGCTGCGCGTCTACGTCCCGTACGGGGCCGACTGGTACGCCTACTCGATGCGCCGGCTGCGCGAGAACCCGACGGTGGCGCGGCACATCATGAAGGCGTTCTTCTCGCGGGGCTGAAGTGGGTTAGTACCGGTCGCCCGTGTACTTCACCGCGTAGGCGTTGAGTCCGAGCTCCAGGAAGACGCCGCCCCCCGCGTTGTTGCCGCCGCTGCCCCCATGGACCAGCGAGAAGAAGGGGCGCACGGCCGTGGTGAAAGAGAAGGTGCGCCGCGCGTTCGAGAACTCCATCCCGACCCGCACGGGGATATGGAAGGCCCAGGCGTTCTCCTTGCTCTTGCCGTCGTCGGACTCCCACGCGGCGTAGGAGAGCCCCACGCCGGGCGCCACGAAGAGCTCGAAGGTGCTCGGGGCGTTCGGGTGGAAGTTGACGAAGGCCTCCCCCGTGAAGAAGAAGTGCTTCTGCAGCGCGTTCGAGGCGGCGATGTTCACCACGGGCACGCTCAGGTCGATGGACACGAGGTCGCCGAGAAAGACCTTGAGCTCGATGGTGGGCAAGAGCGGGAACCACCGGCCGGGCTCGATCCCCGGGAACTGGAAGTCGCTGCGCATGTAGCCGCCGCCGAAGGCGGTGCCACCCCCGAAGACGCGGTGGCCGACCGCGTACTGCGCTTCGGCGACCGACGCGTGACCGGCCGTCAGGGCGAGCAATAAGATCGTTGCGAGGCGGAATCTCTTCATTGGCGACTCCTGCTCCTAGGCTAGAGGTGCCCTGCGCTGGGCAGAGGCTCTCGACGGTTCTACGATCGTAGCCGGCGCTGCCATCCGCGATGGTGATACGGGTCACGAGCGTAGCACGCTGCGCTGGCCTCATGGTAGAAGCCCCTCCATCGACCATGCGGCGGTTCGTGATGCGCTCGCTCGGCAGATTCCCCTCCCTTCTCGCGGCGGTCGCGCTCGGCGCTGGGCCTGCGGGGTGCGGCTACGATCCGCGAGAGGCGCAGGCGGCGCTGGTGGCGGCGGAGAGGCTGCAGGCGCAGCAGGAGGGGACGAAGGACGGCGTGGGCCGGCGGGGGAGCGTCGCTCGGATGGCCTGGGCCGAGCCGGCCGGGGGCGCACGCAGCGGGAGTGGCAGCGGCAGCGGCAGCGGCAGCGGGGCGCCCTGCGTGCCCGACGGCGTCCTCGGGGAGTGGGCGGGTCTCGAGGCGCGCTGGAGCCCGCTGTCCGGGCCCACGGCCCCCGTCGACGCACGAGGAGCCGGCAAGAGCTCGGTCGACAGGATCGGCTTCGCCGGGTCGCGGCGCGGACTCTGCGTGGCGCTCGAGCTCCCTCGGCCGGACGGTCACGCCGGAGCGGGGGCCGCTTTCGCCGGCGGCACGATCCTGCTCGAGCTCTGGCCCGAGGCTGCCGGGGGCGCACGGCAGGCCACCTCGCCCGATGGTCCCGTAGGCGTGGCGCTGCGACTCGGGCCGGGGACGCAGGTCGCGTTCGTGCGGCCGCGTCACCGCTGGCGAGTGGCCGAGACCCAGGGCGTCGTCCGCCTCGAGGCAGATGCGGTGCGGGCCGAGGTGCGGCTCTCGCTGGCGGCGTTGAGCCCGCTGCCCGCGGCAGAGGTCGCCTCGCTGCGCTACCGCGTGACGGTGTCCGACGCGTCGCGGGGGAGCGAACCCTCGGTGAGAGGGGAGGGACGCGTCGCGCTCGCGCGGCCGCTCGGCATCCCGCAGTGGGTACGCGCCATGCCAGCTCTCCGCGCCTGCATGGCGGGCCTCGCGGAGGCGCTGATCGGCTACGCCAAGGGCTGGCGTTGCGCCGTACCGACCGCGGTCCCCGCCGGAGAGGGAGGGGACGCGGCGGCGTGGCGTGGCGAGCGTCTCTCGTACGCGCGCCCGCTCGACGCACCGCAGCTGGTCTGGTTGCCGGAGCGCCTCGTGGTGGTGAAGTTCCTGCGGGCGGGGCGCGGGCTGCTCGCGCTCCTCGACAAGCAGGATCGCGTGCTCTCCGTCCTGCCTCTCGGAGCTCCCGGCGCGGCCGTCGAGGAGCACCCGAAGAGCGCCCGCTCCGGAGCCGAGGCCTTCCGTCTACCCGACGGCGCCTGGGCGGTGAGCCTTCGGCACGCGCACCGCGTGGACGAGCTCGCCGGAGGTCAGTGCGCCGGTCGCTTCCGGACGGAGCTGTCCATCGTGGCCCTGCGTCAGGCCCCCGACGCCACCCCGCAGAATCCGCGCCGCAAGGACGCGCCCGTTCCTTTCCTCGAGGAGGTCTTCCGCACCACGCTGAGCGACTGCAGGTCACCGACGTCGCGCGAGTTCGGGATGAGCTCCGACCGCCGAGAGCTCTGGGTGAAGTCCTCGCTCGAGCCGCTGGCGCCCGGCCGACGCTACGTCTACCGGCGCGGTGGCTATCGCCCCGACGCGGACGGAGCGCCTCGATGAGCGAGCCGAAGACGGTCTGGACGATCCGCGAGGTGCTCGGCTGGACGACGGGGCGCTTCGCCAGCGCGGAGCTGCCGACCCCCCGGCTGGATGCCGAGGTGCTGCTCGCCCACGTGCTCGGCGTAGAGCGCATCCAGCTCTACCTGGACTTCGACAAGCCGCTCGGGCCGCCCGAGCTCGCCCGCTACCGCGAGGCCGTTCGCCGCCGTCTGACCCACGAGCCGGTGGCCTACGTCACCGGTCGCCGCGAGTTCTGGTCCCTGGCGTTCGAGGTGAGCCCGGCGGTGCTGATCCCGCGCCCGGAGACGGAGCTCCTCGTGGAGCTGGGTCTCGACCACCTCCGCCGACGCCCCGCCGACGCTCCGGCTGCGACGGTGGTGGAGGTCGGCGCGGGGAGCGGCGCCATCGCGGTGACGATCGCGCACGAGCGTCCGGACGTGCGCGTTCTGGCGATCGAGAGGTCGCCCGAAGCGCTCGAGGTAGCGCGCCGCAACGTCGCCCGGCACGCCCCCCAGGTCGAGCTTCTCCTCGGGGACCTGCTCGAGCCGCTCCCCGAAGGGCTCTCCGTGGACCTCCTTCTCGCGAATCTGCCGTACATCCCCTCGGCCGAGCTGGAGACGCTCGCCCCCGAGGTGCGCGGCTTCGAACCGCGGATCGCTCTCGACGGTGGCCCGGATGGGCTCGCGCTGGTGCGGCCGCTCGTCGCGCAGGGGGTGCCGCGGCTTGCGGCAGGAGGCCTACTCGCCCTGGAGCTCGATCCGGCGGAGGTTCCGGCGGTCCGTGACCTCCTCGCGGCGGCCGGGCTCGTGGACGTTCGCGTGGTGAAGGACCTCGCCGGCCGGGAGCGCGTGGTGCGGGCGCTTCGCCCCGCCTGATCGCACCGCTGAGCTCGACGGATCGGGCCGGCTAACCGCCGCTCGCCACGCGCTGCACCTCGAAGGCGCCGATGTCGCCCCGCGCTGGGCTGGACGCCGAGGCCGGACGCGTGCAACCCCGGTAGTCCTCCTTCAGGTCGAGCTCGGCAGCCGGCACGGCGTCGATGGCGGGAGAGCCCGCAAGGGGCTCGAGCTCTCCGCCGGACGGGTTCGTGAGCCTCGGATCCGCGACGTCGAACTGCCCGCTCGCCGGGGCCCCCGTGTGTAGCGTCGTCACGCCGAAGGCGAGCGCGTACCGCAGCTCGTAGGGCGAATCGCTCACGATCCCCGTCTCGCCGTCGAGGAGCAGGTTGCCGACGATCACCGTGGTCTCGCTCAGGTCGCTGAGCGTGACGCCCCGCTTGAAGGCGTGGAGCGTGTTGTGCCGCAAGGAGGCCTTGATCTTGCCGACCATGCCCCCCTCGGAAAGGCTCACGGGCTGCTCGACCCGGTGAAAGACGTTGTTCTGCACGGTCAGGGTGACCTGGTGGGTCAGCGTGTCGTAGCGCGTGAGCCCTTCCACCCCTCGCGTGCGCGTGTCGAACCAGTTCCCCTCGACGGTGAGCGTCACGACGGCGGGGACGAGCGCCTCGGCGGAGCGGGCCGAGACCGCCCACGCTCCCGGGTCCGTGCCGGCCACGAAGCGGTTGCGACGCACGCGGAACGACCCCGTCTGGTTGGCTACGATCCCTCCCGAGACCTGGAAGCCCTCGATCGTGCCGCTCGTCCCCCGAAAGCGCACCTCGCCCTGGATCTGCGCCCCCGCGCAGCCGCGCAGCGTCACTCCGACGGGGATCGCCCAGCCGGCCCCCAGCTTGAGTCCGCGCACCTGCACCGTTTGCCCCGAGGTGGCCTGCGCGAAGGCCACGTCGAGCTGACCGACCTCGGTGGGGACCTCGATCACCGACACCGAGGAGGGATCCAGGCAGGCTAGGGGGGCCGGGCTGCAGGTCGCGGTGGCCGGGGTGCCATCCCCCGGCGAGCCGTCGCGGGGCAGGGTCCCCGCCTCCTCGTCCGCGGGGCGCGCGTCGCGTGCGGGGCCTCCGCGGTCTCCGTGCGAGAGATCCTGCGCTGCGCCTCCGTCGGGGGCGACAGCGCGAAAGCCCTGGCACGCGCCGGCCGCCACGACCACGGCGACGAGACCCAGGCGTCCTCTGACCCGCGGCATGGCCGGAGCTTATCACGCGGGCAGGACGGCTCCGCTCGACGGAGAAACATCCACGCTCTCTCCTTGCCGAGGAGGAAATGCCTGTGCTAGCGTACGCCCCGTTCTCGGCAAGGATTCCGGTTAGATGGCCATCACACTTCGCACCTATACCTTTCTAGATAGCCTGCAGCCCCAATTCGCCAGCTTCATCGGCAAGACGGCCCGCGGTTTTTTGCCGGTGCCGGAGATGGCCTCCCTCTTCGTGGAGATCGCTCCGGGCATCGCCATCAACCGGGTTACCGACGTGGCGCTCAAGGCCACCAAGGTGGTGCCCGCCGTGCAGGTGGTAGAGCGGGCCTACGGGCTCCTCGAGATCCACGAGCACGACAAGGGAGAGGTGCTCTCCGCGGGGCGTGCGATCCTCGAGTTCCTCGGCGTGAAGGAAGAGGAACGACTGAAGCCGCGCGTGGCGACGAACCAGATCATCCGCGCCATCGAGCCGTACCAGGCGCAGATCATCAACCGCAACTCGCAGGGCATGATGATCCTGCCCGGGCAGTCGCTCTTCATTCTCGAGACCGAGCCCGCGGGGTACGTCACTTTCGCGGCGAACGAGGCCGAGAAGGCGGCGCGCGTCTTCCTCGTGCAGGTCCAGCCCTTCGGGGCCTTCGGCCGCCTCTGGATGTCGGGCCCCGAGGCCGAGATCGATGCGGCGGCGCACGCGGCCACCGCGGCCATCGAGGGGATCACCGGCCGGCTCCCCCCAGACTTCGTGGACAAATAGGCTCCGCCCTTCGTGCGGACGTGCTACGGCCCCGGCGACCGGGGCCCTCGTGTTGAGGAGGAATCGTTATGGCTGACGCGCTGGGCATGATCGAAACCAGGGGCTTCATCGGGATGGTCGAAGCCGCTGATGCGATGGTGAAGGCCGCGAAGGTGGAGCTCGTGGGCTTCGAGAAGATCGGAGGCGGCTACGTCACGGCGGTGGTACGCGGCGACGTGGCGGCGGTGAAGGCCGCGACCGAGGCCGGGCAGCGCGCCGCCGAGCGCGTGGGCGAGCTGGTGTCGGTGCACGTCATCCCGCGGCCGCACGTGAACATCGATCTGGTGCTGCCGCTCGGGCGTCGGGACCAGGCCAAGACCGAGTCCAAGTAGCTTCAGCCCCTCTCAGGGGTCGCGTGCCTTCGAGCTGCGGCGTGAGGGCCTGAGATCCGTCACGCCGCAGGAGGACGTCGATGCAGCTCGCCAAGGTCATCGGCACGGTGGTGGCCAGCCGGAAGGAAGACGTGCTGGAGGGGATGAAGTTCCTCGTGGTTCGCAACTGCGACTTCGAGGGGACCCCGACCGGCCCGTCCGTCGTGGCGGTCGATGCCGTGGGGGCGGGCACGGGCGAGGTGGTGCTCTACGCCTCGGGGAGCAGCGCCCGCCTGACGCACATCACCGAGAACCGCCCCGTGGACGCCACCATCATGGCCATCGTGGACCTGGTGGAGGTGGAGGGGACCCAGCGGTACTCCAAAGAGGGGTTCGGACGATAGGCGCTGACAGATGGAGCTCGACGAAAAGAGGATTCAGGAGATCGTCGACCGGGTGGTTTCACGCCTCGGGATCCCCGGTAGTGCCCAGTCGCCGGCCCCGGCCCCGGTGGCCTCGGTCGCGCCGGCGGTGGTGCGCGAGCGCGGTGCCGCTCCGGGGGTGAAGGGGTTCGCGCGAGGGACGGTCGGTACGTTTCCCTCGGTGGACGCCGCGGTGCGCGCGGCGCGCCAAGCCTTCGACGAGCTCTCGCGGCAACCGCTCAGCCTGCGCTTCAAGATCGTGGCGGCGATGCGCGACGTGACCATGCGGCACGTGCGCGAGCTGTCGGAGTACGCGGTGGCCGAGACCGGCCTCGGGCGCGTGGACGACAAGATCCGCAAGAACACGCTCGCCACGCAGAAGACCCCGGGACCGGAGATGCTCGTCCCGCAGGCCTTCACCGGGGACCACGGCCTGACGATCATCGAGTGGGCGCCGTACGGCGTGATCGGCTCGATCAGCCCTTGCACGAATCCCACGGAGACGATCATCAACAACGCGCTGAGCCTCATCTCCGGCGGAAACGCGGTCGTCTTCAACGTGCATCCCTCGGCCAAGGGCGTCAGCGCCTGGCACATTCACCTGCTCAACGAGGCGATCGTGGGCGCCGGAGGCCCGCGCAACCTGATCGCCACCGTCGGGGAGCCCACCGTCGCCACCGCCGAGGAGCTGATGAAGCACCCCGGGATCCGGGTCGTGGTGGTGACCGGCGGGCCGGCGGTGGTGAAGGCGGCGATGGCCTCGGGGAAGAAGGTCGTGGCTGCGGGCCCCGGCAATCCCCCCGTGGTGGTAGACGAGACGGCGGACCTCGCTCGCGCTGCCAAGGGCATCGTGGCCGGTGCTTCCTTCGACAACAACATCATCTGCTGCGACGAGAAGGAGGTCTTCGCGGTGGCGAAGATCTTCGAGCCGCTGCGCAAGGAGCTCAAGGCCGTCGGCGCGTACGAGCTCTCCGAGTCGCAGATCGGGCGCCTGACGCGGCACCTCTTCCCCGACGGCAAGCACAGCAACAAGGACTTCGTCGGCAAGAACGTCTCGGTGATCCTGGACACGATCGGGATCCGCGTGGGGGACGACGTGCGGCTCGCGTTCGCCGTCGTCGAGGAGAACCACCCGCTGGTCCAGGTGGAACAGCTCCTGCCGGTGCTGCCCCTCGTGAAGTGCAGCGACGTGGACGCCGCCATCGAGGCGGCCAAGCGGGCCGAGGGCGGGCGAGGGCACACCGCGTCGGTCTACTCGCGCAACATCGAGGTCATGGATCGCATGGCGCGCGAGATGAACACCTGCATCTTCGTGAAGAACGCGCCGCACTATGCGGGGCTAGGTGGCGATGGCGAGGGCTATACCTCGTGGACCATCGCCCATCCGACCGGCGAAGGAGTGACCTGCGTGGTGCACTTCGTGCGCTCGCGTCGCTGCACCTTGCAGGACTACTTCCGCATCGTCTGAGGGCGTGGGCCAGGGAGGAGAGCGAGCCATGGTGGACAAGGTCTACCTGCAGGAGATGGAGGCCACCGTCGTCTTCTTCGACGTGCGAGGCTTTTCCACCCTCTCGGCGCAGCTCGGCCCGATGGACGTGGGGGTGATGCTCTCGCGCTACTACCAGCAGGTCGAGGAGGCGGTCCTCTCCGGCAAGGGGCGCATGGTGAAGTTCTTCTCCGACGCCGCGATGGCCTGCTTCCCGGGGACCGCGGGGGTGGACCACGCCGGCGCGGCGCTCGAGGTGGTACGGCGCCTCCAGCAGGGCCTGCCTGCGTGGCTCGACGAGAACGCGCGCGCGGGCTGGCCGCTGATGGAGTATGCGGCGGGAGTCGCGACGGGCACGGTCCTCGCGGGCGAGCTCGGCACGGCTCGGCTCAGATCCTACGACGTGATCGGGGCGGCGCCGGCGCTGGCGGCCTACCTCTCGCGGCTGGCGAACCGCCGGAAAGTGGCGGGCCTCGTCGCGGCCGAGACGGTCTCGGCCGCGAAGCGAAAGCCGCCCTGCATCGAGGTGGAAGGGGCCGAGGTCGGCGGGCGCAAGGTGCGCATCTATCGTCTTCTGTCACCCGAGGAACAAGCGCAGCCCGATGCCCCCCTCGCGTCCTCGACGTAGCACCGCTCCGCTCGACGTGGGGGGCGTCTCGCCTCCCGCCCCTCGCTCGGGTCCCGCTCTCGGGCTCCTCGAGCTCGGGAGCGTCGCGCGCGGCATGGTGGTCGCCGACGCGATGGTCAAGCGGGCCACGGTGACGCTCTCCGAGGCGCACCCGATCACCCCCGGCAAGTTCGTCGTGGTCGTGGCCGGTGGCGAAGAAGAGGTGGCCGAAGCGATGGAGGCGGGTCTCGAGGCTGCCGCGGCCACGCTCGTGGATCGGCTCTTCCTGCCGAAGGCCGACCCGCAGCTCGCGCCGGCGATGCAGCAGACGCTGCAGCCTCGCACGGTGGAGGCGCTCGGCATCGTGGAGACCTTCTCCGTGGCGGCGACGGTGCTTGCGGCCGACCGCGCGGTCAAGGCCGCCGAGGTTCTCCTCGTGCAGATGCGGCTCGCGCGAGGTCTCGGTGGCAAGGCGTACTTCGTCGTGAGCGGTGAGCTCGACCAGGTCGAGGCCGCGGTGGAGGCGGCGCGGCTCGGCATCCACGACGGCATGTTGCTCGCGACGGAGATCATCCCTCGCCCGCATCCAGACATGGTGCTCTCGCTCTGGCAGCAGTGACGGCTCGCTGGTGGCGGCCCGCACGCGACGGCGCGCCCGCGGTGGCGCTCCGAGTCACACTGTAGTAGGGAGTTCACGTCGCCCTGGGAGCGGGTGTTCCGGCAAGCCCCGATAGGCCCTGGCGACGTGCGCTGGCCTGCGCCTTGCGTAGAGCTAGTCAGGCCGGGCCTTCGGGTGAGCGGCTGGCAGAGGAGATACCCATGAAACGCATCGTGCTCGCGGTGGCTCTCGTCTTTTCGCTCTCGAGCCTGGCCTGTCATCCCCGCATGATCGGGGCGATGGCGGGCGCGGCGATCGTGGCCGCGGCCATCGTCGGAACGGCCGCCGTGCTGAGCTATCACGACGGTCACTACCATGCGGAGTACTGCGGGCACGAGCGGCGGTGGCACGGAGGCCGGTGGGTCTACTACTACGGCGGCCACTGGGAGTATCACGACCCAGAGGCTGGTGCCTGGTACTACTATCGCGAAGAATATTAGGCGCCTGACGCGCATAGCGCGCCGCGTTGTCGGGGCGCTGCTCCCCCCTTCGTTGCCCTTGCCATCTTGACAGGCCATGCTGCGCGCCTTGCCAGTCTGGCACGCCCGCAGCACTCCGTGTCAGAATGTCCCCGCGATATCGTTCACGAGTCGTCTTGGCATCGGCCTTGTAAGTCTGACTCGCCGAGGAGCCGCCATGCACCAGCCCACGATCCTGCTCGTCGACGACGAGCAGAGCAACCTGGATTCGCTCTCCCGCATCATGAGCCGCGAAGGCTACGAGGTGCTCGTGGCCACCGACGGCAAGCAGGGCCTCGAGCTCTTGCGGCGGCACGCGGTGAACGTGCTGATCACGGACCTCGTCATGCCGCAGATGAGCGGGAGCGATCTCCTGAAGGCCGCGCGTGCCGTCGCCCCGGAGACCGAGGTGGTGATGATGACCGCCTACGGCACGGTGGAGAACGCGGTCGAGGCGATGAAGCAGGGCGCCTACGACTTCGTGACCAAGCCCCTCAAGCGAGCGCAGCTCGTGGGGGTCGTCAAGCGGGCGCTCGAGAAGCAGTCCCTGGTGGTCGAGAACCGGACCCTCAGGGCGCAGCTCGAGGCGACGCGGCGTCGCACCCCGGTCGGCGCGAGCCTCTCCTGGCGGCGCATGATGGACGTGGTGATGCAGGCGGCGCCGAGCTCTGCCACCGTGCTCCTCATCGGCGAGAGCGGGACGGGCAAGGAGCTCCTCGCGCGTGCGCTGCACGAGCACAGTCAGCGCGCGAGCGGGCCCTTCGTGCCGGTCAACTGCGCTGCCATTCCCGAGACGATCCTCGAGGCGGAGCTCTTCGGCTACGAGCGGGGGGCCTTCACGGGCGCCGTTTCTCGGCGGGACGGACGCTTCAGCCTGGCCGACCGCGGGACCCTCTTTCTCGACGAGGTGGGGGAGATCAGCGCGCAGGTGCAGGTCAAGCTGCTGCGCGTCCTGCAGGAGGGGGAGTTCGACCGCCTCGGCGGCAAGACGGAGCGGGCGGACCTTCGCCTCGTGGCCGCCACGAACAAGGATCTGGCGGCCGAGATCCGCGCCGGCCGTTTTCGCGAGGACCTCTACTACCGGCTGAACGTCATCACGGTCTACGTGCCGCCGCTTCGAGAGCGGCGCGACGACATCCCGCTCCTCGCGGACTTCTTTCTGCGTCGCTACGCGGACAAGAACGCGAAGCCGGTGGCGGGCTTCACCCGCGCGGCGATGGAGCGCCTCACCGACTACCACTGGCCGGGCAACGTGCGCGAGCTCGAGAACGTGGTGGAGCGCGCCGTGGTGCTCACGAAGGCGCAGGTGATCGACGAGGACGACCTTCCGCGCGACCTCATCGGGGCTGCAGGAGGCGACGCGCGGGCGATCACCGTGGCCATCGGCACTCCCCTCGAGGAGGTGGAACGGCGACTCATCGCCGAGACGCTCCGGCACACCCGGGGGGACAAGCGGTTGGCCGCGCAGCTGCTCGGGATCGCCACCCGCACGATCTACCGCCGGCTGGAGAGCCGCGCGGGAGAGGCGGAGGACGGGGATCTCGCTGCCGACGAAGAGGCGCCTGGAGTAACCTCGCCACCGTCGGCGCCGTGACAATTTGGCAGCCCTCGCCGAGGCCCGGGTCTGTCTTTGCCAAATTGTCCCCGGCCTCCCCCCGCACCTCGCAGCACTGGCCAGGTTCCAACGGGTTAGGTGCTCCGCGCGGTTGGCACTCGACTTGCTCCATATTGTGAAGCCCGAGTCGCGGGCCACACGATGGAACTACTCCTCCGCAAATACTTCTGGGTCTTCAACCTCCTCGTGATCCTCGTCTGCGCCTACCTGGCGGCGAGGGGGACCACGCGACTCATCGGCGCCAGCCTCCCCGCGCCGCCGCCGCGAGCGCTGCCGATGGAGTCGAACGTGGAGCCCACCCTCTCGGGGCCTCCGGCCCGCGAGATCAAGCCCATCGTGGCGCGCAACGTCTTCTGCTCGACCTGCGAGCCCGCGCCCGAGGTGGCCGCGAAGGAGAAGGCCGACGACGCCAAGGAGCCGGCGAACAACGAGCCGGTGAAGACGTCGCTCAACCTGAAGCTCATCGCGACCATGGTGAGCGAGCAGGACAAGGCCTGGTCCTTCGCCGCGATCTACGACGTCACGGAGAAGAAGACCCGCATGTATCCGATCGCGGGCAAGGTGCCGGGCGATGCCACCGTCGTGGACATCCTGGACCGCCGGGTGATGCTCCTCAACGGGAACCGAAACGAGTTCCTCGACCTCGAGATGGGCGGGGCAGGAGACACGGCGGTGGCGTCCTCGGAGACGCCGCGCCCCGCGATGCCGAGCATGGGAGCCGGCATGTCCGACGGGTTCGAGGGGGCGGTCAAGAAGCTCGGCGAGGGGAAGTGGGAGATCCAGCGGGCGGCGCTGAACCGCGTGCTCACGAATACCACGCTCCTCGCCCGGTCGGCGCGCATCGTGCCCAGCGTGCAGGACGGCAAGCCGAACGGCTTCAAGCTCTACGCCATCCGTCCGGGCAGCGTGTACTCGCTCATCGGGCTCGAGAACGGCGACACCATTCACGCGGTGAACGGGCACGCGATGAACACGCCGGACCAGGCGCTCGAGGTCTACACCCGGGTGCGCAACGCCAGCCACCTGAGCATCAGCTTCTCGCGCCGGGGCAAGACCACGACCCAGGACTACACCATCCGGTAACAGGGACGACGCGATGAACCGACCTGTGAGTATCCTGCTGTGCGCTTTCCTGACCCTCGGGGGCCTGGGGAGCCGACCCGGCTTTGGCCAGCGGGAGGAGCCGTCTCGTCCCGCCAAGCGGCCGAGCGGGAAGGCTGCCGTGCGCGAGCGGGCCCCGCAGGCGGGGACCCCGAGCGACCGCGACGAGGAGACCACGAGTGCGGCGGCTCGGCGGCGACGGCGGCGTGCGGCGCCGATCTCTCCGCCCCCCGCGGCACCGAAGCCGGCGGGAAAGGCCGCCGACCAGGACAAGGAGAAGGAGAAAGACGCGGCCAAGCCCAAGGCGGCTGCCGGGGCCGAGCCGGGCGAGAAGCCGGCGGAGCCCGGCGCTGCGCCCGGGGAGAAGGAATTCAACGAGTGCGTGAAGATACCGTCCCGCCGACGGATCAAGATCACCCTCAAGCCCGAGTCCGATCTGAACGACCTCGTGGCCTGGATCAGCAGCATGACCTGCCGGCGATTCGTTATCGCCTCGAACCTGGCCACGCAGAAGGTGACGCTCGTGTCGCCGACGCCGGTCACGGCCCAGGAGGCCTACCGGGCCTTCCTGAGCGCGCTCGACGTGATGGGCCTGACGGTGGTGCCCACGGGGCGCTACCTCAAGATCGTGCAGGGGAACTGGGCCATCCAGTCGTCGATCCCCACCTACGGCGACGACACCCGCGACCAACTCCCGGCCACCGACGCGGTGGTCACGCAGCTCGTGCGCGCGCAGAACGTGGACGTGAACGAGCTGCTCCTCGTGCTCAACAAGATGAAGTCGCGCAACGGTGACGTCACGGCCTACAAGCCGACGAACACCCTGATCCTGACCGACGCCGGGAACAACGTGCGCCGCATGCTCCGCATCGTGAAGGAGCTGGACGTGCCGGTGGCGGGGGAGAAGATCTGGGTGGTGCGGCTGCGCAACGCCGACGCCGAGGAGGTGAAGAAGATCCTGGACCAGATCTTCACCGGGCGTACCACCTCGCCGCTCCCCATGATGCGCCTCAACGTCGAGCGTGGCTCGGGGGCGGCGGGGCAGCCGCAGACCCCGCACCACGAGGACGTGGGGAGCCTCTCGGCCTCGAAGATCATCACCGAGCCGCTCACGAACTCGCTGATCATCGTCGCGTCGCCCTCCTCGTTCGGGCGCATCGCGTCGCTCATCAAGAAGCTGGACGTGGAGAGCGACGGCGTGAGCCAGCGCATCCACGTCTACTACCTCGAGAACGGCGACGCCGAGCAGATGGCGAACACGATCAGCGCCGTGACCGGCGGGGCCCAGGGACGTCGCACGACGCCGGCTGGGGCTGGCGCGGCGCCCGGAGCGCGGGGGCCGGTGACGGGTCTTTTCGAGGGGGACGTGCGGGTGAGCGCGGACAAGCCGACCAACTCGCTCGTGGTGGTGGCGTCGAGCAAGGACTACCTCAACCTGCGGGCGGTGATCCGGAAGCTGGACGTGGCGCGCAAGCAGGTCTTCGTCGAGGCGTCGATCATGGAGATCAACGTCGACAAGGCGCGCAAGCTCGGCTTCGCCTATCACGGCGGCGGCATCACCGGGGAAGGGAAGACCCAGTCGCTCATCTTCGGGGGCGTGCAGCACAGCGACTGGAGCTCGCTCGCCATCAACCCCCTGGCGCTGATGGGCCTCTCGGTCGGGGCGCGCGGGGCGCTCGTGGACGGGTCGGCCGAGCTCCTCGGGCTTCAGGCGGACATCCCCGGCTTCGGGGTCATGTTCCAGGCCCTGCAGACCGGGAGCAACGTGAACGTCCTCTCCTCGCCGCACATCCTCACCACCGAGAACGAGGAGGCCGAGATCAGCGTCGGCCAGAACATCCCCTTCCAGGGGGCGTTCATGGGCGGAGGGTTCGGCGCCCTCGCGGGAGCCGCCGGCCAGGCGGGGGGGCTCGGTTCGCTCCTCCCCGCCGTCTCGGTGCAGCGCCAGGACGTGGCGCTCAAGCTGAAGCTCACCCCGTACGTCAACGAGAACGACGTGGTGCGGATGAAGATCGAGCAGGAGGTCTCCGACATCGCCTCGCCGAACTTCAACAACCTCGGCCCCTCGACCTCGAAGCGCACCGCCAAGACGACCGTCGTCGTACGGGACCAGCAGACCGTGGTGATCGGTGGCCTGATGCGGGACAAGGTGGACAACACCGAGAGCAAGGTTCCGCTCCTCGGTGACATCCCGATCCTCGGCTACCTCTTCCGTCACTCGGCGCGCACGATGCAGAAGACGAGCCTGATGATCATCCTCACGCCCTACATCATCCGGGATCAGAGCGACCTCCGACGCATCTTCAAGAAGAAGCTGGAGGAGCGGCGCGAGTTCATCGAGCGCTACACCTCGTTCAAGCACACCGACCCGGCCCGCGACATCGACTTCCGCCACAAGCACGGCCTCCTCTCGGAGATCAACCGCGTGGGGGATCAGGCGGAGCAGGACTCGCGGCTCATCAAGGACGCGCAGAAGCGCTTGCAGGAGCACTCGGACCCCGTGGACGCGCCTCCGTCGGCGCCGCCCTCCGGCACGGCGCCTCCTCCTGGCGCCGGAGACCGGGCCCCCGGCGGCGAGGGCGCGGCGGAGGGGGGCGATCGGCGCGCTCCCCCCGCTCCGGTCAACCCCATGACGCCGCCGCGCTAGGCCCGAGGAAGGACGATGGACGAGCTGGCGCTGGCCTCGGTACTGCTGCGGGACACCTCGCTGACGCGGGATCAGCTCGAGCAGGCGATCGAGACGCAGAAGATCGAGGGGGGGCTCCTGCTCGACGTCCTCCTGCGCAGTCGGCTCGCTCCCGAAGAGGAGCTCTTGCGCGCCCTCGCCGTGCAGCTCGGGATGGAGTATTTCGCGCAGCTCCCGCCCGAGCTGGTGGACGCCGAGCTCGTCACCGACGTGCCGATCAACTACGCGAAGAACCACCTCGTGCTCCCGCTGCACCGCTGCGACGGCGGAGTGAAGGTGGTGCTGTCGAGCCCCGGCGCGATCCAGGCGCTCGACGACCTCCGGACGGTGCTCGGGGCGGAGGTGATCCCCGCGCTGGCGCCGAGCGAGCGGGTGCTGGACCTCATCAATCGGGTCTACGCCGGCCGGACGCGTGCCGTGGACCTCGAGGAGGGAGAGGAGTTCCAGTCCACCTCGGAGGAGCTCGTCGACATCATCGACGTGACGGACGAGGCCCCGATCATCCGCTGGGTCAACTCGCTCATCTTCCAGGCGGTCAAGGAGCGCGCTTCGGACATCCACGTGGAGCCGGGGGAGCGCGAGGTGGTGGTGCGCTACCGCATCGACGGCGTGCTCTACGAGACCCGCAGGGCGAACCGGAACTACGCCGCCAGCATCGCGGCCCGCGTGAAGATCATGGCCGGGCTGAACATCGCCGAGAAACGACTGCCGCAGGACGGTCGCATCCGGCGCCGCATCGCGGGCAAGGACATCGACATGCGCGTCGCTACCGCCCCGACGGCCAAGGGCGAGCGCATCACGATCCGCCTGCTCGATAAGACCGCGGTGGTGCTGGACCTGGCCGACATCGGCCTGGGCCCCGACCACCTCAAGGTGCTCCACGAGCTCATCCGGCGTCCGCACGGGATCCTCCTCGTGACGGGCCCTACGGGCAGCGGCAAGACCACCACGCTCTACGCCGCGCTCACGGCGATCAACACGCCGGACCGTAACATCCTGACGGTCGAAGACCCGGTCGAGTACCAGATCGAGGGGATCAGCCAGACGCAGGTGAATCCGAAGATCGACCTGACCTTCGCGAGCGGCCTGCGGTCGTTTCTGCGCCACGACCCGGACGTGATCATGGTGGGCGAGATCCGCGACCAGGAGACGGCGGAGATCGCGATCCAGGCCTCGCTGACGGGGCACATGGTCTTCTCGACGGTGCATACGAACGACGCCGCGGGGGCAGTGACGAGGCTCGTGGAGATGAATGTGGAGCCGTTCCTCGTCGCCTCCTCGGTGATCGGGCTCGTGGCGCAGCGGCTGGTGCGAAAGGTCTGTCCGGAGTGCAAGGCGGTGCGGCCCCCCACCCGCGAGGAGCTCGAGGGGCTGGGGATGAGCCCCGAGGAGTTCCGCGAGCTCACGGGAAGCGACCTCGGCATCCGGGATGCGAAGCGGCCGCCGCCGCCGCGGGGGATGGTCTACCAGGCCACCGGGTGTCCCTCCTGCCTCAACACGGGTTACACCGGTCGGCTCGGGATCTACGAGCTCCTGCTGATGGACGAGCAGATCCGGGCGCTCATCTTGAGGAATGCGGATTCTAATACTATTAAAAAGATCGCTATGGAGAAGGGGATGCGCACCCTGCGTATGGACGGAGCGCGCAAGATCCTCGCCGGGGTCACGACCATCGAGGAGGTGATGCGCGTGACCCAGGAGGACGCGCTGTAGCCCCATGCCCGCCTTCGCGTTCAAGGGCCTGGATGGCCGAGGCAAGGCGGTCGCCGGCGTGCGAGACGCCGAGAGCCCGCGCACGCTCCGTAGCCAGCTCCGACGAGAGGGGGTCTTCGTCACTGAGCTCCGCGAGGCGCGCGAACGGGCGGGGAGCGGAAAGGGCCTCTCCAAGGAGGTCGACTTCAAGAGCTTCTTCGACCGGGTGAGGCCGCAGGACGTCGCGGCGTTGACCCGGCAGCTCTCGACCCTCCTGCGGGCGGGGATCCCTCTCGCGGAGGCGCTCGGGGCGCTGGTGGAGCAGTCGTCCTCGGAGAAGCTGCGGCGGAGCCTCTCCGAGCTGCGGACCCGCGTGAACGAGGGCTCGGCGCTCGGTGACGCGCTCGCGGCGCAGCCCAAGATCTTCACCGAGCTCTACGTGAACATGGTGCGGGCCGGCGAGGCAGCCGGAAACCTCGAGCAGGTGCTCACGCGCCTGGCGCAGTTCATGGACGGGCAGGTGCGCCTGCGGAACAAGATCCAGTCGGCGATGATGTATCCCATCGTGATGGCCGCGGTGAGCATGCTCATCACGGGGCTACTGATGGTGGTCGTCGTGCCGAAGATTACCCAGATCTTCGACGACATGGGGAAGTCGCTCCCCTGGAACACCCAGCTCCTCATCGGCATCAGCCGCATCACGGGCGACTACTGGTGGCTGATCATCATCCTCATGGGTGGAGCGATCTACGGCTTCGTCCGCTGGAAACGGTCGCCGAAGGGGAAGGCGGTCTGGGACCGCTTCGTGCTGAAGATCTGGGTCGTGGGACCGCTCGTCCGCATGGTGGCGATCGGGCGCTTCGCGCGCACGCTGGGCACGATGCTGGCGAGCGGGGTGCCCCTGCTCCAGACGCTGGAGATCGTGAAGAGCATCCTCGGTAACGAGGTCCTCATCGGCGTGGTCGAGGACGCGCGGAAGGCGATTCGCGAGGGGGAGAGCATCGCCGATCCGCTGGCCAAGAGCGGGCACTTCCCGCCGGTCGTGACGCGCATGATCGCCGTGGGCGAGCGATCGGGCCAATTAGAAACTATGCTCGAAAACGTGGCGGACGCGTACGAGGCCGACGTGGAGCTGAAGATCAACCGCCTCACGGGGCTCCTCGAGCCCGTGATGATCATCGTGATGGGGGGGCTGGTGGGCTTCATCGTGTTTTCCATCCTGATGCCGATCCTGGACATGAACGAGATGGTCGGCTGACCCGAGAAGGAGGCGAGAGCGATGTGGGTACGAGGCGCTAGGACCGCGGAGCACGGCAGGTGGCAGTTCCTCCTCCGGAGGGGTGAGGGAACCCGGCGGGCCTCCGAGCTGGGAATGACGCTGATCGAGATCATGGTGGTCGTGGCGATCATCGGCCTGCTGATGGGGACCGTCGGCGTGGTGGCCTACAACCGCTACAAGAAGGCCCAGGTCACGAACACCAAGCAGATCATCGTGAACGTGAAGAACGCGCTGCAGCAGTACTCGCTGGATACGAACCAACCCTGCCCGAAGGAGCTGAAGGACCTCAAGAGCTCGAAGATCATCAACAAGGACGCCAAGGACGCCTGGGGCGAGGAGCTGACCTACAAGTGCCCGGGCGAGCACGACACCGACAGCGCCGACGTCTCGTCGAAGGGACCGGACCGCAAGGAAGGGACCGAGGACGACATCAACTCCTGGGAGCAGTAGGGCAGGCCGATGGTCACGGGCGTCACGCAAGAGCGATCCGCGGGCTTCACCCTCATCGAGATGATGGTGGTGGTGGCGGTGGTGGGGCTCCTGCTCGGCGCCGCGACCATGACCTTTCGTAACGTGACGCGCTCGGACCTTCGCTCGGCGGCGAGCCGGACGGCGGCGGCGCTGCGCGTGGCCTTCGACCGCACCACGATGACGGGCGAGACGGTGCGGGTGGCCCTCGACCTGGAGAAGGGCGAGTACTGGCTGGAGAGCTCGAGCGACCGCGTGGCGCTGCGCAAGGGGGTCGAACAGCACGCGACGACCGGGGTCGAGGGCAAGCCGAAAGAGGAGAAGAAGAGCCGGATGCCGGGGCTGCCGATGGGGCTCGGCAAGGGCGGCGCCGAGGAAGGGGACGGGGAGGGAACGATGGGGATCGACACGGCCGCGCTGAAGGCGGAGTACGAGGCGGACCTGCAGCCGGTGGCTCGCCCCAAGGCCCGGTTCGCGCCGCTGAAAGGCCCCGACGCGAAGCGCGCCAAGCTCTCGCGAGGGATCACGGTGGACGCCGTGGTGACCCCGCGGCTCACCGAGCCGCAACGCAAGGGGACGGCCTACGTGTATTTCTTCCCGCAGGGCTTCGCCGAGGCCACGGTGGTGCACATCAAGAATCGGTCGGAGGAGTACTACTCCGTCGTGATGGCGCCCTTGACCGGCCAGGTGAAGGTCTACCCCTGCCGGTACGACCTGCCGAAGGAGTTCGAGGTCCCCGACGACCGCAAGCGCGAGACCCGCGCTCAGGCCTGCGATGAGGTGGCGCGATGAGCGCTCGCGGGCGGGGCGTGCGAACGGGGGGCTTCACGCTCCTCGAGGTGATGGTGTCGCTGGCCATCCTCGCGCTCTCGCTCACGGTCATCGCGCAGTCGCACCAGGCCAGCATGCGTGCCACGGCGCGAGGACGGATGCTGACGCTCGCCACGATGCTCGGGCGTCTGAAGATGGTCGAGATGGAGGACAAGCTCTTCGACGAGGGATTCTCCGACTTCGAGAAGAAGGAGCAGGGGACCTTCAAGGAGCAGGGGCACGAGGGCTTCCGCTGGGAGCTGACGATGACCAAGGTGCAGCTGCCCGCGGGGATGAACGCGGAGTCGGTAGCGAGCGCCGTGAAGGGGATGGCGGGGCAGGGCGCCGGAACGGGGGCCGCCGCACCGACGCCGGGGGGCGGGGGGATCGCCGGGATGGGGGCGAAGCTGATGGGGACGCAGCTCGAGCTCTTCCGCAGCATCCTCGAGCAGAGCATCCGGCGGGGGGAGCTGAAGGTGTTCTGGAAGGAGGGGAAGAGCGAGCGTTCTATTTCGGTCGTGGGCTACTTCACCGACCCGCGCAAGGTGGACGCGGCGGGGGGCGGGCTGCCGCTGCTGCCGGGGGCGACCGGTCAGCCGGGGACGGGTCAGCCGGGGACCGGTCAGCCGGGGACGGGCCAGCCGGGGACGGGGCGACCCGGAGGCGGGGCGCCCGCCGGTCCCATCACCCCGCGTGCGCTGCAGGCCATCCCGGGGATGACGCGATGAGACCCGAGCGCCGGGCACGTCCGCGGGAAGAGGGCTTCACCCTGATCGAGGTGATGCTGGCCGTGGCGATCCTGGCCTCCACGATGGCGCTCCTCTGGGGCTCCTTCTCGATGACCTCGAAGAGCAAGCGCAAGGCGGAGGCGATCGCGGATCGCTACCAGCAGATCCGGCTGGCCCTGCAACGCATGACGCGCGAGATTTCGCAGTCCTACCTGTCGAAGAACGACATGCCGGGGACGGTGTGGCCTCGGACCTTCTTCACCAGCGAGAAGAAGAGCCCCGTCGACGAACTGACCTTCTCGAGCTTCTCGCACGTCCGGCTGCAGGAGAACGCCAAGGAGTGCGACCAGAGTGTGGTGCGCTACTTCGCCGCCCCCGACCGGGAGGACCGCAGCCGGACCCACCTCTGGCGACGGGAGAGCCGACGCCTCGGCGGGGAGCGACCGGGGGAGCAGGGAGCGGCGCAGGTGATGCTCGAGGACGTCGTGGCCGTGGCCTACGAGTTCTTCGACGAGGTGAACAACGAGTGGAAGGAGACCTGGAACACGCGGTCGGCTGACGGACAGCCCGACCGGCTACCCACCAAGGTACGCATCAACCTCACGGTGAAGGACGAGCACGACAAGCCCCTGAAGCTGGCCACCGCCACGCGCATCTTCATGCGCGACGCGCTGTGGTTCTCGGTGGCGCAATGAGAACGTTCGTTCGCATACGCCGGTGGCTCGCCTGGCGTCCCTTCGGCGCGCGCGTGCGGCGCGAGGAGGGGGTGGCCCTGATGGCCATCGTGGTGGTCCTCGCGGTGATGACGGCCAGCACGGCGGACTTCGCTTACAACGCCAAGGTCGACTACACCTCCGCGATCAACGCCCGGGACGAGCTCCGGGCGCACTACCTGGCGCGCTCGTCGATCAATCTGTCGCAGCTCCTCCTGCGCGTGCAGTCGCGCTTCATCGATCCGATGCGCGAGCACCTGGGCGGGATGGACCTTCAAGTGGCGGACTACGCCCCGCTCCTGATGCAGGCCTTCAACAACAAGGAAGGGGCCGAGATGCTCGGCGGGATGCTGGGGATCGAGACCGCGGGGATCAAGGGGCTCGGGGTGGAGCTCGGGAGCTTCGACCTGGAGATGGAGAGCCTGGACGGCAAGCTGAACGTCAACTGCGGCGGGGGGGCGAACACCGGCGCACCGGCGGTGGTGCGCGTGGCGGCGAGCCTCGCGGCGATGATGATGCCCGCGCGCTACAACCGGCTCTTCGAGGAGCCCGACGAGAAGGGCCAGTACGCCGACCGCATGGAGCTCCTACGGGCCATCATCGACTGGGCGGACCAGGACATGGTGCTCTTCGGGAGCACGGCGGCGGAGGACTACCGCTACAACGCCGGCAAGGACCCGTACGAGATCAAGAACCAGTACTTCGACTCGCTGGAGGAGCTGCGGCTGGTCAAAGGAGTTGACGACGACTTCATGGCGGCCTTCGGCGAGGAGCTCACCGTCTACGGGGAGTGCCGCATCAACGTGGCGCTCGCCGGTCCGAAGCTGCTCACCGCGGCGATCATCCAGTTCGCCGCGAGCCCGAACGATCCGGCGCTGCAGTATCAGAACCTGGCCCTGCTGGTGCGCTACCTGACGCAGATCCGGGATCTGATGGGGGGCTTCCGGGACGCGAAGACCTTCATTCAGGCCGTCGAGAACCCGATGGGGCAGCTCAGCATGGCGAGCGCCCTGGACAGCCTGACGGGGGGCAATCGGACGAAGCCGTCGGGGCTCCCCCAGGTGCTCGGCGTGAAGCTCAAGCCGGAGATCGGCGAGGCGATCGCCGCCGGCGGCCCGCGGCGCATCTGGCGCATCGAGGGGAGCGCGGAGGTGGGGCGGGTGAAGAAGAAGATCTCGGCGGTGTGGGACACCAAGCATATCTCCATGCAGGCCGGCCGCCACAACATGGGGCCGGGCGGCTACCTGTACTGGCGGGAGGAGTAGACCATGGCCCAGCGAGTGCTCGGGATCGACCTGGGCGCACACGCGGTGAAGGTGGCCGAGCTCGAGGTGGGCTTCCGGACCGCCACGCTAGCGCACCTCGGCACCGTCGACGTGGTGCCCGACGTGGGAGACGTCACGGGGCGCAGCCTGGAGGCGCTCGGAAAGCTCCCGGCGCCGGGCGAGGGCGACGGCGTGGCCTTCGGCATCCCCGGGGAGCGCGTGCTCCTGCGACTCTTGAACGTGCCCGCGACCGACGCAAAGAAGCTGCAGGCGCTGATCGGCAACGAGCTGGCGGACGACATCCCCTGGGAGCTCGAGGAGGTGACCTACGACCACCAGATCCTCGGCGAGCCGGCCGGCAAGGCGCTGGTCGTGGCCACGCGCAGCCAGGACCTGAGGGAGGTGCTCGAGCGGCTGGCCGCGCTGCGCATCGAGCCGCGAAACCTCCTGGTGAGCCCGCTGGCCTACGCGCACCTCGTGCGCCGCGTACGCCCCATTGGCACGGTGGTGGTGCTGGACCTCGGGCACCTTCGGACGAACCTGTGCGTCGTCCACGACGGACGCGCGCTTGCCGGGCGGACGATCTCGAGGGCGGGGCACCAGCTCACCGAGGCGCTGCGTCAGGGGCTCCAGGTCGGCTACGACGAGGCCGAGCGGATCAAGGAGGCGCACGGCGTCGTGTCGTCGCAGCCCGACGAGCTGCCGGCCCACGAACGTCCGGTGGCCGAGATGCTGGGGCGGGCGCTCGCCCCGCTGGTGCGGGAGATCAAGCAGAGCCTGTGGGTCTACGGGGCGCAGCTCAAGTGCCGGCCGGAGGCGCTGTTCGTCTGCGGGGGGACCTCGCTCCTGAGGGGGCTCGACGGCTACCTCGCCGCGGAGACGGGGCTGCCGGTGGAGCGGCTCTCGGCCGCGAGCGACCCGGAGCTCCCCGAGACCGGACTCACCGCCGAGGGAGAGGCGGTCGGGACGCTGGCAGTCAGCCTGGCCCTCGGCTTCGGGCGGCGCGGCGAGCTCGACTTCCGGCAGGGCGAGTTCGCCTTCAAGAAGACGAGCTCGATCTTTCGCGACAAGCTGTGGCAGTTCGTGGCGGCCGGCGTGACGGTGCTGCTCTTTGCGGCGCTCGGTTCGTACGCCTCGCTGTACGCCTTGCGCAAGGAGGAGGCGGCGCTCCAGCTCCGGTTGCGGCGGGCGACGCGCGAGGTCTTCGGCGAGGTGATGACGAACCCGAAGAAGGTCTCTCGCGCGCTGCGAAGCGGAGCGAAGGCGAGCGGGGGCGCGATCCCGTCGAAGAGCGCGATGGACGTGTTCGAGCTGATCTCGAACAACGTGCCCTCGGCCAAGGCGGTGAAGCTCGACGTGACGCGGCTGGATATCAAGCCGGGCAAGGCGTACCTGACGGGAACGGCCGATTCGCGGAGCGCGATCGGCGAGGTGGTCAAGGCGCTGAAGGACGTGAAGTGCTTCAGCGACGTGGCGACGGGGACCATCTCCGAGGTCGGCGGGGAGAAGAAGCAGTTTTCCCTGACGATCACTACGAGCTGCTTCTAGAGGTGATGGCGATGGCGTTCGGTGGACGTTTGGACGAGCTCAAGGCCTCTTTCGAGCGGCTCTCCGCCCGCGAGCGGTTGATGGTGCTCGGACTCGGGCTCACGGTCGCGCTCGGGGTCGTCGTGGGGGTCGGCTATTGGATCGGCTCGAGCCTCGACGAACTCGAGGAGCGGAACGCGGATCTCCGCAAGGCGCTCAAGGACGTGGCCCAGTATCGCGGGGCGTACCTGCAGCACCGGCGGCGGCTCGCGGCGCTCGAGGTGCGGATGTCGCGCACGCCGCTCGAGCTCAACAGCTACGTCGAGAAGGCGGCCTCCTCCGTCGGGGTGAAGATCGACGAGTCGGGCGAGATGTCGCCCTTGCCGGGTGACCAGTACGTGCAGCGGGCTCTCGAGGTGAAGCTTCGCAAGGTGAACATCGCGCAGCTCGCGGCGCTTCTGAAGAAGCTCGAGGAGGAGCCGGCGCACATCGTGCAAGTCACGCGGCTCAGCGTGAACACCCGGTACGGGCAGAACCAGGACCTGGACGTGGAGCTGACGGTCTCGACCTACGACCGCGCGCCTGCGGGCAAGGGGAAGGAAGCCGGGAGCGACCGCAAACGGGAGCCCTCATGAGGAACGTGCTCTCGAAGGTCGCCATTTGGGTGGGGTACCCGCTCTTCGCGGCGGCGAGCTTTCTGACGTTCGTCTACGTCACGTTCCCTTACGACGCGGTCAAAGGGTTGATCGAGGACTACGCGGCGGTTTCGGGCGACGTGGAGGTGCGCATCGGTGACCTCGGGCCGAGCCCGCTCTTCGGCGTGACGGCGCGAGAGGTCTCGGTGCGCTTGACGCCGCCCGCGCCGCCCCCCCCGCCGCCGATGCTCGGCACGGCCACCGAGGGGCAGCCAGCCCCGGAGCCGCCCGCGAAGCCGAAGCCGGTGCGCATCGTGCTCGAGGAGGTCACCGTCAGCGCGGGGCTCCTGGCGCTGCTCTCGGGGGGGACCGACATCTCGTTTTCCGTGCTGGGGATGGGGGGCAAGCTGAGCGGGCGTTACACCATGGAGAAGAAGCGCGGCTGGACGCTCGAGGCCGAGGCGAAGGAGCTGGACCTGGGCGCCCTCCCGAGCGTCTCGGCGGCCATCGGGCTCCCCGTTCAGGGGAAGCTCTCGGCGAAGGTGGACCTCCAGGTACCGCTGCACCGCCTGGCGAACGCCTCGGGGAGCATCGAGCTCGAAGGCGAGGGGCTCTCCATCGGGGACGGGAAGGCCAAGCTGAAGGTCCCCGGGGACCCCATGCTGGCCATGGGGGTGACGCTGCCGCGCGTGAACCTGGGAAAGCTCGGCGGGCAGCTCAAGATCGAGAAGGGAGAGCTAACCCTCGACGGCTTCGCGTCTCAGTCCCCCGACCTGGAGCTCGCGCTCGAGGGGAACGTGAGCCTCCGCGAGCCGCTCGCCTACTCGACGGTCTCCGCGTACCTGCGCATCAAGGTCAACCCGGAGCTGAAGCGCAAGGACACCAAATTCGAGATCCTCGAGAACAGCCTGCAGGCGGGGAAACGCTCCGACGGCTACTACGGCATGCGGCTCTTCGGCATTCTCAAGCGGCTCGATCGGCAGTTCTCGCCCCTCGGGCCTGGCGGGCGCGGCGGCGGCACGGGCGGCGGCGGCGCGATGCCGCGCATGCGCTACCCCGGAGCGGGTCTGCGGTAGCCTCACGCGGCGGTCCCGCAACTCGCACGTTCCTCCTTCGATAAGCGATCTGCTTTCGTGCCTCACAGCGAAGGGAGCTCGCTACATGGAACCAACCCTCGAGGGCTGCGCGGGCCACCGTGCGGCCGAAGGCGCGCCGAGCGCCCGGCTTCGAATCCTCGGCACCTCGCGCGTCGTCGCTCTCGCCGAGCGGCCAATGCGGGTGGGAAGCGCGCCGGAGAACGACCTGGTCCTCACCGATCGTTACGTGTCGAAGCACCACTGCCGGCTTTCTCGACGGGGGGGCGTGGTGTGGGTCGAAGACCTCAAGAGCCTGAACGGCACCTGGGTGGACGGTGTGCGCGTGGAGCGCGGTCAACTCGCGGCGCGGGGACGGGTGGTGGTCGGCGAGACGGCCCTCGAGCTGCTCGCCCCAGGCGGGCGTGGCCGGCGGTGGGGACTCGTGGGCGAGCACCCGGCGATGGAGCGGCTCTTCCGGCAGATCCAGCGCCTGGCGAGCAGTCGAAGCCCGGTCCTCATCCTCGGGGAGACCGGGACGGGAAAGGAGCTCGTGGCGCGGGCGATCCACGAGGCGAGCCCGGCGCACCTCGGCCCCTTCGAGGCGATCAACTGTGGGGCCATTCCAAGAGACCTGGCGGAGAGCGAGTTCTTCGGGCACGCCCGGGGGGCCTTCACCGGCGCAGCGCGTGCCCACAGCGGCGCCTTCGAACGCGCCGACGGCGGAACGCTCTTCCTCGACGAGATCGGCGAGCTGCCGCAGGAGCTGCAGCCGAAGCTCCTGCGCGTGCTCGAGGACGGTGTGCTCCATCCGGTGGGCGGAGAGGAGCGGCGACCGGTCACGGTGCGGCTCGTGGCGGCGACGCACCGCGACCTCCTCCTCGACGCGCGTCAGGGACGGTTCCGCCTGGACCTCTTTCATCGGCTCGCCGTGGGCGTGCTCCAGATCCCGGCTCTCCGCGAGCGTCGCGAGGACATCCCACACCTCGTCGAGCACTTCCTGCGCGAGCTCGGCGACGGTGGGCAGCGGGTGACGCTGGACGACGGGGTGATGCCCTTCCTGGCGTCGCAGAGCTGGCCGGGAAACGTGCGGGCGCTACGCAACGCTCTGCAGCGCGCGGCGATCATCGGCGGGCCGCGGCTCGGCGTGGAGGATTTCGATTTTCTCGGCGAGGCGGAGCGCAGCGCCGACCAGGGCTTCGTGCGCTTCGAGGGTCGGCCCTTTCACGAGGTGCGTCGGGAGATCTACCTGCGCGTGCTCACTAAGCATGGAGGCAACCGCTCGGCTGCGGCCACGGAGCTCGGCGTGCCGAAATCGACCTTCTTCGACCAGCTTCGCGGGATGGAGCTCTGAGGCAGTGCCGCGGCGCAGCCCGGGCGAACGACCGCTACGTCGTGGCCTGCGCGCTGGCCTTGACGGCGCGCGTGTCTGCCCAGCGTTTGATCTCCTTGATGCGCTCCGACATGGTCGTGGAGAGTGGGACCATGCGTCCGAGGCTGCGGTAGAGGTCCTTCATGGTCAGACCGCGGTTCTGGTCGAACGCGCCGTAGAGGGCGGAGAGGACGACCTGCTCGATCTCGGCCCCGTTGAAGCCGGGGGTGGATTTCGAGAGGCTTACCAGGTCGAAGCCGGCCAGGTCCTGGTTTCGGCGCTTCAGGTGCACGGAGAAGATGTCCATCCGTTCGGCCTCGCTGGGCAGGTCCACGAAGAAGATCTCGTCGAAGCGCCCCTTGCGCAGGAGCTCGGGGGGGAGCTTGTCGATCTCGTTGGCCGTCGCGGCCACGAAGACGATCTGCTCCTTCTCCTGCATCCAGGTGAGAAAGGACGAGAAGATGCGCGTGGCGGGGCCGGCTCCCTCGCCCTTGGCGCCCACGATCGCGGTTTCGATCTCGTCGATCCAGAGGACGCAGGGGGCGATCGACTCCGCGGTGCGGAGGGCGCGTTCGAGCGTGCGTTCGGGGCTGCCGGCGACGCCGGCGTAGACCCGGTTCATGTCCAGCCGCATGAGGGGCATGTGCCAGTAGGTGCTCACCGCTTGCACGGCCATGGACTTGCCGCAACCGCTGATGCCCGTGATGAGCAGGCCCTTCGGCGGGGAGAGGCCGAAGTCCTCCGCCTCGCGCGAGAAGAAGCGCTGCCGCTGCCGCAGCCAGTCCTTGAGGACCGCGAGGCCCCCGATCTCCTCGAGACGAACGCGGGGCGGCACGTAGTCCAGAATGCCCTCGCGGCGGACGATGTCGCGCTTCTCCTCGTAGAGCTTCTCGATGATCGCGGGAGTGACCGTCTTCTTGCCGACCATCAGCTTGATGAAGGCCTGGCGGGCTTCGTCCTCGGTGAGCCCGAGGGCTCCGCGCAGGAGGGCGTCGCGCTCGTCGCCGAGCTCGAGCGTGACGTTCTTCAGCGAGGCGCAGGCGTCAGCGAAGATGCGGTCCATCTCGGCGATGTTCGGCAGGGGGAGGTCGAGGAGCGAGAGCTCCTTCTGGACCTCGAGCGGGGCCTCGAGGGAGGGCCCGCTCACGAAGATCGTCTTGTAGCTGTTGCGGAGGGCGCGGCACGCCTCGCGGAGGCGGCGCGCCACGCGGGGCTCGCCGTAGCAGCGGTGCAGGTCGCGGAAGAGGAAGAGGGCCGGCCGGGCGAAGGCGATCACGGCGTCGAGGGCGGCGACCGGGTCCTGGGTCCCGGGGAGCGCCTGTCCTTCGGAGACGAGCCCCTCGGTGAGCGACCAGACGTGCAGAGGGACGGGCTGCGAGAAGGCCCGCCCCGCGAGACTCGCCAGGACGCGCTCGAGGCGCTCCTCTTCGAAGGTTTCGACGAAAACGAGCGAGTACCGGGCGGCCACGAGCTTCTTGGCGCGCTCCTCGAAGACTAGTTGCGCGGGCTGTACGGTCACGGTGGGTCCTTCCCTTTAGATCTGGAGAAGGGCTGCGAGGTGCTGCCGCTCCCAGAGCTGCGCTTCCTCGTACCGGGCGAAGCGGCGCTCGTCGGCCTCGAAGGCCGGTGTGTGGTACTGCCGACGGCCGTTCACGACGGGGATCGGGTGCAGGGAGTGTAGCATCTCGTGGAAGACCACCCACTCCAGGTAGAAGGGGGGAAGCCACTCCTGGTCGAGGCCGGGGTGGATGCGGATGAGGTGCTCGTCCAGATAGTAGCCGCCGAGCATCACGCTCCGGCGCTCGCGGCCGCGGGCCGGGTGCCGGCCCCAGCCGATGCGTGCGGTCACCGCGCCGTCGAAGTACCGGGCATTGAGGGAGTCAAAGAGCACGACCAGGTCGTAAACCCGACCCCGGGTGCGAAGGGCCCCGGAGCGATCGCCTCGCCCCGAGCGCGAGGCGATCTGGTGGTCGTTCTGATCGATGTACTCGTTCAGCTCGGCCGAGGCGTCGGGGTCCGCGTAGGCGATGTAGCGCCCGAGGGCGCGGATCACCGGACCCGGTGCGGCCAGGAAGAGCTGGTGGGCGCGCACCCAGTACTGCCGGTGGGTGGCGTCGCGGCGCACCGAGATCATCACGGCGCTGTTGTGGGTCAACGTGAGATGGAGTGCCCCCGGGACGTGCGGTTGAAGTCGTCCGCGAAGCTCGCTGGCCTGCTGGACGCGCAGCGCGGGCCCGAAGGGCAGCGGCCGCTGCACCGCGTCGACGACCGCGACGGAGACGCGGCCCGGGCGAGTGGATCCCGTGTGCCCCCCGCGGGGCAATGGCGCCGATCTGGTCAGGACGTTCCTCGTCTGCGTTGGGCGCGTGCGATCCGATTCGCCGCGCGGGTTGGATCCGATGTGCTGACCCGTTCGAGTATAGGGTGGTCGCAGAAGTGGATCAAATTCCCGGCGTTTAGATCGCGACCGGATCGCGCGGCTGGATCCGTGGCGCGGCAAATTCTTGCGCCCGGCGCGGAGCCGCACGCGGCGCGCGTCGGATCCGAAACGCTACGCTCGCTCGTCGTGCTCGGAGCGGGGGAGGGGCCTTCGCGCGTGGGTCGCCACGATCTCGGCGTTGCGCCGGAAGGTGGCGATCGCGGTGCGGCGAAGCGTGCGGCCCTTGATCAGCCGGCGGTACTCGCCGCGGCGAAGCCCGCGGAGGGCGTCGAGCGAAACCGAGGCGAGCGGGGTCTGCGGCGCGAGTTCCGGGTCGGGGCGTTGGGCCTTGAGCTCCGGAGTGGGGCGGTTGTAGGGGCACACCTCCTGGCAGACGTCGCAGCCGAAGACCCAACCGTCGAAGCGGGAGGCGAGCTCGTCGGGGACCGGCCCCGTCGTCTCGATCGTCAGGTAGGAGAGGCACCGACCTCCGTCCAACACGTTTGGGGCGACGAGCGCTCCGGTGGGGCAGGCCTCGAGACAGAGGGTGCAGGAGCCGCAGCGCCCGGCGAGCGGCTGATCGGGCTGGAGCTTCAGGTCGACGAGGAGCAGGCCGAGCAGGGTGTACGAGCCGATCCCCGGGCTGATGAGGAGGGTGTTCTTGCCGAGGAAGCCGAGCCCCGCGGCCTCCGCGAACGCGCGTTCTAGAACCGGGAGCGTGTCCACCGCGGAGCGCCAGCAGATGGGGTGGCCCGCGATGGCGGCGACGGCCTCCGCCAGTCGTTCGAGCCGCGACTTGAAGAGCGGGTGGTAGTCGGCGCCCCAGGCGAAGCGCGCGATCTTGCCGTGCCCGGGCGGCACGCCGGGCTCATCGGGGCGGGCGTAGCTCGCGGCCACGACGATCACCGTGCGGGCCTCGGGGAGGAGCACCCGCGGGTCGGCGCGGAGCTCGCGGCTGCGCTCTAGGTAGTCCATGCCCGCCGCGTGGCCCGCGTCGAGCCAGGCGTGAAAGAGGCGTTCGTGTTCCCGGAGCGGCTCGGCGGACGAGAAGCCGACCCGGACGAAGCCGAGCGCGTGGGCCGCCTGCCGGATCTGGTCTTCGATCGTGGGCACCGACGCATGCTCGGGCCGACCCGGGCACGCGGTCAAGCCGCCGCGATCTTCCTCGACTGCGAGGGCGATTGCTTTGCCCATTCGCGGGCCCTATGCTGCGCGCCCATGTGGCAGGCCCCAGCCAGCCCCGACGAGATTCGCGCCCGCCTCGAGGCGGCGGCCGTCTGCGATGGCGCCGGGTACCGTCTCTGCACCGACGGTGCGCCCCCTTCGGTGGTCGTGGGGGTGCTGGGCGAGGGGGAGCCTCTCGCGGCCACCGACGAGGCGCTCGTCGCCGCGGCGGGGCCGGAGCTCGTCGAGGCGCTGACCGCGCTCGTGCCCGCCCTGGGCGCGGCCCGAGGGATCCTGGCCCTGCGAGAGGACTTCCCCGGCGCACCGCGGACCCTGAGGCGGGCGGCCGAGGAGCGAGGCCTGGAGGTTCGGTCGCTCCCTGCCGCGTATCCGATGGACGCGGCGTCGGTGCTGCTCGACCTGGCGGCGTCGCAGGGCCAGACGCCGGCCGAGGCCGGGCTCGCCGACGCGGCGGTGGTGGACGTTCCGACGCTCGACCGCGTGAGCCGGGCACTCTCCAGTCGGTGCGCGGCCTGGCGGTCGGTCACCGTGGTGGGGGCCGTGGAGCAGCCCAAGGTCTTGCGGGTCCCGCTCGGCACCCTGGTCGCCGACCTGGTGCGCGCCTGCGGCGGGAGCCGGGACGCGGGGTGGATACCTTTCGTGAACGGTGTGCTCGGCGGGCGTCCGAGCAGCGGCGCCGCTTCCGTGGAGCTGGATACTCGCCTTGTGGTGGTCCTGCCGCACCGGCACCCTCTGGTCGTGGAGCGGAGCACTCCGCTCGCCGACCTGGTGCGCCAGGGCGCCTCGGCCTGCGTCAGGTGCCGCATCTGCACGGAGGTCTGTCCGGTGCACCTCGGTGGGGGGCGGCTGGAGCCGCACCTCGTGATGGCGGAGCTGAGCCAGACCGGCCTGCCGGGGGCGGCTTCCCGGGACGCGCGGACTCCCGCGGCGCTGGAATGCACCGAGTGCGGGCTGTGCAGCGTGGCCTGCCCGGCGCGCGTGCGGCCGGCCGAGCTGACCGCGGAGGTGGCCCGCGCCCTACGCGCCCGGGGGGTCCGGCTCGTCGACGCGGCGCCCCTCGCGGCGCACCCGGACCGGGCGGGACGGCGGCACGCGACCGTGCGGCTCGTGGAGCGGCTGGGGCTCGCGACCTACCGCCCACACGGCCCCTTGCCGACCGAGGAGCTCCGTCCGCTTCGCCTCGTGCTCCCGCTGCGTGGACCCACCGGAGCGCCGCGCCTTCCGGCGGTGCAGGAGGGCGACCTCGTTCGGCCGGCCGACCGATTGGTGCTGGCCTCCCCCGGCTCCTTCGAGACCGACGTCCTCTCCGCGGTCAACGGCCGGGTACGGACCGTCGGCGACGAACGGGGCGTCGTGATCGACGTGCAGCCTGCCTGATGCGCTGACGAGCCCTTCGGATCACGGGCCGAGCAGCTCGTCGAAGAGTGGCGTCCGGGGAGGCTCGCCGCGCGCGACCTCCTGACTGCGCGCGACGACGGATTTCAGCCCCTGCGTGGTGGGAAGTCCTCCCAGGTCCGTGCACGGCACCCAGCGTGCGTCGCGCACGTCCGAGGCGGGGGCGAGCTCCCCGCTGCGTACGCGGCCCAGGAAGTCCACGATGATGTAGTGGTACTCGACCTCTCCGCGCGCGTCGCGGAGCACGCGTTCGAGGACCTTCACTACCTCGCCGAGCTCGACCGCGAGCCCCGTTTCCTCGGCGACCTCGCGCTCGCAAGCGCGCCGCAGGCTCTCGCCACGCTCCACGAGCCCGCCGGGAACACTCCAGCTCCCGACGGCGGGAGGGCGGCCGCGCTCGACGAGCAGGACCTGGCCTAGGTCGTCGGAGAGGATCACGGCGCCCACTCCGACGAGGGGGCGCTCCCTCCGTTCGCGGCGCTCGGGGTCCGGCTCCACGCGCGTCACGACCCGACCTCGGCGCTCGGGCAGTGCGGCGCGAGTGCGCAGCGCGAGCAGGCGGGCTTGCGGGCGGCGCAGACCGCGCGTCCGTGCAGGATGAGCTGGTGGGCGAAGCCGATCCAGCGCTCCCTGGGCACGAGCGCCATCAGGTCTGCCTCGATCTTGGCGGGGTCCGTGTGGTGGCTGAGACCCAGTCGGCCGGAGAGGCGCGCGACGTGGGTGTCCACGACCACCCCCGAGGAGATGCCGAAGGCGGAGCCGAGGACGACGTTGGCGGTCTTGCGCGCGACGCCGGGCAGCTCGAGCAGGGCGCTCATCTCGTGGGGGACCTTGCCTTCGTGCCGGTCGCAGAGGAGGCGGCACGCGCCGCGAATCGACTTGGCCTTGGCGCGAAAGAACCCCGTGGAGTGAATGATCCCCTCGAGGGCCTCGGGCTCGGCCTCGGCCAGGGCACGAGCGTCCGGATAGGTGGCGAAGAGCCGGGGCGTCACCTGATTCACGCGCTCGTCGGTGCACTGGGCGGAGAGGATCGTGGCCACGAGGAGCTGCAGGGGGTTCTCGTGGGTCAGGGCGGTCGCGGCCTGGGGGTAGAGGCGGTCGAGCGTGGCGAAGAGGAACGAGAGGCGCTCGGGGGTCACGACCGGGGCGGGTTTCTTCGACGGGGCAGCAGGGCCGGTCCGCGCCGCGCGCGAAGCCGCGCCGGAGGCGGAAGCCTTCTTCTTCGTCGGGGACGGGGCTCGTTTGGGCGTCGGGCTCGGGGGCATGGCTCACTGTTAGGAGGCTGGCCAGCCTCCTTACTCCGTGCTCTCCGGAGCGTCAAGGCGCCCCGGGCGGCCGCTGCGCCGCGCCCTCGCTGCCAGGGGGTGACGGTGTTAGGGTCAGCGTGCACCGTGCAAAGGACCTCCGATGCCCGACGTGAAGAGCAAGCTCGAGCAGCTCCTGGGTCCGCGCCGCGCGCTCTACGCGCCGGAGGCGATCGAGCGGTACGCGACCGACGAGTCAGGGCTCGGGGCCTTCCCCCCCGACGTGGTGGCGCTTCCCGAAAGCACGGGCGAGGTGATCGAGGTGCTTCGCCTGGCCGCGCTCGACCGCATTTCCGTGACGCCGCGCGGCCTCGGGACGGGGATGACGGGGGGCGCGCTCGCCGTGGAGGGGGGGATTCTGCTCTCGCTCGAGCGGCTGAACCGGGTGAAGGAGCTCGACCCCGAGAACCTGCTCGCCGTGGTGGAGCCGGGGGTGATCACCGGCGAGCTCCAGGCTCAGGTCGAGGCGCAGGGGCTCTTCTATCCGCCCGACCCGGCGAGTCTCGCGAGCTGCTCGCTCGGCGGCAACGTCGCGGAGAACGCGGGGGGGCCGCGAGCCTTCAAGTACGGTGTGACGCGCGAGTACGTGCTCGGCCTCGAGCTCGTGCGCATGGGCGGACAGCGCCTCTTCGCGGGCCGCCGGACGGTGAAGGGGGTGACCGGGTTCGACCTCGTGGCGCTGGTCGTCGGGAGCGAGGGGACTCTGGCGGTGGTCTCGGAGATCACGCTGAAGCTCTTGCCCAAGCCCCAGGCGGTGGCCACTTTCCTGGCGCGCTTCGCAGACGTGGTGCGCGCGGGGGCGGCGGTCTCCGAGCTGATCCGGCTGGGCTTTCGGCCCCGCACGCTCGAGCTGATGGATCAGCACGTGGTGGAGCACCTGCGGCTGATGGGGCGCTTCGCCGTCCCCGCGGGGAGGTCGGCCTTCCTGCTCGTGGAGCTGGATGGGGACGCGACGGGGCTCGACGCGCAGCTCGACGCCGCGGCGGCGGGGTGCGAGCGGCTCGGCGCCCAGGAGATCCTGGTGGCCACCGACGAGGTCCGGCGCCGGCAGCTCTGGGAGATGCGCCGCATGGCCAGCCCATCGCTGAAGGAGCGACACAAGGTGAAGGTCTCGGAGGACATCGTGGTGCCGCGGGCGGCGATCCCCGAGATCCTGCGCCGCCTGGACGCGCTGGCGGTGGAGCACGACCTGACCATCGCGACCTTCGGACACGCGGGCGACGGCAACCTGCACGTGAACCTCTTGGCCGACGACGAGGCCCGGCGCGGAACGCTGGAGCCCGTTCTAGAATCGATATTCAAGAACGCTCTAGAGCTCGGGGGAACCCTCTCCGGCGAGCACGGCATCGGGCTGGCGAAGCGGCGCTTCATGCCCCTCGAGCAGCCCCCCGAGCTCCTCGAGCTGCAGCGGTCGGTGAAGCGGGTCTTCGACCCCGAAGGGCTGCTGAACCCGGGGAAGCTCTTTCCGTAGCGTCAGAGGGCCTTCACGGCCTCGATCACCTTGGTCAGCGCGTCCTTCGAGTCGCCGAAGAGCATGCCGGTCTTCGGGTTGGTGAAGAGCTCGTTGTCGATGCCGGCGAAGCCCGAGCGCATCGAGCGCTTGTTGATCACGATGTGTGCGGCCTGGTCCACGTCGAGGATGGGCATGCCGTAGATGGGGCTCGACGGGTCGTTGCGCGCCGCGGGGTTGATGATGTCGTTGGCACCCACGACCAGCGCGACGTCGGTGGTCTTGAACTCGGGGTTGATCTCCTCCATCTCGACGAGCTGCGGGTAGGGGACGTTGGCCTCGGCCAGCAGGACGTTCATGTGCCCGGGCATCCGTCCGGCCACGGGATGGATCGCGTACCGCACCTGCACGCCGCGCTGTTCGAGGAGCTCGGCCAGCTCGCGGATCGCGTGCTGGGCCTGGGCCACCGCCATGCCGTAGCCGGGGACCACGATCACCTTGCGGGCGTACCCCATGGCGGTGGCCACGTCCTCCGCGGAGACCTCGCGCACCGCGCCGCCGCCGGCGCTCTTGACCGTCGCACCGCCCGCGTCCCCGTCGCCGGTTCCGAACGCGCCGAAGAGCACGTTGCCGAGCGAGCGGTTCATGGCCTTGGACATGAGCTGGGTGAGGATCATCCCCGAGGCACCGACGAGGGCGCCGGCGATGATCAGGACGGAGTTATTGATCACGAAGCCGGCCATCGCGGCCGCGGTGCCGGTGAACGAGTTGAGCAGCGAGATGACGACGGGCATGTCGCCGCCGCCGATGGGGGTCACGGTGAGCACGCCGAGGAGGCAGGCCAGCCCCGTGGCGCCGAAGAGGATCGGGACGTGGGGACCCGCCGCGAGCTCGTAGCCGAACGCCCCGAGGACGCCGAGCGCCAGCGCGCCGTTCAGGAGACGGTAGCCGGGGAAGGTGAGCGGCCGTCCGGGGAGAAAACCCTGGAGCTTGCCGAAGGCGACGATCGACCCGGTGAAGGTCATGGCTCCGATCACGCCGCCGAGGACGGTGGTCACGCTCGTGACGGCGGGGATCACCGTCCCGAGCCCCGCGAGGTGACGAAACTCCTCCACGGCCACGAGCGCCGCCGCGCCTCCGCCGACGGCGTTGAAGAGGCTCACCATCTCGGGCATGGAGGTCATCGGCACGCGGAGCGCGAGCAGCGCGCCCACTCCCCCGCCGAGGAGCGTCCCCCCGCCGACGATGATCCAGCCGGTCGTGGAGGCGTGCTGCCGGCCGAGCATCACGGCCGTGGCCAGCACGGCCACGAGCATGCCGAACGCCGAGAGCCGGTTGCCCGCGCGCGCGGTGGCCGGGGAGTTCATCTTGTGCAGGCCGAGGATGAAGAGCGCGGCGGCGAAGAGGTAGATCAGGCGAATGACGGCTTGCAGGTCCATGGGGGCGCTCAGCGCGGCTCGCCGGGGCCCTTGGTCTTGCTCGGGGCCGGGCGGGACTTGAACTTCTCGAGCATGCGGTCGGTGACCACGTAGCCCCCGACCACGTTCATGGCGGCGAAGACCACGGCCACGAAGGCGAGCGCGTAGCCCACCGGGCCCTTCGCCTCGGAGGCGATGGCCATCGCCCCGACGAGGACGATGCCGTGGATCGCGTTGGCCCCCGACATGAGCGGGGTGTGCAGCGTGGCGGGCACCTTGCTTATCACCTCGAAGCCCACGAAGACCGCGAGGACGAAGGTCGTGACGGCGGAGAGGAGCGCCTCGTTCATGGGGTCAGGCCGTCGCCGCGGCGCCGAGGCGCTCGAGGGTCGCCTTGTGCACCACCTGGCCCGCGTGCGTGATCACCGCCCCGGCCGTGATCTCGTCCTCGAAGCCGAGGGCGAGCTGTCCCTTCGGCAGCAGGTGTTGCAGCAGGGCTGCGATGTTGCGGGAGAGCATGACGCTGGCGCTGATGGGGATCGATGAGGGCACGTTCAGAGGGCACAGCACGTTTACGCCGCGATCGGTGGTGAAGGTTTCGCCCGGCCGGCTGAGGGCGCAGTTTCCGCCCTGCTCGCCGGCGAGGTCCACCACGACCGAGCCCGGCTTGAGGGCCGCGACGGCCTCGGGGTCGAGCAAGACAGGGGCCCGCCGGCCCGGTACGAGGGCGGTGGTGATCACCACGTCCGAGGCGCCGATGTGGGTCCGCAGCTCCGCGCGCTGCGCGGCCTGCTCCGCGTCGGTGAGCGCTCGCGCGTAACCCCCTTCGCCGGCGGCGTCGGCTGCGCTCTTCAGGACCACGAAGGTCGCGCCGAGGCTCTCGACCTGCTCCTTCACCACGGCCCGCGTGTCGTACGCGGAGACCACAGCTCCCAGACGGCGGGCGGTGGCAATGGCCTGCAGCCCCGCCACCCCGGCGCCGAGGATGAGCACCTTGGCGGGGGGGGCGGTTCCGGCCGCGGTCATCAGAAGGGGGAAGTACTTGCCGAGCGCGTTGGCCGCGAGGAGCACGGCCTTGTAGCCGGCCAGGTTGGCCTGCGAAGAGAGGGCGTCCATAGATTGGGCGCGGCTGATGCGTGGGATGGTCTCCAGGCTGACGGCCACGACCCCACGCCGCGCGAGCTCCTGCATTGCGGCCGGCTGCTCGAGGGGTTGGAGAAACGCCACAAGGAGCTGGTCGCGCCGGAAGCGGGGCAGCTCCTCGGGGGAGGGGCGGCGAACCTTCACGAGCAGCTCGGCCTCGGCGTAGAGCTCCTCGGTGGAGAGCACGCGCGCCCCGGCGTGCTCGTAGGCGGCGTCGGGGAAACTGGCCGCGTCGCCCGCGCCGCGTTCGACGAGGAGGTCATGCCCTGCGAGCTTGAGCTTGCCCACCGTCTCCGGCACGCATGCGACGCGGAGCTCGCCGGGAAACCGTTCCTTCAGGATGCCGATCTTCATCGCCGCTTCCACCCTCGAGAGCGGCCGAGCTTACCGCAGGTGCCGACGGTGCTGAAGCCCGAAGGCGCGGCTCCGTCCTTGACTTTCCCGCGCCCCTCTCCAACCATCACTCGACATGGGTCTCACCTTCCTCGTCGTGGCGATAGGCTTGGCCGCAGGGCTCGCGGTGGGGATGGCGCTCGCGGCCCGCGGGGATCGCGAGGTCCTGGCTGCCGCGCGGGGACGGGCCGAGCGGATCCTCGCCGAGGCGCGGGAGGCGACGGGGTTGACCCGCCGGGAGGCCGAGGCCACGGCGCGCGGCGAGGTCGAGGAGCTCCGCGCGCTCGCGGAGCGGGAGCGTCGACTCTTGGCCGAGGAGATCCAGCACCTCGAGCACCGCCTCGCCAAGCAAGAGGAGCGAGACGCGGAGCTTGAGGCCGCCCTCGGGGGGAGGGAGGCGACGCTGGCCGAGCGCGAGGCGCAGCTTCAGCGCGCGTCCGAGGAGGCCCGGCAGGTGCGCCAGGACGCCAAGGACCAGAAGCGCGAGCAGCGACGAGTTCTCGAGGCCAGGGCGGGGCGGTCCGCGGAGCAGCTCAAGGACGAGATGGCCGAGCAGATGATCGAGGACTCGCGCTCCCGCTGTGCCGACCGGCTGCGCAACCTCGAGGCCACGGGGTCGGACGAGTTTGCCCGGCAGGCCAAGCGCGTGATGGGGATCGCGATGCAGCGCTACACGGGGCACTCGATGCGCGAGCGCACGAGCACCACGATGCAGCTCCCGGAGGGGGCCGCCGAGAGGCTTCGCTCCGAGGACGGAGCGGCCTACCTCGCGCTCCTCGCGCAGCACTCCGGCGTGAACCTCCTCCTCTCGGATGCGGGAGACACGCTCCGCCTCGACAGCTCGGACGGGGTGAACCGGGAACTCTGCCGCCGAGCCCTCACGCGCTTTCTGGGCGAGGACCGGGTGCGCGATCCCGAGCGGCTCGTCCGCTCCATCGAGGGAGACCTCGGGCGCGAGATCGGCGACCTCGGCCGCAAGGCCTTTCGCTCGCTCTCCCTCGAGGTGGCCAAGGACGAGATCGTGGAGCTCGTCGGGAAGCTCAACTTTCGCACGAGCTACACGCAGAACCAGTGGCGCCACTCCATCGAGGCGGCGCACCTCGCGGGGCTCATGGCGGCCGAGCTCGGGCTCGAGATCCGCGTCGCCCGGCGCGGTGCGCTCCTGCACGACATCGGCAAGGCCTTGACGCACGAGCTCGACGGCTCGCACGCGCTCATCGGCGCCGACCTCGCGCGGCGCTCCGGGGAGCTCGAGGCCGTCGCGAACGCCATCGGCTACCATCACGGCGAGGAACCTCTCGGGTCGGCCTACGCGCCGCTCGTCGCGGCGGCGGACGCGCTGAGCGGCGGGCGCCCGGGAGCGCGACGGGAGATGGTCGAGGCCTACGGCGATCGCATCGGGGACCTGGAGCGCGTCGCGAACGGCTTCTCGGGGATCGTCGGCGTGCACGCCGTTCAGGCGGGGCGCGAGCTGCGCGTCTTCGTCGACGAGGATCGTGTCTCGGACGCGAAGCTGGAGGAGCTCGCGCGCGACATCGCGGGCAAGATCTCCGACGAGCTGGTCTTCCCCGGACAGATCCGCGTGACCGTGATTCGCGAGTTCCGGGCGGTCGAGACCGCCAACTAAGGGCCCGGATCGGAATAGGCTGATCGGGGAGCAGGTTATTCCGAGCCGGGCCCTAACGGGTGGCGTGGCCCGCGAGGCCGCCCGGCCGCTCGGCCGTCCGAGGAGAAGAGGAGAAGAGGAGGAGAGATGCGCGCAGTCGCTCTGCGGGAGCATGGAGGACGCGACAAGCTGCTCGCGCTCGAGCTGCCCGAGCCCGAGGCGGGAGCAGGACAGGTGCGGGTGCGGATCCGCGCCTGCGCGCTCAACCACCTCGACCTCTGGGTGCGCCGGGGTTTGCCCCACCTGCGGCTGACCTACCCGCACATCCTGGGAGCGGACATCGCGGGCGAGGTGGACGCCGTGGGGCCGGGCGTGACGGGCGTGACCGTCGGGCAGCGCTGCCTGGTCGCCCCGGGGCTGAGCTGCGGGCGCTGTCAGGCCTGCCTCGCCGGCCGCGACAACTTCTGCCGGGGCTACGGCATCCTCGGGGAGTCCGTCTCCGGCGGGTACGCCGAGCGCATCGCCATCCCGGCGGCGAACCTCCTCCCGTACCCGGGCGACCTCCCCTTCGAGCAGGCCGCGGCCCTGCCGCTGACCTTTCAGACCGCCTGGCAGATGCTGGTGGAACGCGCCCGCGTGCAGCCGGGGGAGACGGTGCTCGTGCTCGCCGCGGCGAGCGGCGTGGGGGTGGCGGCGGTGCAGATTGCGAAGCTCTACGGTGCGCGGGTGATCGCCGCGGCCTCGAGCGCCGAGAAGCTCGCGGTGGCCGAATCGCTCGGCGCGGACCACCTCATCAACTACAAGGAGCAGAAGCTCGCACCGGAGGTGCGCCGCCTCACGGACAAGCGCGGGGTGGACGTGGTCTTCGAGCACGTGGGTGCGGCGACCTGGGAAGACAGCCTGCGCGCCTGCGCCTGGGGCGGGCGCGTCGTGACCTGCGGGGCGAGCTCGGGCTTCGACGCGCCGACGGACCTGCGGCACGTCTTCTTCCGGCAGCTCTCGATCCTGGGTTCCACCATGGGGAGCAAGGCGGTGCTCTTCGACGTGGTCAAGCACGTGGCCGCCGGTCGGCTGCGTCCCGTGGTCGGCCGGGTCCTGCCGCTGGCCGAGGCCGCCGAGGCGCACCGGCTGCTCGAAGAGCACGCGGTGGCGGGCAAAGTCGTGCTCGTCCCCTGAGGCGCGCCGTGGCCTTCTCCCTGCCACTCTACCTGGACCACAACGCGACCACCCCCGTGGACCCCCGGGTGCTCGAGGCGATGGCGCCGTGCTTCGCGGCGCGCTTCGGCAACGCTGCGAGCCGGAGCCACGCTCTTGGCCGGGACGCGCAGTCGGCGGTGGAGACGGCGCGACGCGAGGTCGCGGAGCTCGTCGGGGCGTCGCCCGAGGAGATTACCTTCACGAGCGGGGCGACGGAGAGCAACAACCTGGCGCTCCGTGGTGCGCTTGCCGCGCGGGCGGCGCGGGGGCGGCACCTCGTCACCTCGGCCGCCGAGCACCCGTCGGTGCTCGAGCTCGTGCGGGAGCTCGAGCGGGAGGGGACCGCGGTGAGCATCCTCCCCGTCGGGGCCTCGGGAGTCGTGGACCCCGACGACGTGCGGCGCGCGCTGCGGCCCGACACGGTGCTCGTATCGGTGATGCACGTGAACAACGAGACGGGCGCGGTCAGCGCCGTGGCGGAGATCGGCGCCCTCTGCCGCGAGGCGGAGGTGCTCTACCACTGCGACGCCGTGCAGGCCGTGGGGAAGCTCGCGGTGGACGTGGAGAGCGCGCAGGTGGACCTCCTCTCGCTCAGCGCCCACAAGCTCTACGGCCCGAAGGGGATCGGCGCGCTCTACCTGCGGCGCCGGGCGAGGCTGCGTTTGCGGCCGCTGCTCGTGGGAGGGGGCCAGGAGCGGGGACTTCGGCCGGGGACGGTGAACGTTCCCGGGGTCGTCGGCCTCGGCGCGGCGGCGCGGCTCGCACGGGACGCGTTGCCCGTCGAGGGGCCGCGGTTACGGGAGCTCGCGGAGCAGCTCCTCGGGGCCCTCAGGCAGGCCATCCCGGAGGTCTGCCTGAATGGCGCGGAGGCGGAGCGCGTCCCGGGAACGCTGAACCTCTCCTTTCCCCTCGTCGAGTCCGAGGCGCTGATGCTGGCCTGCCCGGACTTGGCGCTGAGCAGCGGTTCGGCCTGCGCGTCCGGGCGGGCCGAGCCCTCGCACGTCCTGCGCGCCATGGGTCTGACCGCGGAGCGGGTGCACGGGGCCATCCGGGTGAGCCTCGGGCGCTTCACCACTCGGGAGCAGGTGGCGTACGCCGCCGAAAGACTCGCTGCCGCCGCCCGCGACCTCGCCCGTGCCTCCCCGCGCTTCCGCGACGTACCAGCAGGGTGAGCGGGGCCGCGCGCCGGCTTGCGTCCGGCGGCCGCCGTGATAGACTTGACCCACGTCAAGGAGACTGGGATGGCCATCGCGATCACCCCTGAAGCGCAGGTTCGAATCCGCCAGCTCATGGCCAAGCGCCCGGAGGCCAAGGCCTTGCGCCTCGGCGTGAGGGGCGGCGGGTGCTCGGGCTTCTCGTATGTCTTCGAGCTGGACCTGGCGGAGGCCCAGCCCACGGACAAAGTCTTCGAACACGAGGGCTTCACTGTCTACGTGGACCAGAAGAGTTACTTCTTCCTGAACGCCACTGAGCTGGACTTCGTGGACGAGTTGATGGGACAGCGCTTCAAGTTCAATAACCCGAACGTGACCTCCACGTGCGGCTGCGGGGAGAGCGTCTCGTTCTGAACCCGGGCACCTCGGCCCCGATCCCCGGTGTTCCCCCATGGATCGTTGCCACCCGCTTCCCCACGTCAATTGTGTGGGCGCCCTGCCGCTTTTCCCGACCCCTCTCGTTTTCGAATACGCTTGACTACTCTAGCCACTTGGAGGAGTGTACGGGCGTCGTTTGCAGGAAAGGGGCTCGTCGGGAGGCAGCGCGGTGCTGTTGCGCGTCGCCAGGTTGGGCGAGTTCGGCCTGCACGCAAGGGGTCGGCGTATGGCCCTGGTAACCCTGAAGCGTTGATACTGAGGCAGCGGAGCGATGCAGCAAGGGACAGTCAAGTGGTTTAACAACAGCAAGGGGTTTGGGTTCATTCTGCAGGAGGGCGGGGAGGACGTCTTCGTGCACTACTCGGTGATTCAGGGCGAGGGGTTCCGTACGCTCGCCGAGGGAGACCGTGTAGAGTTTGATGTCACCCGCGGGCCGAAGGGCCTCCAGGCCACGCAGGTCCGCAAGATTCCGTAGGGGAACGAGCTTCGGTTTTACCCGTCCAAGCTAGACGTTGTCGCGGGGGCGTTGGCGCAGAGCCAGCGCCCTCGCCGTTTTTCGGGGTCTAGTGCCCCCGCTTCCTCACTGCCGATGACAGCCTTTCGGGTCGGGCGCTTCAGCCGCGAGAAGCTCATCGAGGCGCACCGGCTCGAGGCCCTTCTCTCGCAAGCCCTTGATGATCCCGGGGACGGCCTTGACCGTCTCGGTGCGGTTGCGCCCCCCGTCGTGTAGCACCACGATTCCGCCCGGGCGAAGGCCCTTCACCACCTGCTGCGTCAGCGCCTCGGCCTTCATCCCCTGCCAGTCCGACGAGAGCACCGTGTAGAGCACGATCGTGAGGGCCAGCTCGGTCGCGAGCTGCTTCACCACCGGAGTGACGATGCCGTGCGGGGGCCGGTAGTACTGCGTCGGGTGGGCGCCCGCCTTGCGTATCACGTCCTGCGTACGCTGGATCTGCGTGCGCCACCCGTCGGGAGTGTCGGTGCGCGGGTGGTTCCACGAGTGGTTCGCGAGCAAGTGCCCCTGGGCTTCGATCTCGCGCAGGATCTGCGGAAAGATGCGCGCCAGGCCCCCCAGCACGAAGAAGGTGGCCTTCACCTTGTGCTCCTTGAGGATGGCCAGGATCTCGCGCGTGAAGCGTGGGTGCGGGCCGTCGTCGAAGGTGAGGGCCACGCGAGGTGGGCGGGGTTGTCCGCAGCGGACCACGAGCTGCTTCGCCGACGCGGGGCGGGGGAGGGTGGAACCGAGGACGAAGAGGAGCGCGAGGAGTGCGAGCGGCACGCGTGCGGGCATGCCTGCTGGAGTACCACCGTCTGCTAAGCTTGGGCAAATGGTCGGCCTGCGGTGCGGTTCGGGACGCGCGTCGTGGCTCGTGGCGGGAGTCGCCGCGAGCCTCGTCGTGGGCCTCGCGAGCTCGGCTCGGGCCGAGTGGCCGCGCTGTCGGACGCGCGCGCTTCCCGAGGCGAGGCTCGCGGAGGCGGGGTTCGTCCCCGAGCTCTCGGTCGAGCTGTCGCTCCTGCTCGAGGACGCGGTGCAGAAGGGCCTCGCCAAGGCGGCGGCGCTGATCGTCGTGCGTAACGGCAAGGTGGTCTACCGCGGGACGGCTGGGGCGGCCCGACGGGACAGCATCTTCGACCTGGCCTCGCTGACCAAGGTGCTGGTCACGGCTCCTGCGGTGCTGCGCCTCGTGGAGCAGGGTAGGCTCGGCCTCGACGATCCGATCGGACGGCACGTGCCCTGGCTTCGCGGCACGAGCAAGCAGCAGCTGACCCTCCGGCAGCTCGCGCTCCACGTGGCCGGCCTTCCGTCGGTGGTGTGGAAGGGACCGCTCACCGACGGGCGCGACGCGATCTTTCAGCGCATCGCGAAGGCGAAGCTGCGCGGCGCCGCCGGCGCGGCCTTCAAGTACAGCGACCTCGGGTACATCCTCCTCGGGGAGGCGGTCGCCGCGCGCTCCGGCAAGAGCCTCGATCGGGCGGTCGCCGACGCGCTTTTCGCGCCCCTCGGCCTGTGCGACACCGGCTTCGCCCCGCCGAGAGAGGTCCTCGGGCGTGTCGTCACGCCGTGGCCCGAAGGGGGCAAGGAGGGAGAGGTCTACGACCCGCTGGCGTGGCGCATGGGGAAGGTGGCCGGTCACGCGGGGCTCTACTCGACGCTCGACGACCTCGCGCTCTTCGGCCAGATGCTCCTCGAGGGGGGCACGCTCCGCGGCCGTCGCGTCTTGAGCGCGCGGAGCGTGGCGGAGCTGTCGGGGCCGCATTCCGTGCCCGGGGTCGGCCAGCGTGGCTTCGGCTTTCGTCTCGATCGCGGGCGCCAGGGCCAAGCCGGCGCGCTCTCGCCGAGCGCCTACGGGCACACGGGGTACACGGGCACTTCGCTCTGGATCGACCCCGAGCGGCGGCTGGTCGTCGCGCTCCTCACGAACCGCACCTACCTGGAGCCGCCTCCGTCGGTGGGTGCGCTCCGCGCTCGCGTGCACGACGTGGTGAAGGGCAGCCTCGTCGCGTCGCCGGCGCGGGTCGTCACGACGGGGCTCGACCGGCTGCACGAGCAAGGCTACGCGCCGCTCCGAGGGCGTCGCGTGGGGCTCATCACGAACCAGACCGCCATCGACCGCCAGGGGAGGTGGATCGTGGACCTCCTCGAGGAGGCGCCGGGGGTGAAGCTGGTCTCGCTCTTCGTGCCCGAGCACGGGCTCAAGGCGCAGGTGGACCGACGGATCCACGACAGCACGCTCACCCGCGGCGGGCAGCGCGTGCCGGTCTATAGCCTCTTCGGCTCGCGCCGCCGTCCCACCGATGCGACGCTGGCGGGGCTCGACACGCTGGTCTTCGACGTGGCCGCGGTGGGCGTTCGCTACTACACCTACCTCGCGACGATGGGTTGGGCCATGGAGGAGGCGGCGCGCCGCAAGCTCCGCTTCGTGGTGCTGGACCGGCCGAATCCCCTCGGTGGGGAGGGAGCCGAGGGGCCCGTCTCGAGCGCCACGCGGCGGACCTCGACGAACTACCACCCGGTGCCGCTGCGCTACGGGATGACCGTCGGTGAGCTCGCCCGCCTCTACAACGCCGAGCGGCGCATCGGCGCCGATCTGGTGGTGGTGCCCGCGCGCGGGTGGCGGCGGGCGCAGCTCTTCCCGGAGCAGGGGCTGCCGTGGCGGGACCCCTCGCCGAACATCCGCTCGTGGCGCCAGGCGCTGCTCTACGCGGGCATCGGGTTTCTCGAGAGCACCAACGTCGCCGTCGGGCGCGGGACGGATGCCCCCTTCCAGTGGTTCGGGGCGCCGTGGCTCGACGGGCCGGGATTCGCCCAGGCGCTCGCCGCACGCAAGGTGCCGGGCTTCTACGTCGTGCCTCGCGTGCTGACGCCGAAGTCGGGTCCCTACCGTGGCGAGCGGTGCTCGGGGGTCCAGGTGATTCTCACCGACGGCAGGCGCGCGAGGCCCGTGCGACTCGGGCTCGAGGTGGCGCTGCTCCTCCGCGAGCGCCACCGGCAAGAGTGGGAGACGAAGCACCTCTACCGGCTGATCAACGACCCGCCCACGACGGAAGCGCTGCTCGCCGGGCAGCCGGCGGAGAGGATCCTGCGCCGGTTCGAGCCGGCCCTCGCGCGCTTCCTCAAGGCGAGGCGACGCTACCTGCTCTATCCCGACTAGCGCGGCCCGAGCTCCCTCAGCGGCGAAGCCAGAGCCAGATCGCGGCGCCGACCAAGGCGAGGACCGCGGTCGCCCCGACGGCCAGGGGCCAGAGCGGCCTCGGCGACGCTGGGATAGGGGTTGGCGTAGGGGTCCGGGCGTCGGCGGCCGAGGATGGCGCGGCCACGGCGGGGAGCGGCTGCGTGCGGCGCGCGACGGGCAGGCGCGGAGGCGCGGCTTCGGGGATCTGCTGCAGGGCCCGGTCGAAGGCCTCGGCGTTCTCGAAGCGGTCGCCTGGCTGCTTGCGCATCGCGCGCACCACCACGCCTTCGAGCTCGGGGCTGATCCCCGCCTGCGGCTTGAGGGCGCGCGGCGAGGGGATCGGGCTCGAGAGGTGCATCTGCAGCACGCGGTGCGGGTCGTCGGCCATGTAGGGCCGCTCGGCGGTGAGCAGCTCGAAGAGGATCACTCCGACGGCGTAAAGGTCGGTGCGCGGATCGGTGGGCTGTCCCGCGGCCTGCTCCGGGGCCATGTACCACGGAGTACCGATCTCGGTGCCTCCCGTGGGCTCGGCGGGCTCGCCGGTCAGGATCTGCGCGGTGCCGAAATCCATGATCTTGACCACCTCACCGCTGCCGGTCAGCTCGGTGAGCATGATGTTGCCGGGCTTGAGGTCGCGGTGCACGACCCCGCGCGCGTGGGCGTGACCGAGGCCGGCCAGGATCTGGCGGCAGAGGTGCATCGCTCGGCGCGGCGGCACGGGGCCGCGCGCGATGAGCTCCGTCACGGTGGTGCCGGCGACGTACTCCATCACCAGGTACGGGCTGCCGAAGGCCACCCCGAAGTCCATCACGCTGACGCAGTTCAGGTGGTTCAGCCGGCTGCAGGCTCGCGCCTCCTGTTCGAAGCGGCGTACGAACCCCGGCAGGTTCGCAAAGGCGCTCCGCAGGAACTTGACCGCCACCGGCTTGCCGATGTTCAGGCGCTCGGCGAGGTACACCAGGCTCATTCCGCCGACGCCGATCCGTCGCTTGAGGCGGTACCGCTCGTCGACCACCTGGCCTTCGAGCGCGTCTCCTCTTTCGGACGGGGTCACGGCGGCGCTAGGCGAAAGCCCGCTGCACTTCGCGGCGAATGCCTTCCTCGATGCGAGATCGAAAGGGAGAGAGGAGGAAGGAGAGGTCCAGATCGAAGCGGACCGCTTGCGCTCCGACCGTGACCTGTCCGGTCATGCCGCGGGCGCGAACGCGGGCCAGTCCGTCACCCACCCAGTCGGTGGTGAAGCGGTACTTGACCCCGAAGTGGTCGAGGAGCGATCGCATCCGCGACTGGGCCTCGACGCTGGCGAGAGAATGGCTGTGCTCGCAGATCAGCTTGGGCATGCGGGCCGGACGCTACCCGATCACCCGGATGGCGGCAAGGGCCGCCTTTCGACGGGCGTCGTGCCCTCACGCCGACATCTCCGAGGCCGCGACGAGGAAGCCGAGCGGGAGCTGGCCCAGGCGGGCGTCGAGACCCTGGGGCTCGGGGATCGGTCGCGCGAGGAAGATTCCGGGGGAGCCCTCGAGGGGCGCGAGGTGCCCGTCGAGGAGGCGCTGCGCGGTCGCGAAGTCCACCTGGCCTCGGATGCGGGTGCCGCCTCCCGTCTTGGGCGCGAGGAAGGTCACTGCATCCACCGTCGGGACGAGGGTGGCCTTCGTGGGGTCCACGTTCGCCACGAGGAGCACCTCGGGTTCCCGGTCGCCGTTCCAGTGGATGTGCTCGGTCACCACGAAGGCCATCGGGCGGGCCAGGGCGCACTCCGGATGCGCGTGCCGGGCCGCCTCGAGTGCGGCCTCGATCTCCTGAAGCTGGGTCCGGCGCTCGAGGAGGCGCAGGGCCAGCTTGAGTCCCGGCGGCGGCGTCCCGTCGCGCGCCGCCTCGAGGTCGGCCTGGAGCGTTTCGAGGACGGCCCGAAAGCTCTTCGGCAGCGCCCGGTGGAGCCACGCGCGCCCCTCGGCGCGGTCGGAGAAGCGCTGACTCAGGTAGCCGACCTGTACGGTCGTCAGGGCCCGCAGCATCTGGGTCACCACCACGCGGGCCTGCCGCTCCAGCTCGGCTGCGGAGCGAGCCGACCGTCGCTGCGGAGGCGCCACCCCAGCGGGGCGTCGAAGGGCCCAGAGGAGCAGGGGGAGCGCGAGCGCGAGGAAGCCGATGCCGAGGACCGGGGACCAGAGGTAGAGGAGCGTGGCCGAGGCGACCCACAGCGCGACGAGGGTGCCCTGATACAGCCTCTTGAAGAGCGCCTCCATCCATTGAAGATAGCATGCAAGAGGACTTGCCCACCGAGGAGGGGAAGGTAGGATTCACCATATGGGATCCCCGTTCGCCCTGGACCGGAGGAGGCCTCGCGGCTGGCGGAGCCTCGCGCTCGTGCTCTGCGCGGGTGCGCTCTTCGCCTGCCCCGCGCATCAGTCCGGCAGCTCCCGGGACGACGAAGGGGGTGACGGGGAGTCGGAGGGGGAGGGCGACGGCGAGGGCTCCCGCGAGCGCGAGAGCCGCCGCGTGCCGGTGCTCATCGACGCCAAGCGGCTGCCGGACGCGGTGGTCGAACAGAACCGGACCGGCAAGCCGCGAGACGACCTGGAGTCGCTCCGCCAGAGCCTCTGCGAAGGGCGCGAGGACGAGCGGGTGGTCTTCTATCAGCTCGTCGTCTCGACGCACTGGCACTACTACTGGGTCTGCGGGGACAAGAAGGCGCAGCGCGCGGCCACCGAGGACGGCGACGAGAAGCTTCGCTCCTGGGTCAAGCGGCTCGAGAAGCAGGCCGCAGCGGAGAGCGCGGGGTGCGCGGCGGGGAGTCGGCAGCGGCTCTTCAAGCAGACCCACGAGAGCGGCACGCGCGTGAAGGCGTACTGCGACGGACAGCTGGTGCTGCGCTTCCCCGACGGGGGGAAGAAGACGGTGGCTTTCGCGAGTCAGGCCCCCGCGGGGTCAGGGCCCGCGGCAGGGGGCGAGAACCCCGACGCTGGGGATGCCGCCGACGGAGACGGCGACGGAGATGGCGCCGCGCAGCCCGCGACGCAGCCGCCGGTCGTCCAGGCCCAGCCGCCCGCCACGGGGCGACGGGGAGGGGCCTGCCCTCCGTGCGCCGCCTGCCCGGCCTGTCCCGCCCAGCGGCCGTGTCCGCCCCAGAGGGCCTGCCCGGCGCCGCCCCCCTGCCCGGCGTGTCCCGCCTGCGACTGTTCCACGAAGGCCCGGGAGGCAGGGGAGAAGGGGTTCTGGCAGGGGGTGCAGAAGGCGTGCAAGCGCATCTGCACGCTCGTCTACCAGAAGTGCCGGGCCATCAACCCGAGCACCGCGCTCTGTTACCAGGTGGCCGAGTACTGCGCCGGGGCCTGCGACAAGAAGTAGGCCGCGCCGAGGCGGTCCCGGGCGGCTGCCGGGGACTCCGCCGAGGGTGAGTTTCCTGTTTACACTCCACGGGTTCTTGCGTTAGACCCGCTGGCCTGACGGCGGGAATAGCCCGCGCTCTGCGGAAGGCCGCGCGCGCCGCCGCGACACTGGGGCGGGTCAACCGACCTCTGCCCCGACGAGCCCAACCGAGGTAGCGACCATGGTCGAGTTTCCAGACGCCCTCTTCGAGCGCATCCGCGCGGGGAACACCGTCCTTTGCACCGGCGTGCGATTTGCCTCGGCGGGGGGGCTCCCCGGCTGGGACGAGCTCCTGACCCGCCTGTGCGCGAAGCTCGGGGCGGAGGCGGAGCCGCTCAAGCCGCTGATCCAGACCGGGCAGTACCTGACGGTGGCCGGCCAGCTGAAGCGGCGGCTCGGGAGCGACTCGCTCGCCGACGTGCTGAAGGAGGCCTACGGCAAGGGGGGGGGCGACCTGCCGAAGCCGCACCAGTTGCTGAAAGAGCTCCCCTTCCACGCCGCGCTCACGACGGGCTACGACGGGCTGATGGAGCGGGCCCTCGCGCGCAACGGCACCAAACCCCGCGTCTACAGCTACTCCGACGGCGCGCTCCTGCGGCTGAACGAGGAGCTGAAGAACTTCGTGGTCAAGGCGCACGGGGATTTCGCGCACCCCGACAAGCTCGTGCTCGCGCGACTGGACTACAAGCGCTGCATCGCGCCGAACCAGGCCTACCGCGCCTTCGTCGAGGATCTCTACCGTACGCACACGCTGCTCCTCGTCGGGTACCGCGCGGGGGACCCGGACTTCGTTCTCCTCCTCGAGCGGTTGATCGGGACCTTCCGGGACGCGGTGACCGACCACTACGCCATCCTCTCCGGGCTCTCCGAGGCTGAGCAGGAGGAGCTCTACGCCAACTACCGCGTGAAGGTGATCCCGTACGACGAGTCGGCCGACCCCGCGACGGCGCTGCAGAAGGCGCTCGAGGAGCTGGGCACGCAGTGGAAGAGCCGCGGCGCCGCCCTCGAGAAGGGGCAAGACCCCATCCAGTGGCTCAAGCAGCAGCTCGCCCCCGTGGACCTGCGCATCGACGTGGTGGCCGGGGAGGGGCTCTCGCTCTCGGACGCGCGGCTGAGTCGCATCAGCGAGGCGGCGGTGGCGGTCCAGCTCTCGCAGCTCGACGCGGAGACGCTCTGTCGGCTCGGCAACGTGCGGCTCTATCTCGGTCAGACGAACGCCGGGATCGAGTGCTTCAAGGCGGCCCTCGAGCAGAACGCCAAGCTGGCCGAGGCGCACCTGAACCTGCACCACGCGCTCGCCGAGGCGGGGGACTACGCGCAGTCCTTCTCGCACCTCGCGAAGGCGACCGAGCTCAATCAGGCCATGCGCCCGGTGCCGAAGCGCTACGAGCTTCGGGCCGTGATCGGGCGGGGCACCACCGGGACGGTCTACAACGCCCACGACCTCGAGGCGAAGCGGGACGTGACGGTCAAGGTGCTGCGCGTGAGCTACGTGCGCGAGCACCTCTCGCCCGAGAGATGGCTCAAGGAGACCGAGGCGCTGAAGACTCTCGAGCACAAGCACGTCGCGCGCGTCTACGACGCCCTCATCGAGGGGGACCGCTGCGTGCTGGTCACCGAGAGTCTCTCGGGCCGCAGCCTGGCCCGCCTGCTCCGCGAGGGAGGGGCGCTCGTCCCCGAGAAGGCCGCCGAGATAATGGGGCAGGTCTGCCAGGGGCTCGAGCACGCCCACGGCAAGGGGGTGCTGCACCTGGACCTGCAGCCGTCCAACATCTTCCTGCGCGACGACGGGACGGTGGCGTTGATGGACTTCCGTGCGGGGCGCGCGCAGAAGGGCCGCCACGTGACGGTCAAGCGCGGCTCCGAGGGGCACCAGTCCCCCGAGGTGCTGGCCGGGTCGGGGGCGGACGCCCGGGCCGACATCTACTCCCTCGGCGCGACGCTCTACCAGATGCTGACGAACCGCGTACCGGTGGGGAGCTTCCCGCGCCTCGGTGAGGCGAGCGCCCCCGCGCGCCGCTTCGAGCCCCTCGTGAACAAGTCGCTGCGCGCGCTCCCCGAGGAGCGGCCGCAGACGGTGGCCGAGTTCAGCCGGGCCCTGGCCGGCACGGGTGAGGGGGTGGCGATCCCCGAGCGCGCGGACGACCTCGTGGCCTGGCTCGAGGTGCTGACGTATCAGCCGGACAACCAGCAGGCGCAGACGGCGCTCGACGACCTCGAGCGTCAGTATCGCGGCGCGAAGGACTGGGACGACCTCGTGACCCTGCTCCTGGGGCGCGTCGAGGTAGAGGGGGAGCCCGAGCGGCGGATCGCCCACCTGCGCGAGGTGGCCCGCGTCTTCGAGAGCGAGGTAGGGGACCTGAGCAAGGCCTTCGCCGCGCTGCAGGCGGCCTTCCGCGAGGACCACTCGAGCATCGAGGTCCGCAAGGACCTCGAGCGGCTCGCCGGGGCCACGGGGACGTGGAATGAGCTCTTGCAGGAGTACACGACGCTCGTGCAGCAGGTGCGCGACCCGAAGGTGGCCTGCGACTGGTGGGTCCGCATGGGGCGCCTCTACTCGAACGAGCTCGGTCACGACGACTACGCGGCGGCCGCGCTGGGCCAGGCGCTGCTCCTCGACGCGAATCGCCTCGACGCGCTGGCCGAGCTGGCCGAGGTGGTGCGCCGGAAGGGCGACCACAAGGAGTACGTCCGGCTCGTCGGGCGGCAGGTGCAGCTCGAGCAGAGCGCGCCGCGGAAGCTCGAGCTTCTGAAGGACCTGGCGCGCGCGCAGGCGAGGGAGCTCGGCGACACCGACCAGGCGGTGGCGACCTACCAGCGCATTCTCGAGCTGGAGCCGACCAACGTCGTGGCCCTCAAGTCCCTCGAGGAGCTGCACCGCAAGGCGGAGAGCTTCACGGCCATGGCGGACGTGCTCAAGGCGCGCCTCGCCGCGCCCGAGAGCGCGGAGGAGCGGCTCGTGACGCGGCACGCGCTCGCGGAGCTGGCAGCCGACCGGCTGCAGCAGCCGGAGCTGGCCATCGAGCAGTACCAGGCGATTCTCGAGGTGGCTCCCGACGACGTGCGGGCGCTGAAGGGGCTCGAGCGGCTCTACGACGCCACGGGGCGAAACGAGGACTACCTCAAGGTCCTCGACAAGCGCATCAAGGCGGCGAAGGACGACGCGGAGCGGATCGCGCTCTACCGGCGCATCGCCACCGAGTGGGAGGGGCAGAGCGGCGGCAAGACCAAGGCGGCCGAGTACCTCGAGAAGGTGCATCAGCTCGGCGGCGGCAACGAGGAGAGTTTCAAGTCGCTCGTGCGGCTGTACTGGGAGCTGAAGGACTATCCGAAGCTGGCGGAGGCCTACCAGCAGCAGGTGAAGCTCACCGAGCGGCCGGAGGATCGCGTCGGACTCTACGCGGGTCTCGGGAAGGTCTACGAGGACCACCTGAAGGACCCCACGCGGGCGATCGAGGCCTTCAACGGGCTGCTCACGGTGGACGCCGAGAACAAGATCGCCCTGGCCGGGCTCGCGCGGCTCTACGAGGCCACCGGGGCGGCCGCGCAGGCCGTGGCGATGTACGAGCGCCTGGCCACGAAGGAGCAGGAGGTCGACAAGCAGGTGGAGTGCTACCACCGCGTCGGGCTCCTGCAGCTCCAGAAGCTGCGGAAGGAGGGCGAGGCGGAGGCCAGCCTGGCCAAGGCGCTCGAGCTGAAGGACGACCACGTGCCGTCGCTTCTCGCCCTGGCCGAGCTGTATCAGCACCGCAAGGACTACGGGAAGGCGGCGCGCTTCTTGCGCGAGGCGGGGCGGCACAGCCCGAACCTCCTCGAGAAGGTGGCCCGGCTACACCAGGCGGCCGTGGCGTACCAGGATCAGGTCCACAACGACACGCAGGCGGCCGAGATCTACGAGGAGCTCCTCGCGCTCGACCCCGAGCACGTCGAGGCGGGGCAGCGCCTCCTCGCGCTCTACGAGCGGCAGGGGCAGCCGGAGAAGACGCTTCCGCTGCTCCAGATGCTGGCGCGCAAGGCGGACCCGAAGGATCGCCCGCGGCTCATCGAGCTCAACCTGCGCCTCGGTGACGCGCTGCTCAAGGCCTCGCAGGAGGAGCGTGCGGTGGGGGCCTACCGCGCCGCGTACGAGCTCGACCCCACCTCGCCCACGTCGATGCACAAGCTGGCGGACCTGCTCTTCCTCCGCAAGGAGCACGAGGAGGCGGGCAAGCTCTACCAGGCGCTGCTCGTGCACCGACGGGACAGCATGGCCTCGCCCGAGGTCGTGGAGGTCTTCCTCCGCCTCGGAGAGATCAAGATGGCTCTCGGGGAGACGGCCAAGGCGCTCAACATGTTCGAGAAGGCGCTCGACCTCGACCCGTCGAACGCGAAGGTGCTCTCGCACGTCATGCACGCCTACCAGGAGAAGGGGGACTGGGAGGCGGTGGTGCGCTGCAAGAAGAACATGGTCAAGGGGGCGACCGACGAGGTGGCGAAGCTCTCGCTGCTCGAGGAGGTCGGGGACCTGCTGGTGGAGAAGCTCAAGCGGCTGAACGAGGCCGCCGCGGCCTACAAGCAGGCGGTGGAGCTGAAGCCGGATCACCGGCGCGTGCTGCACAAGCTCTTGGAGGTGCACATCGAGCAGAAGCGGTGGGAGGACTGCATCGCCGTCCTGACCCAGCTCGAGCGACTGGAGACCGACGGGACGCACAGCTACCGGCTGCACTACACGGCCGCCGTGATTCTGCGCGACGAGCTGAAGCGGCCGCAGGAGGCGGCGCGTCACCTGGACCTGGCGCTCCAGGCGGACCCGACCAACCAGAAGGCCTTCACCGCGCTCAAGCAGCTCTACACCGAGCAGGGCAACTACAAGGGGCTCGTGCAGGCCTTCCGGCTGATGCTGAAGCGGCTTCCCGCCGAGACGCCGGTGGCCGAGCAGGTGCGGCTCTGGCACGAGCTGGGGCAGATCTGTCAGGAGAAGCTGCAGGACGCGAAGGGGGCGATCGTGGCCTTCGAGGTGGCGGCCAAGATCGATCCGACGAACGTCCACCGGCTCGAGACGCTGGCGCGGCTCTACGCCACGGCCGGCCCCGAGGCGTACGCCAAGGCGGTGCAGGTCAATCAGCGGCTGCTGCGGCACAACCCGATGCGCCTCGAGGCGTACCGGGAACTCCGCCGGCTCTACGGCGAGGCGAAGGACGAGGACAAGTCGATCTGCGTCTCGGCAGTGTTGAACCTGCTCAAGCTCGCGGGACCGGAGGAGCAGGCCTATTACCAGAAGCATCGCGCGGCCACGCCGAAGCGGGTGCAGAGCAAGCTCGGGGCGGAGCTCTGGCGGGGGCAGATCGAACACCCGCGGCAGTCGCCCGTGCTGAGCGACCTCTTCGGGGCTGCAGCGCCGGTCATCGGCCCGATGGCGATGCGCGCCAAGCGACACTTCGGCCTGCGCGCCACCGAGCAGCTCCACCCGGACAAGGACCAGCGGCTCTGGGCCCGCGCCTACCGCTACGCGGCGGAGGCTATCGGGCACGCGCCGGACGAGCTCTACGTGCGCGGAGACATGCAGGAGCCCCTCTCCCTCGTGTTGACGGGTGAGCAGGGGAAGGGGAGCACGGTGCTCTGGGTGAACCCGCTCGTGGTGAAGGAGGGGCGGACCGAGGGCGAGCTCACCTTCTGGTTCGGCAAGACTCTGGCGCTCCTGCGGCCGGAGCACGTGCTGGCGTTCGTGACCCCGGCGCCGGCGGTGCTGCGCGCCGTGGTCCTGGCGGCGGTGAAGCTGCTCGCACCGACGACGCGCGTTTCAGGCGACGTGGACTACATCCAGCGTCTCGTGGAGGTGCTGCGCACCGAGCTGGATCCGCGGCAACTCGAGGGCCTGGGGCACCGCACCGAGGAGCTGCGCGCGGCGGCCGCCGAGGGAGAGGTCGAGCGCTGGCTCCAGGCGGTGGACCTGTCCGCGTCGCGTGCGGCGCTGCTCCTCTCGGGAGACCTCGAGGCTGCGGCGCGGCTGCTGATCGACGAGGCGGCCCCGGCCGGGACTCTGCCGCCGAAGGAGCGCGTGGCCGAGCTGATGGCCTACGCCGTCAGCGAGGAGTACTTCAAGGCGCGAGAGCTCCTCGGGCTGAAGCTCGCCTAGCCGCGACGATCGGGGCGCGGTCCGGTGGGGGAGGGCCGCACGCGCGGGCACGTCATCGGCGCGGGTCGTACCAGGGCATGCCGTGCGTGCTCGGGCAGCGTGCGGGTGCGACGCCGAAGGCCTGGCAGATCTCGCGGGCCGCGGGCTTGCCGCGCGGGCAGTACTCGCGGCTTTGCGGGCCCCCCCAGCCGAACCAGTTCCAGAAGTAGACCCCTTCCAGATACGGCGCCCCGGCGAAGGCGCGCCGAAAGGCCGCGTAGCAGTCCCGCTGCTCGTCGAGGCCGAGCGGCTCCTTGAGCGACTCGAACCACGGCCGCGCGCTCGTCCCGCGCTGGCTGTGGTAGCCGAGCTCGGTGAGCACGATCGGCTTGCGGACGCGGGCCCAGAAGCGGCCGATGCGCGAGCGGAGCTCTCGCCAGGCGTGGGTGAGCCGGAGCAGCGAGGGCTGCCGTTCCGCGAGCCCGACGAGCTCGAAGTAGGCCGAGAGCCCGATCTGGTCCACGAGGTGCCAGATGGCGACGCGCTCGAAGTGGTCGTGGTTGGCCGAGTAGACGAGGCGGCCGCGGAAGGTGCGCCGCACCTCGGCGATGAGCGGCGCCCACCGGGCGGGTCGGGTGTCGAGCGAGGAGAGCTCGCTGCCGACGCAGAACGACTCGGCGCCTCCCCGTGCCGCGACCTGGGCGAGCTCGAGGATCAGCTTGCGGTAGTTGCGCCACCAGGCGTCGGGGTCCTGCGGGGCGAGGGCGCCGCGCCACTCGTCGGGCGTGACCTCGTACTCGAGGCGCAAGATGGGGAAGAGCAGCACGCGGAGGCCGAGGGCGCGGGCCTGGGAGAGGGTACGTAGGACGCGGTCCAGCGGAGGCGTGTAGCGGCTGTGCGCGCGGAGCTCGGTGGATCTCACGTCGTGCTGGTAGTAGGGGACGACGACCGAGACGTGGGTCGCGCCGGTCGCGCGGATCTCGCGCAGCAGGTAGCCGTAGTCGAGACCGGGGTCCTCGGCGAAGAGGCCGAGGGAGATGCCCCGCTCGGACCAGAGGGCGGGCGCCGAGTGGGCCTCGCGGGAGGCGGTGATGGCGGCCGAGGCGAGAAGGATCGAGGCGACGAGCAGTCCTCGGCTGTAGCGCACCTCTCGCGCTCCGCGCTCGGGTCGTTAGTTCGCGGCCTTGGCGTCCTTGGCCGTGGCGTCGGGGGTCTTGGCGTCTGCGGCCTTCGCGTCCGCCGCCTTGGCGTCTGCGGCCTTCGCGTCGGCCGCCTTGGCGTCCGCGGCCTTCGCGTCGGTGGTCTTGGCGTCACCCGACTTCGCGTCGCCGGCTTTTCCGTCGCCGGTCTTGGCGTCTGCGGCCTTGGCGTCGGCAGTAGCTCCGTCCTTGGTCCCGGCATCCTGCGTGGTCAGCTCGCAGCCGCCCGTGGGCTGACAGGTCCCGCCGGCCTGGCGGTCGGCCGCCTTGACGCAGCAGATCAGGCCGCTCTGGCAATCGCTGTCGAGCTGGCAGCGCTCGCCCTGGGCCTGCTTGCAGCCGGTGAGCCCGAGGGCAGAGAACAGCAGGGCGGCGACTAGCGTCACTCCTCGATGCATCGTGTCGATCCTCTCTCTTATTCGCCGAAGCTGACGTCGACGATCTCGTAGCGGCGGGTTCCGCCGGGTACCTTGACGGTGACCTCGTCCCCGACGGAGTGGTTGATGAGCGCGCGCGCGACCGGTGAGGAGATGGAGATCCGGCCGGCCTTCACGTCCGACTCGTCGTCTCCGACGATCGAGTAGCGGACCTCCTCCCCGGAGTCGATCTCGGCCAGCCGCACCGTGGCGCCGAAGATCACGCGGTCGCCCGATAGCTTGCTCGGGTCGATGACCTCCGCCTGGCCGATCTTGGCCTCGAGCTCGCGGATGCGTGCCTCGAGGAACCCCTGCCGCTCCTTCGCGGCGTGGTACTCGGCGTTTTCGGAGAGGTCTCCGAGTTCTCGGGCCTCCAGGATCGTGTCGGCGAGCCTCGGGCGCTCGGCCTTGCACTCGCGCAGTTCTACCCGCAGGCGGTCGAGCCCCTGGGGGGTCATGGGGAACTTCATGGCTGGGTCCGCGCCTTCTTGAGCTTGATCTTGCCCTTGCCGTCCACGAGGTAATCGCTGCCGAGCAGTCCCTCGACGGTGCCGCGGAAGCCGGTGACGGCCCACCCGGTTTCGGCGAAGCCCTCCGCGATCCGATTCTTGATGCGCAGGCTCTCCTCGTCGGCGTTGCAGAAGGCCTTGAGCAGCGCCTCGCGGGCGAGCTCCTGCCGCTGGTTGAAGAGACCCTCGACGGTCAGGTAGCGCACTGTCTCGTCGTGGTCCTCGAGGAAGGGGACGAGCCGCTCGGCCGCCCGCACGTCCTTGAAGTCCCCGAGGTAGCCGATGAGCTGCTGCTTCTTCGACGGGTCGCGCACGTAGCCGGGCTCGTAGCTCGCGAGCACCTCCTCGAGCACGGACCAGCTGGTCTCGTGGTCGCAGACGTCGCCCAGCATGCGCAGCCCCCACGAGAGCGTCGGGGAGTCCGTCAGGTGCTGGCGGAGGTGCGGGAGCACCCGCTCGCCGAGATCCACGAGCCCCTGGTAGACCAGGTTCTTCTCCTCTTCGTCCGAGACCATGTTGGCGTCGTAGATGAAGGTGAAGCGCTTGAACAGCGCCGCGATCGCCTCGTCGCTTCCGTCCTCCAGCAGGGTGTGCAGCGCCGGACCGCGATCGTCCGGTTTGATCTTCTTGTTGGCGGCCTTGGCGCTCGCCTTTTGCAGCGCGCGCTCTTTGCGGCCGTCCTTGCTGAAGAGTGCCTTGAGGCTCACGGCGTCCTCTGAGTAGTGGAAATCGGAGCTCGCCAGCGACGGGCTGCGCGGCTTTCGTCCTATTGGTCGTCGCCAGTCTGCAATCGGTTCGCTCGGGGGTCAATAGGCGTTTTGGCCACGTTCTGACGCTGGAATCTCGAAAGGCGGTGCGTATAATAGCGCCCGCCTGAGGGGGCATTTTCCGTCGGAACGCGCTCAGGCGAGGGGATCATGGCCTCGGTCAAGCTACAGCAGGTTCGCAACATCGGCATCGTGGCGCACATCGATGCCGGCAAGACCACGGTGACCGAAAGGTTTCTCTACTACTCCGGTCGCATCCACCGGATGGGAGAAGTGCACGACGGTCAGGCCCAGATGGACTGGATGCCCCAGGAGCAGGAGCGGGGGATCACCATCACGGCCGCGGCTACGACGCTCGCGTGGCGGAACCACGAGCTGCACCTCATCGACACTCCCGGGCACGTGGACTTCACGATCGAGGTGGAGCGCAGTCTGCGCGTGCTCGACGGCGTGGTGGTGGTCTTCTGCGGGGTTGGCGGGGTCGAGCCGCAGTCCGAGACGGTGTGGGGCCAGGCCGAGAAGTTCGGGGTGCCGCGGCTGGCCTTCATCAACAAGCTGGACCGCGTGGGGGCGAACTTCGAGGGGGTGGTCGAGGAGATGCGGACGCGGCTGGGTGCGCGCCCGGTGGTGATCCAGATCCCGATCGGGATCGAGGACACCTTCGCCGGCGCGGTGGACCTGGTCGAGATGAAGGGGATCACCTGGTCGGGGGACAGCGACCAGCCGACGGTGGGCGAGGTGCCGGCGCACCTGCGGGAGGCGGCCGAGCAGGCTCGCGAGCGGATGATCGAGGCCATCGGCGAGGTGGACGATCAGGTGGCGGAGAAGTTCCTCGAGGGGCAGACGGTGGAGATCCCCGAGCTCAAGGCGGCGCTGCGCAAGGCCTGCTGCGCCAACAAGCTCGTGCCGGTGCTCTGCGGGGCGGCGCTCCGGAATCGCGGGGTGCAGCCGCTCATCGACGCGGTGGTGGACTACCTGCCGTCGCCGCTGGACGTGCCGCCGGCCGTGGGGTCGGTGCCGGGGAAGCCCGACGAGATCGCCGAGCGGCCCCCCCAGGAGAAGGCTCCCTTCGCGGCGCTCGCGTTCAAGGTGCACATGGAGCAGGGGCGCAAGGTGGTCTACCTGCGCATCTACTCGGGGCGCCTCAAGCCGGGCGACGACGTGCTCAACGCGCGCCTCGGCAAGACGGAGAAGGTGGCGCGCCTCTTCCAGGTGCACGCGAACCGCAGGGAGCGGATCGACCTCGCCGGCCCGGGCACGATCGTGGCCGCGATGGGCCTCAAGCTCACGGGGACCGGGGACACGGTCTGCGATGCGGGGCACCCGATCCTGATGGAGCCGATCGACACCTACGCCCCGGTCATCTCGCAGGCGGTGGAGCCGAACACGGTGGCCGAGAAGGAGAAGCTGGACTTCGGTCTGGCCAAGATGGCCGAGGAGGACCCCACCTTCCGCGTGACCGAGGACGCCGAGACCGGGCAGACCCTGATCAGCGGGATGGGCGAGCTGCACCTCGAGATCATCGTGGACCGCCTGGTGCGCGAGTATGGGGTGGAGGCGCGGGTGGGGCGGCCGCAGGTCGTGTATCGCGAGACGCTGACGTCGGCCGGGCGGGCGGAGCACGTCTTCGAGCGCAAGCTGGACGACGGCTCGCAGATCTACGGACACGCGGCGGTGCGGGTCGAGCCGCGGCAGCGTGGCAGCGGGATGGCCTTCGAGAACGCCATTCCGGCGGGGACGATCCTTCACCCCGCGGTGGTGCAGGCGGCGATGGACGGGCTGCGAGAGGCCGCCACGTCGGGGGTGAGCGCGGGCTACCCGCTCGTGGACGTGCGGGTCATGCTCTGCGGCATCACCACCCGTGAGGGGGTGACGGGCGACGTGGGTTACAAGGTAGCGGCGGGCGAGGCCTTCCGGCGAGCCTGCCGCGAGGCGGGACCGGCGCTGCTCGAGCCGATCATGGACGTGGAGGTCACCTACCCCGAGGAGTTCATGGGCGAGGTGATCGGCGACCTGAACGCCCGCGGCGGACAGATCGAGGAGGTCGGCTTCCGCGGCGGCAAGCGTGAGCTCAAGGCCAAGGTGCCCATGCGCCAGATGTTCGGCTACTCGACGCGGGTGCGTTCGCTCACGCAGGGGCGGGCGAACTTCACCATGCGCTTCGACCGCTACGACACCGCGGGGTAGCGGCGCGGTCGCTTCTCTCCGGCGCGCGCCGGAGCTTCCGGACCACAACGAGGGTAGACATGCACGAGCTGGGACGAAGAGGGTGCGCCGGCTGGGCGGGCGCATTGGTGGTGTGTCTTTCGGGGGCGGCGCTGGCCGCCGAGGGGATGTACCCGCTCGACCGGCTCCCCGAGAAGGAGCTCGCGGGGGCGGGGCTGAAGGTGACCCCCGGCGAGCTCGGGCGGCTGTCGCGAGCGGTGGTGCAGGTCGCGCGCGGCGGTAGCGGGGCCTTCGTCTCCAAGCAGGGTCTGCTCGTGACGAACCACCACGTGGCCTTCGGGTGCCTCGCGCGGCTCAACGCGCTCAAGGCGCACCAGGGGATCATGGACCGCGGCTTCGTCGCGAAGGCGCAGAAGGACGAGCTCTCGTGCCCCGGCTACGACCTCCTGGTAGTGCGGAAGGTGGAGGACGTGACCCAGCCCGTCCTGGCCGCGGTGAAGGGGAAGCCGCACTGGTCGAAGCGCTTCGAGGCGATTCGGCTGCGCAAGGACGACCTGGTGAAGGCCTGCGAGGAGGGAGGGAAGCAGGTCTGTCAGGTGGCGGAGATGGACGGCGGCGCTTCGTATTCGCTCACCACCTACCTGCGCGTGCGAGACGTGCGGCTGGTCTACGCGCCGGCCAAGGCCCTCGGGAAGTACGGCGGGGACATCGACAACTGGATGTTTCCGCGCCACACGGCGGACTTCACCTACCTGCGGGCCTACGTGAACGAGAAGGGCGAGGGGGGCGCGTTCGACAAGGCGAACCGCCCGCTCGAGACGCCGGTGCACCTGAAGGTGTCCACGGAGGGGGTGGGCCGGGGGGCGATGGTGCTGGTGATGGGCTTTCCGGGGCGGACCTCGCGGCACGCCACGAGCCACGCGGTGCGGTACTACGTGGAGGAGCAGCTCCCGCAGGTGATCGAGTTTCTCGACGGGACGATCAAGGCCGTGCACCTCCGCATGAAGGCGAGCGACGAGGCGCGACGCAAGTACGAGGGCTTCGAATCCAGCCTGCAGAACGGGCTGAAGTACTACCAGATGAGCGCGGACGGGATGAAGCGCTGGAAGACGCTCGAGCGCAAGCTGGCCGACGAGAAGGCGCTGCTCGAAGCGCAGCCGGCGGGCTCCGAGGCGCGCAAGGGGGCGGAGAAGGTGCTCGGGGAGATCGGCGCGGTCTACGGCCGCTACCGCGGCTTCAACCGGAAGATGGCGGCCCTCGGGCGGCTGATGATGGTCTCCACCGTGGGGAGCGCGTACCAGATGGCCAAGTGGGCCAAGGAGAAGATGAAGCCCGAGCGGATGCGCAAGGAGGAGGCGTACAAGGACAAGAACGTCTACCGCTTCATCGAGGGCGGGGCGCGGCTCGAGGACGAGACCGAGCTCGGCACCGAGCGTGCGCTGCTCCTGCACCTGCTGCGCGAGACGAAGAAGCTCCCCGCGGCGCAGCAGCCGAAGGTCGTCGCGCGGCTCGTCGCCGCGGGGCAGAAGGCTCTGAAGAAGCTGGTCGCGGAGGCCAAGCGCAAGGGGGAGGAGCCGGCGGCGGCTTTCAAGGCGGCCTACGGCGTCGCGCTCTCGGAGGATCCGCTCGAGGTGGCCGTGGCCGTGGTCTACGGGAGCACGAAGCTCGTGGCGCGGAGCGCGGAGGCGAAGGAGCTCGAGCGCGCCAAGGCGCTGCGGGCGGCGCTCTTCAAGATGAAGGCTCCCGAGCTGCGCAAGCAGGACGACCCGCTCCTGCGCTTCGCGGCCGACGCGGAGGCGGAGCTCACCGCGCTCAAGGAAGGGGCGTTCAAGGAGGTCGAGCAGTACCTCGCCACCGTGCTGCACCCCCGCTGGGTGACCGAGGTGAAGAAAGCGGCCTACCCCGACGCGAACTTCACGGTGCGGCTGACGCACGGGAAGGTCGCGGACTACACGGCCACCGCCACCGGCAAGCGCCACCGCTACCTGAGCACGCTCTCGGAGCTGGTGGCGAAGGACAAGGGCAAGTTCCCCTTCGAGGTGCCGGCGAAGCTCAAGGCGGCCTTTCCGGCGCGCGCGTCGAGCCCGGCGATGGACGCACATGTGAAGGACATCCCGGTGAACTTCACCGCCACGCTGGATACCACCGGCGGCAACTCGGGGAGCCCGGTCATCGACGCGCGGGGACGGCTCGTGGGGCTGCTCTTCGACGGGACGCCCGAGTCGATCCTCTCCGACTGGCAGTTTCTGCCCAAGGACCAGCGGAGCATCTGTCTGGACATTCGCTTCGCGCACTACCTGGCGGCGGTCGACGGGGCGGAGCGTGTGCTCAAGGAGAGCGGCGTTTCGCCTGCGGGCGGCGCTTCCGGGGGGAAGGCGACGCCGCGAGCCGCACCGTAGCGATCTCGAAGGGGCGGAGCGGCACGCGGTCGGGCTCGGCGAGCGGGCCGAGGCGCTTTCCATCCAGCCGGAGCCGGTGCGTGGCCACGAGCGGGCCTTCGAGCCGCGCGAGCTGGGCCGTGTCGCTCAGGTTCACGAGGCGCAGCTCGAGCGCGCGGCCCGGGGCTCTCCGGAGGGCGGTGACCTGCACCGCCGCGGGTTTCACCGTAAGGAACGAGGCGCGGGGCGGGAGAGGCCGGCGCGGCGGGGCGAGCGGGGAGCCCGCCTCGAGGGTGACCACGCGCGGGGGCGAGGCGTGCTCCGCGGCCTGGCGTAGCGCGTCCGAATCGATGAGGGCGTCGGCGAAGGGGATCACGGCCACGCGGAAGGTGGTGCTTCCACGCTGGCGCGCGCCCTCCACGGGCCAGGGAGGCCCCGCGTTCCCCTTGCGCGTGGTGAGGTCGGCGCGGCTGAGCCAGCGCACCGAGCGAAGAAGGGTGATGAGGAGCTTCGTGCCGCGGGGGGTGTGGCGGGCCTCGACCTCGTGCAGGCCCGGGGCGGAGAGGGCGAGGCCACCTCGCGGGCCCTCGAGCGCGACGAAGCCAGAGCAGGGATGCGTGGGCCCGGGGGGCTGGGCCCAGCCGGAGGTCTTTGGGAGGGCGAGGGGCCTTCGCACGAGCTGAAATGGCGCGCCAGTGAGCGCGGCGTCCGTCGCGAAGGGCGCGGGGATCGCCAGGCGCAGGCGGTGGTCGTCGCAGGTGTTCTCGACGGTGAGCTGGAGCTCGAGGCGCGGCGCGCCGGCGGTCACGAGCACGCGCAGCGAGACGGGCACGGCCCGGACCTGGCGCGTGCGGGCGCGGCGGTCGGCGGTGAGGCCCACCGGGAGCGAGAGCGCGAACGACAGGTCCAGCTCGGCGCGAAGGGGGCTGCGGTGCATGACGCGAAGCGTGGGCGCGCGAGAGGGGCCGCGCACCAGGCCCTGCTGCGCCGGAGGCGAGAAGTCGTAGGTGTCCCCCGCGTCCCCCTCGTCCACGAGCTCGGCGAGGCGCCGGAAGATGAGTCCTGTGGCGTGGTGCGTGAGCGAGAGCTCGCCGCGGGGCGAGACGGTGAGCGCGACGAGCCCGTTGTCGAGGCGCAGGGCGCCGCGTCGGCGGGTCAGGATGACCGGCGCGGGGAGCGGGGCGGGCGGAGCGCCGCGGGAGCTCGTCGGGCAGCAGAGCGCGTAGCCGAGGGGAGGGAGCGCGAGCAGGGCCTCCGAGCCGTTCGGACCAGGGTGCTGCGGCGGGAGCCCGCCGTCGTGGGAGGCCACCCGCGGGGCGAGAGGCAGCTCGACCACGGCGCGCACGCTCCAGGGGTGCGGGTTGAACACCACGGCGCGGGGCGAAGCGGGGCGGGCGGAGGTGGCGGAGGCCGCGGCCGGCTGCTGGGCGGCGGTAGCCGTGGGGGCAAAGGCCGCCGCCGTCGCGAGCCCTTTCAGCGCGCTCTCGAGGAGGGCCTCGCCGAGCTGGGTCACCCGGGCGAGGCGGTTCGTGTCGTCGGCGTGCACCGCGTCGATGCTGCAGCCGCAGAGGTCGTCGTGGGGCTGGCAGAGGAGGAGCTCTCGCCACGCGAGCTCGAGGAGGCCGCCGGCGTCGGTCCCGCGGCCGAGGAGCGAGGTTAGCGCGGTGAAGGGCTCGACCCAGTCGAGGAGCAGCCGCTCGGCCCGGTCGTGCGCGAGCTTCAGGTCCACGCGCGCGGAGAGCACTCCCGGGAGGAGGTTCGCGTAGCGCCCGCCCCGAAGCTCGCCGCGATAGGTCCATGGGGTGAACGCCCCCCGGGAGGCGGCGTGCCGGACGGCAGCCTGATAGCGCGCGAAGCTCGTGTGCCGGAGGCGGAGCGGGGCGCGCGGGTCTCGGCCGAGCGCCGCGAGGAGCTCGGGCAGGTCCTCCTGCGCCGGCAGCAGGTCGCAGCCGTTGTTCAGCAGCAGGTGGCCGTGCGGGCAATAGGGCTCCATCTCGCGTCGCAGGGACTCGAGCCGGGCGCGGGCCCGGGCGAGGCGCGCGGCGAACGGTGCGGGGGGGGCGGCGCCGGAGTCCGACGCGGGCTCCTCTCCCAGCCGCGCGGCGTTGCAGTAGCCGCCCCCCACCTGATGCGTGGTGTGCAGGCGCGTGCCGTCGGGGGCCTCCCAGAGGAAGTCGCTGCCGAGCGCCTCGCCCTCGTCGCCGAGCCCTCGCGCCACGATGGCGCCGGTGAGGCCGAAGGCGGCCAGGATCTGGGGGAGCTGAGCCGGGTGCCCGAAGGGGTCGGGGAGGTAGCCCACCCGGCTCGGGCGCGCGAAGGCCCGCGCGAGCCGCTGGCCGAGGCAGAGGTTCCGCACGAGCGACTCGCCCGACGGGAGAAAGAGATCCGGCAGGACGAAGAAGGGGCCGAGCTCGAGCCGCCCCGCCCGCGCCAGGCGACGGAGCTCTTCTTCCCGCTCCGGCCGCACGGCCAGGTAGTCCAGGACCATGGCCATCTGCCCGTCGAGGGTGAAGCTGCGAAAGGCGGGCTCGCGCCCGAGCAGCTCGAGGAGCGCGTCCATCATCTCGACCAGGCGGACGCGCGTCGCCTCGGCCGTCAGGTACCAGGCCCGGTCCCAGTGAGTGTGCGAGACGACGTGGCCGACGGGGCGAGGGGGCACGGAGACGATGGTGCCTGGGGCGGTCTCGAGGGGCAAGCTGGGGGAGCGAGGAGGGGAAGCGAAAGGCGGGGCCTCGACCCGGACTCGGGGAGGCCCCGTGCGGGGCGCGTCAGCCTAGCGGCACTGACACCAGCCGCCGGTGGGGATGAACTGGCCGGCGCCGTTATCCAGGCAGCAGTCCGCGCAGCCATCGGGCGTGGCCTTGAGCACGCAGTCGTAGTACTGGTGGACATTCTGCCCGGTGGTCTTTCCCACGGCGGACATCACGAACAGGCGCGGGTCGATGTAGGGGTACGGCGCGTTCGTGGACGGGTCGATGTCGCCCTGCTTGGGCGCCATGGAGGAGTCGATGACCCAGCGGTCGGCCATGGTGTTCTTGGTGCGGGTGATGACGGCGTAGATCTTGTCGCTCGGCTCGGGGCCCATCGTGCCCTGCTTGGCGCCCACGATCTTGATGATCGTGTTCACGTTGCCCGTGGCCGTCGAGATGGTGTTCATGAGGAGCGACCAGCCGACCACGAAGCCGTCCGCGTTCGCGATGCGGTACTTGGTGAAGAAGGTGCCCGTGGCCTTCTCCTCGTCGAGCGAGCCGATGATCCGGTTGCCGCAGGAGAGGATGTCGATGTGGTTGGTCACCGTGGCCTCGGTCGTATCCTCACGGGAGTAGGCGACGAGAGAGCCCGCGGCGTCCAGCCAGCGCAGGATGCGGTTGGTCGGGTTGAAGCCGCCGATCTTGTAGCGCTCGAGGAAGTCGAAGCCCGGCACGTCGTTCTTGATCGAGCCGAAGCTCGGGTCCGCGAGCTGCGCGTTGTAGCTCTCGAAGGTGTACTGGAATTCCGGATCGTTGTTCTGGATCGCATGGGCCTGGCTCAGGTCGTGCTCCGTCGAGGCGCGCATGGTGAAGCTCGGGAAGGCCAGGAACTGCCACTTGCCCTTGTCGTTGACGAAGCTGTCCCACTGGCTGTCCTCCTCGAGGACGACGCGGGGGGGAAGCTTGATCTCACCGCAGGTCCCGTCCTTCGGGGTGGTGGCGATCCACAGCCGATAGCTCGCGCTGTTGGGGGCGTCCACGGTGTAGCCATCGTGGGGCTTGGGACAGATCCAGTTGCCGCCGCCGTTGATCTCCCGGACCACGACCGCGAGGATGTAGTTCCCCTTGGGGAGGAGCTGCCGGAAGGTCAGGTTGTCCACGTCGCTCTGGGCGAGGCCGGTGCCGTCCCAGGCAGCTGCGCTCTTGTTCCACTCCCAGGTGGCCTGGCCGCCGCTCTCCCAGTCCCGCTCTTGATAGATGAGCAGGCGGAGGTTGTCGGCGCCGTGCACGCGGGCCGCGAGCTTGGAGTCGCCGGTGAGCTGCACGCGGTAGGCGTGCGTGGTGATGCCGCCGTTGGCGTCGTCGCACGCACCCGTGCGGCAGTCGACACCGAAGGCCTTGTAGCCCCCGCTGGCCTTGACCTGGATGGTCGCGGAGCCGTCGATCGTGGTGCCGCTCGCGCCCAGCGTCAGGTCCTGGGCCTCGCCCTGGTTGTCGAAGTTGATCTTCTGGCAGACGCCGTTGGGCACGGCGCCGGCGGGGAGGCGCTCGGTCGTGCCGCCCTCCAGGTCGTCCATTCCGCCGCAGGCTCCCAGAAGCACCGCCGCGACGAGCGCGGTGTAGCGTGTGGTTTTCATCGTCCTTCTCCTTCAGAGGGCCCGCAGGCCCGTTCGATGCGCTGTGGTTCGGTTCGAATCGGTTCTCTGGTGCCTACCGGCAGAGACAGGCGTTCCAGTCCCAGCTGTGGTAGATGGTCGAGTGTCCGTTGCAGTTCCCCTGGTCGTCCCAGGAGTTGCACGGCCCCTCTTCCGTCTCGGTGTGGGTCCGCTTCTCGAGCCGCGACTGCCCGCCGCGCGCGTCCAGGCAGCAGTCCGAACAGTCGTCGGGCGTCGCGCCGTTCACGCCACCGTACTCGCCGTACGGGACCTTCTTCTTGTCGTAGGAGTCCTGGAAGCACTGGTGCAGCTTCTGGTTGCTCGACACGGTGAAGCTCGCGGGGATGTTGGCCCAGATGCGCGCGTTGACCTTGTCGATGAACTTGCCGGGGTTGGCCGGGTCGGCCATCTTCATCGCCGGCTCCTTCTTGACGTAGTAGAGGTCGGCCATCGTGCGGCGCTGCTGGGTGATGGTGACGAGGAGCTCCTTGGTCTTGCTGTCGAAGAGCTGGAAGACGAACGCCGGGAGCCCGCCGTCGGCCTGCACGATCTCATCCTGCCCCTGGGCGTTCTTCTTCGTCCCGACGAAGCGCCAGGAGTCCACGCTCTGGCCCGTCGTGTAGTCGGTGAGGATGTAGTAGCTCGCGCCGGAGCCGATCTTCTTGGGCTCGTCGTGAGCGCCGATGATCTGCGGCGGCTCGTTGCAGTCGAGGACGTCCACGTGGGTCAGGGCGTCCTTCGGGGAGGTCTTCCGGGTGTAGGCTACGGTATCGCCGGCCATGTTCTTCCAGCCGATGATGCGGGCGTTGCCTGCCAGGTTGGCCGTGCCGCCGAGGGCCCAGTTGAAGAAGTCCCGCTTGAACTTGCCGATGTACTGGCCACCCGCGGAGCTCAGCCCGCGGATGTTGAACTCAGGGAAGGTCATGTCGAAGTCAGACCAGATCTTGTCCCACTGGGTGGTCTCCTCGATCACGAACTCGTCGGGGACCTCGGGAGAGCCGCACTGGCCGGGGCGCGTGCCCTTCATGATCGCGACCTTGTAGGGGATGGTGTCCACGGCTGGACGAAGCGTTGAGCCGATACCGAGCCAGCCGCCGGTCCACTTGAAGAACGGGGGGCTCTTCAGGGTGACCGTGATGGCGTACTCGCCGACCGGAAGGCCGACCTTCAAGGTGGCCTTGTTGATGGCGTCGTCGCTCGCCTGGCTCTCGTCGGAGGCGGCCAGGCCGCCTTTGTGCTCCCAGGTCGGGGTCCAGGTCGCGCCCGTCTTCTGCCACACGATCACCTGGACGTTCTGGCCGTTCAGGAGCCGCACGCGCAGCGGGAAGTCCGGCTCGGTCACCTTCAGCGTGAACCAGCGCGTCTGCACGCCGGCGCCCTCGCCGCTGCAGTAGGTGCGCATGCTGCCGAAGCGGTAGTTCACGACCAGCGACTCCTCGTCGTTGATGAACGCGCCGTCGGAGAGGTTGTCCGCGAGGGCCGTGTACCCCTTGGCCTGATCCCCGGTGTAGATGGTGCAGCTCGTGTTGACCTCCATGCCGCGCTCATCGACCGTGGTCGCCGAGTGCTCGAGGCCACCGCCCTGCGGGTCCGTGCCACCGTCGCCAGCGCATGCTGCGAGGATGCTGGCGATGAAGAGCGTTGCGATCCGTCTCATATGGTCTCCCTCCCGATCGGAGCGGTTGTTCCGTAGGGCCCGTCGCCCACTGTCGTTCGCAACCGTACAGAGCAAGCCACGTGCCACGGCGCTGGGGAGGTGCGGCAACGCGAGTCGCCAGGAGGGGACGGGCGTGAACGCGGCGATCGTTGGGGATCCGGGCGGGGTGGCTCGGGCGCCGGGGATAGTTGTCCCCTGAATTGCGATCTCGCCACCGTGACCAGTGTGGTCGCCAGTGGGGTCGGGTGGTCGTCGACGAGAGAACGTTGCGTGAGGGCGCGTGACTGAGGAGAGCGAGGTGGAGAGCGGGGGTGCCCGACGGGAAGAGCGCGCAGATGCCGCGTGGAGAGCGGTCGTGGACGGAGCGGGCCTACTCTACGGCTGGCTGCAGTGCGCGGGGGTGCTCCAGCCGATGAGGCTCGGCGGCGTCACGCCCTTCTTGCAGGTCTCGAGCGGCAGGAGGTAGTCGCTCGGCGCGCAGCTCAGCTTGAGGTCCATGGACCGCGAGCCGAAGGCCGCCTGGAGCAGGTAGTACATCGTCGCAGCGCCGCGCTCGTTGATCACGCGCTTGCGGTGGTCGTGCTCGACGACGCCGTTGATCGTGATGGTGGCGAGCTTGAGGTCCTCGGCGGTCTGCGCTCCCCACATGCCCGAGACGAGGGCCCACGAGAAGCCGAGGTTCGAAGGACCTACGCCTGCGTGGTCGATGGGAGAGGCTCCGATCGTGTAGAGCAGCATGCCGAAGAAGCGGTACCAGGTGCCGGGGTGGTCGCCGACGAAGCCCGGACCGCGTTCGCGTAGGTCGCCGCGGATGTCCACGAGCTTGGCGAAGAAGGCGGTGAGCTTCTCGTAGTCCGAGACGAAGCCGCTGGACTCGATCCACTCGGCCATGAAGCGGGCCTCGTTGCGCAGGAGTTCATGCCCGGCCATCGTCGCGGCGAAGACGTCGCCGTCGGCGAGGTCGAGGGCGGCGGCGAAGAACTGATGCGGAGCGACCGAGTTGTCGGGCTGCCGCATGATCCATTCGCGCAGCTCGGTCTCGAAGCCGCTCTCGCAGCGGGCGCCGGCGGCGAGGTACGAGACGAGGTCCGGGCAGGCAGCCTTGTGCTTGTTCCAGACGATGGGGGCCCGACGCGTGCGGCGGTCCTTGATCGCCTTGGCCATACAGAAGCCGAGCGCCTTGGCCTGGATGTCGAGCTGCTCCTTCCGCGGATAGGCGTAGCGGAAGTAGAGCTCCTCGTCCCAGCAGCCGACGGTGCACTCGCTCTTCTGGCGGACGCCGTCGCCACGTTCTTCGTCGAGAGGGTCCGAGATGCCGCCGCAGGCGGGGAGCGCGAGCGCGACGAGCGCGAGCAGCGCGGAGAGCGGGCTGCGGGTCGCGACGCGGGTCATGGTGCTCTCCTGTGCGTGGCGGAAACCAGTCGGGCGCGAAGCGGGGCGGTCGCGGTCTTCGCGCGCTCGACGAGGCGCGTTGCGGCCTCGCGGATCTGCATCGGACCTGGGCGACCGGCGAGGCTGTGGATCGCGATGCCGTTCAGGATCAGCGCGCCGACGGCCATGGGCTTGTACTCGTCGGGCGTGCCGGGGTGCGCGAGCGCGAGCAGGTTCATGCCCGCGACGAGCCCCTGCGCCCCCGCGAGGGCCAGGTTCGTGTTCTTGCGGACGCGCTGGAGCGTCGGATGCGGCCCGCGGATCCAGGCGCCGACCTTGCCGGGAAGCTTGCCGCCGAGGCGCTGCAGGCCCGGGCCGGCGAAATCCGGGGCCGTGAGCTTGGTGGCGGCGGCGCCGATGACGGCCGCGCCGACGCCGAGCATCTTGGCCTCGGGGGGAACGTCGGGGTGCAGCAGCGCGACGAGCCCGCCGGTGAAGAGGGCGGCGGGTCCGCTCGCGATGAGCAGGCGCCCGGCGTTCTTGATGCCTCTCAGGACGGGGTGCGGGCCGGCGAACCACGCGCCGACCTTGCCGGGGAGGTTCGAGGCGGCGCGGCGGATCGGGGAGAAGGCGCGGCCGACGCCGGAGAGCGCCTTGCCCACCACGTCGCGCGGAAGCAGGTGCAGACCGACTAGCGTCCCCATCGTCGCGGCGAGACCCGCCTGGACGGCGTCGCCGGTCGGGACCGTCGGATAGGTGGCGTAGGTGAAGGCGCGGAGGCTCTCGGCGAGGAAGAGGACTCCGGCGCCCGTGCGGGCGAGGTTGGGGGCGTTGTGGCGGGCCCAGGTGGCGAGGCGTCGGCCGGCAGAGGGCTTGGTGGCTTGCGGCGCGGGCTCCGGATCCTCGGCCCGGGCGACGGAGCTCGCGAGGAGCAGGCCGATGGCGAGCGGGGCAAGAAGGCGACGCGGAAGCGCGGCGGACACCATGAGGGCCATCCAGTGCAATGCCCGGGCCGAGCGGCGGCGCCTCCAAGTGTTGGGAATTCGGGGGAGTGGAAGCGCGACCCGCCGGCTACTCGGGCGTGGCGCTGGGGTCAGAAGGACGCAAAGAGCGGGTCGAGGGGCAGGTCGAGCTGGAAGAGGGTGGAGGTCACGCGATCTCCGGGGCCGAAGCGGCCGTGGAGGACGTAGCCCTCGGGGCCGAGGACCAGGACCTCGATGGCCGAGTCGTCGGGATCCACGATCCAGTACTCGGCCACGCCGCGGTCGGCGTAGAGCTTGAGCTTTCGTCCGCGGTCGGTGCTGGCCGTGCCCGGAGAGAGGATCTCGATGATCAGGTCGGGGGAGCCGGCGATGCCGCGCTGGGTGACGATGGGGCGGCGGGCGGTCCGGACCACGACGAGGTCAGGCTCCACCACGCTCGTGGCGGAGAAGATCACGTCCACCGGAGCGGCGAAGACGAGGCCGAGGCCGCGGTGCTCGACCTGCTGCATGAGCGCGAACTGGATGCGCTTGGACAGGGTCTGGTGCGTGATGGTCGGCGCTGGGGTCACGAGGAGCGCTCCGTCGATGATTTCGTAGCGGTTGCGGTCGTCCGGAAAGGTGCGCAGGTCGTCGTAGGTCCAGGTGACGCGGGCGCGCGGAAGGTCTTCGGGGAGCATGTTTGTCATTCTAGCGCGGGGCCCATCGGTTGCCCATGGGGCGGCCCGGCGGCGGATCGGGACCTCGGCGGGAGGATCCTTATGACAGACGGAAGGATTGGCCGGGGTGGGCGGTAGTACTCGCCTGGAGAACGCGCATGCCTATGCCGATCATCGTCACCTTCGCACTCACGGTCTGCGTCGTCGGAGGTCTCGCGCGAGGCTGTTCGGGGCTGGGCCGCGTCGGATCGAGCACGGGTCGGGCTGCTTCGAGCGCGAGCCAGCTCACGGGCTCGGCTCTGCGCGGGTCGGGCGGAGCCACGCGCGTCGTGAGGGTCGCTCCGCCGGCGGCTCCGCTCCGTGGCGCGAAGGTCCTACCGCTCGCGGTGACCGCCGAGGATTCGGTGGCAGCGGGAGGTCGCGCTGCCAGCGGCGGCCGCGCTGCCGGGAAGGTGGGCTCGCGCCGGGCGGGGGCGCGATCGCGGGGCGTGGATCCGGGGCTCGATTCTGCGGCCGACGTGGCAGGTGGGCTCGGGGATGATGACGACGACCGGGCGGCGTCTCCTCGGGCTACCGACCTCGCGGCTACGCGGGCACGGTCCACGACAGGTCGACGCTGAGGCGGCCCTGCCAGAGGTGAGGCATCTTCTCGCCGCCGAAGAGCGGTCGCGTGCGGCCCTTACTTGAGCTCATAGGCCCCGAGGTCGGAGGCGCCGCCCTTGATACGGAGGGTATTGGCGAGGTCGAGGGAGGAGGCGGCCGCGGCGCCGGTATTGCCGGCGTTGACGGCGGGGGAGGTGCTCTTGAGGCGGTAGGAGGGGGCGGCCTCGAGCTGGGGGTCGGTGGTGAGATTGCCCGTGCCCCCACCCGTCCAGCCCTTGAGCGCAGAGAAAGAGGCGCTGCAGGTGCTGACGGCCTGCTCGCCGAGGTAGCTCCAGATGACGGAGTTGGTGAGGGCGGTCGCGCTGCTCGTGCAAATGACGCCTGCGGCGGTCCCTGGGGCGGCCGTATTCGCCACGACGGTGTTATTGAGGAAGGAGACGGCGGAGGCGCCGGGGTCGAGCTTGGCCCCGCCGATGGGGGAGGCGGAGTTGCCGTTGTCGGCGAGGAGGGAGTTGGTGAGGGTCAGAGGGCCGTCGGTGAGCTTGAGGCCGCCCCCCTGGTTGGAGCGGAGCTCGGTGCGGTGCACGGTGAGGGCGCAGTAGGCGGCCTCGATGCCCTGACCTTCGTTGCTCTTGATGAGGCTCTCCACGACGGTAAGGGTGGCTTGCGAGGCGCCGGTGCCGGCGCACTGCAGGCCGTCGGCGTTGTCGCCGCCACCCGCGAGGGTGAGGTTGAGGCCCTGGAGAGCCACGGTGGCCCCTGCGGCGACGCTGACGATGGGCTGGTTCGTGCTCGAGGCCCCGGGGCGGAGGTTGGGGGAGCCGAGGCCCACGAGGGTCAGGCGCGCGCCCGAGGGGAAGGTCAGGTTTTCGGTGTACGTCCCCGCCGGGACCTTCACGTGCGTCTTGCCGGCCGTGCGGGCGGCGGCGAGCTCGGGGCCGATGGGGCCGCCCGCCGGGACGGTCTGCACCAGCGCGGGGTCGATGCAGCGGCCGAGGCCGGCGGGGTTGGCGTGGGCCTGGGTGCGGTCGCAGAGGGAGCCCGCGACGCACTCGGAGTGCCCCGTGCAGCCGGTCGGGCAGGCCGCGGGGCTCGCGGCGCAGACGGCGTAGCCCACGCAGGCGATGGGAGAAGCAGCCTGGCACTTGCCGTCGGTCGTGCAGCGCGACTCGGTGTAGAGAGCGGGCTGGCCGGCCGCGCAGGCGCGCGCGCAGACGCTCTCCTTCGGCAGATAGCCGCAGGTGCCGCTCCCCGAGCAGGTCCCGCCGCCGCAGGCCGCATCCCCCGGGCACTGACCGGCAGGGGCCGGGCCTTTGTCGAGCGCGGCGCAGGCGCCTGCCTTCCCTTTGACCGCGCAGCTCTGGCAGGCGGGGCAGGAGGCCGCGCCGCAGCAGACCCCGTCCACACATTTGCCGCTCTTGCAGGCGGCGGGATTCGTGCCGCAGGGGGCGCCGTTTTCCTGCGCGGCGGTGCACGCCTTGCCCACGCACTCGAAGGCCCCCGTGCAGTCGGCCTTGCCCGCGCACGCGGTCTTGCAGGCGCTGCCGCCCGCCTCGCAGGCGTAGCCTCCGCACGAGCTCGAGCTCAGCTCGCAGAGCCCCGCTCCGTCGCAGGCGTAGCGCGTCAGCTCACCTCCCGCACACCTCGGCGCCCCGCAGGGCTCACCCTTGGCCTTGCCCGCGCAGAAGGCCGTGTCCGTGCTCCCGAGGTCACCGCCCCCGTCGCGCGAGCCGGCCTCGGTCGTCGACGCGGCATCCGTCGCGGGGCCGCTCTGACAATGGCGCGTGGCCTTGTTGCAGTAGCGATGCGCTGCCGAAAAGCCGTCCCGCGAGGCATCCTGGCAATAGGCGTCACTGTCGCAGCCGTCGTAGCAGAAGTGGCCGAGCGGATGGCAGAGCGCGGGCCCTCCGCGCGCTGCGCAGGTCGAGTCGACATCGCAATACTTCGGATTGTCGGTGACGCAGCTCGTGAGCGTGGAGCCGAGCGCGATCAGACCGAAAGAGACGACCGAGACGCCACGCATCTTCATGCCCCCTTTTCTAGCAGCGGGCCGTGAGGGTGAAGCTCGGCCCTGGCAAGTCGTCCGTTGATAGGTCAGGCGGATCGGAGGTGTCAAGGATCGCGAGCCACGCTCTCGCCCTGCTCGCCGCCTTGCTGGCGGTGGTGCTCGCGGCCTTCTTGCCCGGTCCCCGGACGACGACTAGACTGCGCGGCATGATGCGAGGGGGTATACGAAGAGGCGCGGGGGGGCGCAGGGTAGTGGCGCTGCTTATCGCCGCGGGGGTGGTGCTCGCGGGCGGGTATGCGCGAGCGACCGACGCGGTGGCCGTGCTCGGCCTGCGCTTCGAGGGCGACCTGACCGACGCGCTCCACGGCATGCTCGACGCGCGCTTCGCGGCCGGGCTGCGCGCCTCGGGGGCGACGGTATCCACGGGAACGGTCGTGCGCCGCGCGCTCGCGGGGCGGGGCGAGGGCTGCGGCGACCCGACGTGCATTCGCGAGCTCGCAGCCAAGCTCGCCTGCCGCTTCGTGGCGGGAGGTCGCGTGCGCGGCGAGGATCGTTCGTACGACCTCGAGCTCTGGCTCGCCGACGGCCGAACGGGCGAGGTTGTCGCGCGCGTCCGGCAGAGCTGCGAGATCTGCGGGCAGCAGGCCCTCGCCGACAAGATGGACCTCGCGGCCTCCGCCCTGCGCGCCAAGGCCAAGGCCTCGAGCCAGGCTCCTGGCCGCGTGCTCGTGAAGTCCGAGCCGCCCGGGGCGCTGATCCGCGTCGACGGCCAGCCCGTCGGCCGCACGCCCCAGGAGCTCGAGCTCTCGGCGGGCGCACACAAGATCGAGGCCGAGGCCTCGGGATATGCGCCGGCTCGACGCAGCGTGACCGTGGTCGCAGGCGTGCAGGAGCGGCTCGAGGTCGCGCTCGTGCCTGCGAGCTCCGGAAACCGGGCGTTGCGCGCCTGGGGCTGGGGGACGCTCGCTGCGGGCGTGGCTGCGGTTGGCGTCGGCTCGATCCTCGCCGCGTTCAACGGGATGGGGAAGGATTGCCAGACTTCGACCACGGTTCCGGGCGAGCAGTGCCCCCGTCAGGTCTCCACGGCGGTTCCCGGTTGGATCCTCGTGGGCACCGGCGCCGCGCTCTCGGTCACGGGGATCGTGCTGGTGGTCAGAGCGCGTCGTTTCGCGTGCGCCGACGGTGCCACCTGCGCTAGCGCGCGGCTCTCCCCGCCCAAGGCGACGGTGAGTCTGGTGCCGGGCCCCGCGGGCCTCGCTCTAGTTGGATCATTCTAGAACATCTTCACTGAATCTGGAGCTCGGGCTCGCTCGTGTGCTCGCTCTTGCAGCGCGGGCAGCGGGAGGGGGCGGTGAGCTTCTCGCGGCCCTTGAGCTCGAAGTTACAGTCCAGGCAGCGGGAGGGTTTCACGACCAGCGTCTTGCCACCGAGCGACCGCCGCACGTGGGCCAGATCCTCGGCAATGAGCCGCATGGGGGCCTCGAGCTCCTCGGCGAGGCGCCGCACGGTCGTGGGTCCCTCGGAGAGGAGCTCCACGAGGCGTTGTCGGCGCGTCTGTCCCTCAGGCGTGGTCATGCGGCTCCTCGGGTGCCGAGCTCTTCGCGCGCAGGGTTCCTCACGCGCCGTCTTCCACGCTACCCGCCGGGGGCGCTCGCGCCGCCGAGCTCGCGCTTCACCTTCTGTACGCGCTTGAGGGCGGTCGGATGCCCCGGGTCGATGCGCAGCACCTCCTGCCAGGCCTTGAGCGCCTCGTCGTGGCGCAGGAGCTTGAAATAAGCGTCCCCGAGCAGGATGCGCGCCTGAAGCTGCCGCCGACTGAGCGACACCGCCTGCCGCGCGAGCTCCACGGTGCGCAGGTACTGCGCGCGCTCGAAGGCCACGCTCGCGAGGCCCGTGACGGCGGCCGCGTCGGCGGGGTCCGCCCGCACGGCCTCCCCGAAGCGCTGCTGCGCCTCGGGGAGCTTGCCCTGCAGGAGCAGCGCCTTGCCCTCCGAGACGAGGCGTCCCGCTCGCGCGGCGTCCCGCGGCGACTCCTCGGTCCTGCGCTCTTGCCGGCTGGGTGACGCGCCCGCGCCCCGCCGCTCGGCACGGCGCGCGGGGACGGGCCGGGGCGGGCTCGTCGGCCGCGCGGGGCGCTCCGGGGCACTCGCATCCGGCGCGGCCGCGCCCTTCGGCACGGTCTCGCCCTTCGGCGCAGCCCCGCCCCCCGGTACGGTCTCGCCTCTCGGCGCAGCGTCCCTGCTCGTTGACGGCGCTCCGGCCCACCGCGGCGTCGGCGGCAAGGGGGTGGGAATGGGCGGCCGGAGCAGCATCCAGGCCACGGCCCCCATGCCGACCGCAGCGGCCAGGCCTGCCACGGCGATGGCCACGCTCGTCCGGCGTGCTGGCGGCGGCTCCACCCAACGCGGTCCAGCCCCGCTCGTCGCGGGCGCGCCGAAGTCGGGGGCGAGCTCCGTGGCCTCGTCGGCCCACGGGTCATCCGCTCCCGCCGCCGCGCCGGCGGCGAAGAGCTCCGTCTCGAGCTCCGCCATCGACGGGTGCCGCGCCCTCGGATCGGCCTCGAGCGCACGGTGCACGACGCGCTCGAGCGCCACCGGCACGTCGGCCGCCGCAGCGTGGCTGCGCAGCGCCGGGGCGGATCCCGCGGCCTGCTTGCGCCGGAACTCCTCGAAGGTCTGCGCAGGGTACGGCAGCTCTCCCGAGAGAGCCTCGTAGAGGGTGACCCCGAGCGCGTAGATGTCCATCGCGGGAGACGGGGGCTCCCCCTCCCCCTGCTCCGGAGACATGTAGCCCGGCGTGCCGACGCGCTCGCGCGCCGTGTCGGTGGCGAAGGCCATCACGCCGAAGTCCAGCACCTTGACGAAGTCCCCGCGCCCCTCGCGCTCGACGAGCATGATGTTCTCGGGCTTCAGGTCGCGGTGGATGATGCCGTGGGCGTGGGCCGCCTGGAGCGCGCGCGCGAGCTGGCGGAAGATGCCGATGGCCCGGCCGGGCGTGAGCCGTCGCTCCCGGTCGAGCAGGTCGGCGAGCGACTCTCCCTCGACGAGCTCCATCGCGAAGAAGAAGCGCCCGTCGGGTAGCTCGCCGAAGTCCATCACGTCCACGATGTGCGCGTGACGGAGTCGACTGCAGGCCCGCGCCTCCATGCGGAAGTGCGTGATCGCCTCGGCGCTCTGCGCGAGCCTCGCCGAGAGCACCTTGATCGCCACCTGGCGGTCGAGGTCCATGTGCTGCGCGGCGAAGACCTCGGCGCTTCCGCCTCGGCCGAGGGACCGCACCAGGCGATACCGCGTGCCGGGGATGCGCTCGCCCACCTTGAGTGCTTGGGGCTCGGCGAGCGTGCGGGTGACCGCCGCGGCGCGCCCGAAGGTCTGCGTCTTTGCCGTCGCCGCCGCGCGAGTCGGCTCTGGTTCGTAGGGGACGAGCTTCGCCGCGCGCGACTCGGCCAGGGCCGCGCGGTCGGGGAAGCGGCGCAGGACGAGGCGCGACAGGGCCGCCGAGCCGTACGCCGGCGAGAGGCGGCGTAGCGCCGAGACGAGGGGGGCGCGCACCTCTTCGAGTTCGGCCGGCCGCTTCGCCGGGTCGAGCTCGAGGAGCCGTGCGACGAGCCGGATGACCTCGCCCGCCACGTCCTTGCGCTCGACGAGCGGAGCCTTCCACGATCCGGCGAGCACGTCGCGCACGAACTGCTCCGGCGCGTCGGCGACGAGGCGCTGGCCCACGAGGAGCTCCCAGGTGACGAGCCCGACGGCGAATAGATCGGCGCGCAGGTCGAGCGGCTGCTTCAGGATCACCTCGGGAGAGGCGTAGCCGGGGCTGCGAAAGAGCTGCGCCACCTTCTGGCGTCCGATGCCGAGCGCACCGAAGCTGCCGAGGTCCATGATCTTGACCACGCCGTCGAGCGTGATCAGCACCTCGAGCGGCCACGGAGCGTCGTGGGGGAAGCTGGTCGTCCCCTCGGCCTCCTGCCGACGCGCGCGGATGTACGCCACCGCTTCGCAGAGCTCGAGCGCGACGAAGAGCGCGACCTCGGGAGGCAGCGGCCCTTGTTCGGGGACCTGCGCTACCAGCGCCGCGAGGTCCACGCCGTCGAGGAGCTCCATGGCCACGAAGGGCTGCGCGTCGACCGCGCCCACCTCGAGCACCTGCACGAGGTTCCCGTGGATCAGGCGCACGAGGAGCCCGGCGTCCTTGCGGAACCGCGCCTGGAATTCCGGAAAGGCGCTGAGCTCGGGGAGGATGCGCTTGACGGTGCAGAGCCGCGGATACTCCCCGAGGGTCTGGGCCAGGAACACCTCGGAGGTGGTCCCCTGGGCGACGTACTGGTGAAGGAGGTACGGTCCGAACAGCTCGGGCAGTGGCATCGCGGTCGAATCCCCGCGCGCAGTCTAGCAAGGCGCGGGAGCCTCGGGCAACGAAGGTGCGAGGTCGGACGCGCGGGGTCGTGCTAGGCTGGGGCCGATCCCCGCGGGTGGACGGACCGCCCGGCACCGACGGGGTTGGAGCGATCGAGCATGAGCCTTCGGTGGCTGACGATAGCGACGCTGGTCCTCGTGGGCGTCGCGGGCTGCGGGAAGTCGGGCGGGGGGGATGCGGGGGCCTGGCCGGACATGCGGCTCTCGCGGGATCTCCTCCGGCGCGACGCGATCTCGGCGCACGACGGGGCGGCGCGAGACGGCAGCGCCCGCGACGGCGCAGCGATCGACGGACGGCCGACCGATGGGTCCCGACGAGACGGCCCGGTGCGCGACGCACGCTCGACGGACGGCCTCCGACGCGACGGCCGTCCCGCCGACGCACGCCGCGGGGACAGCGGGCCGACGGTGTGCGGGGCCTGGTCCGAATGGAAGTGCGTCGAGGACCCGGTCTACCTCTGCATCGCGACCTGCAAGCCTCCGAGCGGTGGCGCGGAGAAGCGGCTCAACTGCCTGAACAACGGCACCTGCAGCTGCGTCCTCTCCGTCGGTCCCTGCGGTACCTTCAGCGCTGCCACCCCCTGCGAGGTCTGCCGGCAGGCCGTGCAGAAGGGCTGCTGCAACCCCTGATCCCCTCTCCCGAGGGGATCTGCAGAAAAGCGCGCGTGCGGTCGAACCGGGGTTGTCGGAGGTACCCCCATGTGCGATAAGCGTGGCGCCGCACGGACGGCATGCTCGCTCATCGACGGTGGAAGCGCTGCTCATGACCTCGATTCGACGCACCAGGGCCAAGGAGTATGTGGGACGCGCGCAATAGCACCCGGCGACCCGTTCTCTCGCGCCGCGCGCTCGCGTGGTGCACGTGCCTGTTCATCGTGGGCGGCCTCGCGCCCTCGGCCCTCGCTTACCGTTACCAGCACGAGGTGCTCCCCGGCGAGCACCTGGCGGATATCGCGCGCCTCTACCGGGTGCCCGAGGCCAAGCTCAAGAACCTGAACAAGCTGAAGGGCACGCGCCTTCGCGCGGGCCAGACGCTCACGGTCGTGACCAGCCTCGAGCGGCCGACGCGCCGCAAGGTGCGCCACGCGGTGAAGGCGGGCCAGACGCTGGCGCGCATAGCGAAGACGTACAAGATGAAGCTGCCCCTCCTGCGGCGCCTCAACCCGCGCCACGCGGAAGGGGCGCTCCGCCCAGGACAGCAGCTCTGGGTCGTCGAGGAGACGGCGCCTCTCCGTCGGCCGGGCGGGCGTGGCCTCTACCAGCTCGAGAGCGGACCCGGATACGCGGTCCGTAACGCCGAGCGCGCCTTCGGCACCTTCCTCACCGTGACGCGGCTGCAGGACGTGTTTGCGGCCTACGCCCGGCGCTACGCCTCGGCGCCCGCGGTGACTGTCTACGACCTGAGCACGCGGCATGGCGGCTTCCTCAAGCCGCATCGCTCGCATCGCGGCGGCCGGGACGTGGACATCGCGTACGCCCTCAAGACGCCCGGCCCGAAGTGGGGGGCAGCTACGCCGGCCACGCTGCACCTCGAGCGCACCTGGTTCCTCCTCAAGACCTTCCTCAAGACCAAGGACGTGACCTACATCTTCGTGGACCTGCGGCTGCAGCGTGCGATCTACAAGCACGCGCTGAAGACTGGCGCGCCGAAGGCTCAGCTGGACGAACTCTTCCAGTGCGCGCGCGGATCACAGGGACGCTCGGTGGTCATCCGGCACGAGCCGGGGCACGCGACGCACTTCCACGTGCGGTTCCGCCCCGAGGCGCGCGACGAGGAGCCGACCACCTAGACGGCCTCCCGCGCGTCGGCTTACCTCTCACCGCGTCGAGATCGTGCAGTCCGGATCGCTGATCATGCAGAGCGGGTCCGCCGGGTTCGGGCAGCACCCGTCGGCGATCGTCTTGCACACGGTGATCGGCTGGTGCGCGCAGTGCTGGTCACAGCCGGCACCGATGAGCTGGTCCACGGTGCAGCCCTGCCCGTCGTCGCAAGAGATCGGGCAGCCGCCGCGTTGCGGGTCCTTGATCGCGACGTCGCACTTCTCTCCCGGCTCCAGGATCCCGTTACCGCACAAGCAGTCCGGGTCTCGGTCGGCGGTCGCGCAGCCCGCGGGGCAGCAGCCGTCACGGTCGTTCGGGTTGCACGCCGTGATCGGGGAGTGCGAGCAGGTCAGGGTGCAGTCGCTCCCGTTGAACCGATCCTGCGTGCAGCTCACGCCGTCGTCGCAGCTCCGCGGGCAGCTCCCCTGGACACCCGACGGAATCGCGATGTCGCAGGTCTCTCCGGAGTCGAGCACGCTGTTGCCGCAGGTCTTGGTGCAGTCCGCGTCGGTCAGGGAGGTGCATCCGGGGGGGCAGCAGCCGTCGCGCACGCCGGGGTCGCACGCCAGGATGGGCTGAAACGAACACGACGCGTCACAGCCGCCGCCCGTGAGGACGTCCTTCGTGCACGGGCTGTCGTCGCGGCAGGCGGTCGGGCAGGCCCCGGGGCCGTTCGGCGGGATAGCGGTATCGCAGCTCTCGCCTGGATCCACCTTGCCGTTGCCGCAGGTCGTGGAGCAATCGGCGTCGGTCGCGTTCGTGCAGCCGGGCGGGCAGCATCCGTCGGAGGGGCCCTTGCCGCCGCACTGAGTGATCGCGGTGCTGGCGCAGACCTGCTGGCAGTCCGTCCCCGTCAAGAGGTCCTGGGTGCAGTCGTTCCCGTCGTTGCACCGCTGCGGGCACGCGCCGGGCATGCCCTGCGGGATGGCCAGGTCGCACGCCTCGCCGGGGTCCACGTCCCCGTTTCCGCAGGTCGGCTTGCCGCAGTCGGGGTCGCTGCCGGGGGAGCACCCAGCGGGACAGCACCCGTCGGGCGGATCGGCCGCGCAGCGCGTGATGGGGGTGAACTCGCAGAGCGCGGCGCAGGCGCTTCCGTGCAGCGCATCCGCTGTGCAGCTCTGGCCGTCGTCGCAGCGCTTGGGGCACGATCCCGCGCCGTTCGTGATGGCCGTGTCGCAGAGCTCCCCGGGATCCACCCGGCCGTTGCCGCACCCGGGGCCAGGCCCCGTTCCGTCCGAGCTGGAGCCGTCGGTTTGTCTTCCGTCGGGCGGGCTGCCGTCGGAGGAGGGGAGGGTCGGAAGCGTGGTGCTGCACGCGGACCAGGCGACCCCGAGGATCGCCACCACCCACAGTCGCTGGTACATGCCTCTATTAGTAGAGGAAGGCCACGCCGAAGGCCAGGTTCCAGAAGAGGGGCACGCCGTCGTCGCGCTTCACGTCGGTGTTTCGGTCGGACCTGAGGCGGACGAAGGTGATCTGCAGCGACACGGCATCCAGCATGAGCGCGATGCGGGGGTGGACGTCGTAGCGCAGCCGCAGGCCCGGGGTGATGAAGAAGTCCTGGTAGCGCGTCTCGAGCGTGTCGCGCAGCCACCCGAAGCCGTAGCCGAGCGAGATCGTGGGGACCAGGAAGAAGGGGAGGCGCGAGATGGGCTGGAACGGCACCTGCCCGAGGATGGTGGTGCGCAGCGTGGTGAGCTCCTTGCCGAAGCCCGGACCGATCTGAAGGCTCACGTACTTGCCGCCGAACTCCAGCTGCACCGTGCCGGTGCTTTGCGCGCCCCCGGAGATCCCGGGGCTGCCTCCGCCGAGGATGCCGAAATAGTTGTAGCGGCTCGGCTCACCCGCGGCGGCGATCGGCTCGCAGTCCCCTTTCACGCAGCGCTGCCCGACGGGGCAGGGGGGGTTGCAGAGGCTCGTGCATTGCCCCTGCCTGCAAAAGAAGCCGGAGCGGCACGGCGGGTCGCAGGTGCCGGGCTCTCCGTTGACGAGCGCCACGGCGGGCGCGCCGCTCCTCGGCAGGCACCGTCGCGGAGACGGGTCGTCCGCCGGGTTCAGGCGCGCGACCCGGAGGCCGCGCAGAGGCTCGGCACGAGCTGGACTCCATACCGCCAGGGTGACGGCCACGAGCAGCAGAGATGAGCGCATCCGTTGGTGATCCCATAGGCCCGTTCGGGCGTCAATTTCGAAGTGCGGCGGTGTGGTCGGGGCGCCTCAGCCGCCCCCGAGAAACTCGGCGATCGCGCGGACGATCTCCTCGATCTGCGCGATGGTCAGCTCCGGGTACATGGGCAGGGCCAGGCACTCGCGCGCCGCGCGCTCGGCGTGCGGAAAGGCGCCGGGGCCCAGGTCCAGGCTGCTCATCGCCCCCTGGAGGTGGAGCGGCAGCGGGTAGTAGATGGCGCTGCCGATGCCTCGGCTCGCGAGGTGCGCGACGAGCGCGTCCCGGTTCGGCGTGCGGATGACGAATTGGTTGTAGACGTCTCTGCAGTCGGGTGCGTCCTCGGGTGGCAGCGTGACGTCCACGGCGAGCTCGGCCACGAGGCGCCGATAGTGGTCCGCTACGCGCCTCCGGGCGACGGTCCAGTCCTCGAGGTGGCGAAGCTTCACGCGCAGGATGGCGGCCTGCAACGCGTCCAGACGGAAGTTCCCGCCCACCAGGTGGTGCTCGTGACGCTTGCCCGCGGCCTGGCCGTGCTGCCGGAGGGACCTCAGCCGCTCGGCGAGCGCGGGATCGTCGGTCGTGACCATACCGCCGTCGCCGTAGCCCCCGAGGTTCTTGCTCGGGAAGAACGAGAAGCAGCCCAGGCGACCCAGGCTGCCGGCGCGGCTGCCCAGGCGTTCGGCTCCCATGGACTGGGCCACGTCCTCGACGATGGCCAGCTCCGGGGCCAGCCGGCGGAGCTCCTCGACGGGGGCGCAGCGACCGAAGAGGTGTACCGGGAGGAGGGCGCGGGTACGTCCTCCCGTGCGCGCCGCTACCTGGGTCACGTCGAGCTGGTAGGTCGCGGGGTCGATGTCGACGAACACCGGCTTCGCGCCGGTGCGCGCGATGGCCTCGGCCGTGGCGATGAAGGAGTAGCAGGTGGTGATGACCTCGTCGCCCGGTCCGACGCCGAGGGCCAGGAGCGACATGAGCAGCGCGTCGCTGCACGAGGAGACGCCGACGGCGTGCGCGGTGCCGACGTAGTCCGCCACCTCGCGTTCGAAGGCCTCGACCTCGGGCCCCAAGATGAAGCGCTGCTCCTCCAGCACCCGACGGATGGCCGCGTCGATCTCGCCGCGAAGCGTCTCGTACTGCGCCTTGAGGTCGAGCTGCGGGATGCGCATCAGAGGTAGATCTGCATGCGCCGGCGCGCATCGCGAGCCAGGGGATGATCGCTGCCGAGCTCGTCGAAGAGCGCAAGCAGCGCCCGCCGTGCGCCGTCCTGCCGGAAGCGGCGGTCACGCTGTAGGAGCTCGAGGAGGGCCTCCACGGCGTTCTCGAGGTCGCCCGTCGTGTAGTGGCGGCCGGCTAGAGTCCACCGCAGCTCCGAGTCCTTCGGATTCTCCGCCAGCCGGGCCTCGAGGGCCTGGGGGGAAGCGGCGGACGCGCCGGCCTCACGGAGCTCGAGGCGCAGGAGGAGCGCGCGTGCGGCGTCACCTTCGGCGCCCTCCTCGTCGGCGAGCGGTGCGATCCGCTCCCGTGCCGCGGCGAAGGCCCCACGGGCGGCCGCGGCCCTGGCCGAGAGCAGGCGGGCCCGCGCGCCGTAGTGCGGAGCGTCGAGCAGAGGGGCGACCCGGCTCTCGGCCTCGGCGGCGCTCCCCTCGGCCACGAGCTTCTCCGCGTCCGCGAGCGTGCGTTCCTCCGCCGGGGGGCAGAGCTTGGCGATGAAGGCGTCCACGCTCCGCCGGTCCTGCGCCCCCACGAATTCCGCCACGACCTGGCCCCCGACGAAGGCCTTCACCGCCGGGATCCCGCGCACGCCGAAGCGTGCGGCGAGAGCGGGCTCGTCGTCGGCGTTCACCTTCACGAGACGCACAGCACCACCGTGCGCCTCGACGGCGGCCTCGAGCACGGGGCCGAGCACCAAGCACGGGGCGCACCAGTCGGCCCAGAAGTCGACCAGCACCGGGAGGTCGTGCGACCGCGTGAGAACCTCGGCCTCGAAGGTGGCCGAGGTCGCATCCGTGACGTGCGGGTTGTCGTGGTTCATCGTCGTCGGTTCCGAGCGGCGCGGCGTGGCGCGCGACGAGAACCCCACTGTACCATAGTTCCTCACCGTGGACCGGCCGTGACGGACCGTCGAACACACCGAGGCCCTGGCCCGCAGGACCTGGCTCTCTTCGCTCCCGGGGCGCTCGGCGCCCTGCGCGCGGCGGTGGCCGAGCTCTCGTGGCTGCTCTCGCACGGCTATCGCGATGCGTCGGCCCTGAAGCTCGTCGGCGACCGGCACGCCCTCACGCAGCGGCAGCGCGTGGCCGTGGGGCGGTGCGCCTGCTCCGACGCAGCCCTCGCCCGTCGGGCGGTCTCGCGCCTGTCCCCCGAGGCGCTCCACGGCAGGGGCGTGGTGGTGGACGGCTTCAACTGCCTCATTACGCTCGAGACGGCCCTCTCCGGGGGACTCCTGCTCCTGGGACGCGACGGGTGCACGCGCGACCTGGGGAGCGTCCACGGGAGCTACCGCGCGGTCGAGGAGACCGAGCGCGCCATCTCGCTGGTCGGTGAGTGGCTGACGGGGCGGGGCGCGTCTCGCGTCTGCTGGCTCCTGGATCGCCCCGTCTCCAACAGCGGCCGGCTCCGGGCGCGCCTCCTCGAGCAGGCCGCGGCGCAGGCCTGGCCCTGGACCGTGGAGCTGCTCGCGAACCCCGACCGGACGCTCGCGGCGTCGAGCGACGTGGTGGCCTCTGCGGATTCCTGGGTCCTCGACCGCTGCTCGGCCTGGGTGGACCTCACGGGGGAGGTGGTAGCCCGCTGCTGTCCCGAGGCCTGGCGGCCGGCGCTCGTCGCGACCGGCGGGTCGTCCTAGCTGCCGCTCCCGTCGGAGGCGCGCGGGCTCGGAGCGCCTCCGTCCGCGGCGGGAGCGCCGTCGGAGGTCCCGCGGAAGCGCAACGGCGCCGTGCCCGTCCGACTCCAGCGCACGCTTCCCTGTCGGGCCTTGCGCACGATGCAGTCGGCCAGCGTCTCTCCCTGGGCGTCGATCTCCCAGCCGCGAAACGAGTCGGCGGGGAATTCGAGCTGCAGCAGGTCGCCGCGCCGGTCCGCGCTCCAGGCCACGACGACGGTTCCGCCGCGCGCGAAGACCGGGCTGTGGCGAAGCCCCCTTTCGAAGCAGTTCGTGGCCCAGTCGCGCAACGCCTCTTTTCCCGGACCATCGGGGTAGCGCGGCCCGGGGGGCTCCACGAGCTTGCCGTCAGCTACTCGGTCGGGGTTGAGCTGGGGGCCGGCCGGCGGGGCGAGCCCGGCGCGGCACGAGAGCGAGAGGAGGGCCAGGACGCATCCGCTTCGCAGGGTTGCCAGCCTCAACGCGCGCACCTGCCGACTCTACCACGAGGGGTCGAGCAGGCGTTCCAGTCGCCGCCGCAGGGCCGGCGGGTCCATCGCGGCCGCGTCCAGCGTCTCGTGCCGCTCGAGGCGGGGGCGTCCCTGGTGGAAGGTGCCGAAGACCACCTGGCCACCGGCGCGCGGGCGACGCAGGACGCAGGCGAAGGCCCAGGCACGCGGGAGCGAGTCTCGATGCAGGGAGGCAGCGCGGCGTTCAAGGTCGCGCGGGGGCCACGGGGCCACGAGCGGAGCCCAGGGCAGGGTCGTGTGAAGTTCGAGCTGTAGACCCGAAGCAGGGCCGACGAAGGGGAAACGCGCCGGCCGAACCCAGTATCCGGGGGCCCGGGGAAAGAAGGCGCGGCGCCGGCCGTCGCCGAGCTCCACCGAGAGCTGGCGCGCGCCACGGTCCCCGACGAGCAGGTGGAGCTGACACGCCGGTAGCGCGCCGCCCTGGCTGAAGAGCACCTGAAGCACGCCGTCGGCCCGCGCGGCTCGAGGCGCGCCCGCGTCCGCTCGTGGCTGCGGCGGAGGCGCGGCGGACCGGCAGGCCGCCACGGTGAGCGTAACGAGCGCCGCGAGCACGACACCTCGCGCGAGGCGACTGCGACGTGTAGGTGTGCGTCCGTCGCGGCTGGTCGCCCTCGCGAACCTCAAGGTCACCACTTGCAGGGTCTCCTTCCGGCGGTCACGATGAAGGTACAGACGCTCGGTCACCCGTGTACAGAGATCACCTCTTCGCTGCCCGTTGCCGACACGAGCTGCTGCAGAGGGAGCGTTCGCCGCAACCTCTGCCACCGCTCCTCGTGCGCCTTTACGCCTACCGGCTGGCCCGGGTCTGGGGCGGGGCCATCGGTGTGGCGAGCTTCGGACTGCTGCTGCTCGACCTCCTCACGGGGGCTCGCCACGTCACGATGGTGCTCGTCGCCGCCTGGGCCGCCATCCCGCTCGCCTTCACGGCCGCCTGGTTCCTCGGGGCGTGGCGATTGCGGCGCCTCGCGCGCGCGGCGGCCGGGAGCAGCGGCGATCTCTTCACCGATCTGGAGCGGCTCGAGCGGTGGACGGTCTGGGAACGCGCCGGTGACGCGGTCGCGCGGCTCGAACGCAAGAGCTTCGTGCTCCCGCTCGTGGCACTCTCGCTGCTCCTCCCGCTAACGCTGCACCTTTTCGTGGCGGCCGTGCTGCTCTCGGCCCGGGTCGAGGAATTCAACACCTGGATCGTGATCAGCCTGGTGCTGGTGGGGCACGCCCACGCCGTCCTGGCCGTGCTCGCCGTGCGGCACGTCACGCGCGTGCAGCGGGAGACGGCGTCCGGCTGGCCCGTCGGCGGGGGGAAGCGCGGGATGGTGGCCCTCTTCTGGACCGTGGCCGCGAGCACGGTGCCGGGGGCCGTGCTCCTCTTCGTGCCCCCGATCCTCGTAGCGGTCACGGGCGTGGTCTTCGTGCCGCTCATGTTCCATTGGGCCGGCGCCGCCGCGGAGCGCGAGCTCGTGCTCCTGCGATCCCTGATGGCCGAACGGGCCGCCGCGGAGGCTCTCCAGGCGTCCCCGGTCGCCCCCGAGCCGTCGGCCGAGCCGGTGGTCGAGCCCGCGGACTCCGGGGACGTCAGTATCTGATTCCGTAGCGGAAGGTGGCCTTGGGATGCTTCAGCATCTCCCGGGCGATCTCCATCGCGTGGAGGCGCTGCTGACCGGCAGGCAGGATCCATTCCTCGATCAGCTTCTTGGCCCCCGCCACGTCTCCCCGCGCCTTGATGCGGCCCACGCGCTGCATCAGCCGTTCCACCGCCGCCGGGAGCTTGTCGAAGTGAATGCGGAAGAGACCCGCCGCGTAGGTGATGGCTCCTTCCTGGAGGAAGGTCCCCACCTGCACGGCCGCGAGCTGACTGTAGGGCTGCGGGTGTCCCGAGGGTGAGAACATGCCGCGGGAGATGTGCCCGAAGGCCCAGAGGATCGCCGCCGCGTAGGCCTGCTTCACCTCGCGCGCGGTGAGGAGCTTGTGCTTCTCGAGCAGCGGCAGCAGCCACAGGGATCCGGTCTGCGCCTTCAGCTCCTCGAGGGTCGAGGCCAGCGTGCCGCCGAAGATCTCCTTGGGGGCCTTGCCTCCCAGCCGGTAGTCGCTGTACGGGCCGAAGTTGTGCGTGGCCTCGTGCAGGATCGTCCCCACGAGGGCGGCCTTCGGATCGTCGGTGTAGTGGGCCAGCGTCGATCGGTCGAAGAGAGACGTAGCCTGCAGCCGGGAGATGCGCTTCGAATCGGGATCGCCGTAGAGGTTGGTCATCACCACCGTGCGGCCGCGCCCCTCTTGCGCCACCTTCCCCCAGTTGGGGAGCGACTGGCCGATCGTGGCGCCGAGCGGATGGCGGGAGTCCCCCGCGTTGAGCACCATCTGGATGAAGTCCGGCATGTGGAAGCGCACCTTTCGCGCGCGATACGGGGGGCCGATGAGCGCCGCGAGACCCTCTTCCATGCGCTCACGCAGGGGCGTGAGCTTCTGCTGCCAGCTCAGCGACTCCTGATCGATGCGGGCCAGCGAGACGTGGAACCCGGCCTTCTGCTGGCACGGGTCCACGTAGACCTCGTCGGGTCCGATACGGACGTACCACTTGCTGTTCTGCGCGTTCATGGCGGCCCAGGCCTCGTCCGCTGCCTCCCAGGAGTTGGTGGCGAAGCCCTCCGCCGCGGCGAGGAGGTACCTGTGGAGCGCCTGCTCGCCAGGATCCGCCTTCACCAGGGCGGCGGCGCTCTTCAGGCGGCGGGAGATCTGCCGCATCAGGGGGGCGAAGCGAGGATCCTCGTGGGACGAGACGGCCACGAGCTCCCCGTTGCGCTTGCGCACCACGGTGAAGGGGTCGAGCAACCGCTTGGCCTGCGCGTGGGCGGCGAGCGCCTTGCACCCCGCGTCGTCCATCTCCGCCTCGCCGGGGTAGGTCTCCGAGCGCCGCGCCGGGAAGCTCGGCAGCCCGTTGCAGTGCCGGTCTCCCTGCGTGGCGGGGGTGTGACACCAGGGCCCGTTGTTGCGCGCGAAGAGGGCGCGGTCGGCGGGGGTCGCCTTGCGCAGCTCGGGCACGAGCCTGGCCGAGCCCATCTGGCGGTAGTAGAGCGCATCGACCAGCGCGGCGGCGGCCACGAGCTCCTTCACCAGCTTGCGCTCCGCAGGCGAGGCGCGGGAGAGGTCGGTCTCGACGAGCACGGGACGGCCCGCGTCGAGCTCTCTGGCCACGGACTCGCGCCGCCTGAGCTCCACGAGCTCGCGGTAGAGGCGCTCGAAGCGCGGGGTCAACTTGCCGCCGCTCACGAACTGCTGGAGCGGCTCGCCGGAACCGGCCGCGCCGAGCTCCGCGGGGTCCACGAGCCCGTCTGCGTTCCGGTCCGCCACCCAGTGCACGGGACTGTCGGCGCGCGCCGCGAGGCGGTTGAAGTCGGCGCGGGTCAGGACAGGCAGCCCGTACTGCTTCGGGTCCTCGGCCCGTGCCGTGAGGGTGGCGAGGCACACGACAACGGTCGCGAGCGGCAAGGCTCTAGGCATGGCTCCTCCGGCAGCGAAAGTGAGAGGCGGCGCCCTAGGCCTACCCCTCGGGGTGGTCGTCCAGGTACTTCTGCACGGCGCTCGCCACGCTCGTGAGGTTCGGTCGCAGCGCGTTGGCGATGAACCGCTCGAGGGGCCCCTGGACCTTGCTGGCGAGGAAGCGCGGCACTCCGGGCACCTTCTCGGCGTGGATGATGAGATCCGCGGTGAGGGTGAAGGTCGAGTGGTCCGGCCCCTTCTCGGTGACGAGCGTGGTGCCGTTGCAGTCGAAGATCTCGCGGGCCCGCACCGACTCGAGCTTCCAGGTGCAGAGGAGCTTGGACTCGTCCCAGCTCGCGCGATCGAACCAGGCGGCGATGTCGCGGCTCACGAAGGGGCGCGCGATGGTCGGCACCTCGCTCATCGAGCCCTGCCACTTGTTGTAGAGGTGCGCCACGGGGCCGACGTCCTCGCGGCTCAGCACCTCCATCGCCTCCACGTTCGGCATGTACGGCACGAGCTCGGGGCTCTTGTCGCGCAGGGCGGCGAAGACCCGGTGGGCGGGGTGGGTGATCTCCTGCGTTCCTTCGATCTTCATGGGCGGCTCCGTTCGCCGGACGCGCGGTCCGGCGCGGCGCGCAGCATAGATCAGCCCTCCTCGGCAGCGGAAGGGGCGCCAGCGTGGTCTGGTGCGGCGGGGCCCTGCGACGGGGGCTCCCCCGCGGGCGGAGTGTGCTAGAACGGCCCTCCCCCTAGCGCGAGGGCCTGCCGATGAAGATCGACCGCATCGAGCTCTTCCACGTGGCGATTCCGTTGCTCAAGCCCTTTCGGCCCTCCTGGATCCCGGGCTACCCGCAGACCGAGAACCGCTTCACGCTGCTTCGGCTCACCACGAACGAAGGAGTGCAGGGGCTCGCCGCCGGGGTAGCCTTTGAACGGGAGCGGCAAGGGCTCGGGGGGCTCATCGGCCCCTATCTGCTCGGCCTCGACCCCCTCGACCTGGCCACGGTGCGGCAGCGGCTGCGCGAGGCGAGCTTCATCGGCTGGCGGAACTACTGGATCGAGGCCGCCTTCTGGGACATCCGCGGCAAGGTGGAGCGGAAGCCGGTCTGGGCGCTGCTCGGGGGGACCCATGCCGGGCGGGTCAAGGTGTACGCCTCGACGGGGGAGGTGCACCCCCCGGAGCGTCGCGCCGAGGAGATCCTGCGCCTGAGGGACCAGGGCTTCTCCGCGGCGAAGCTCCGCGTGCACAGCTTCGACCCGGCCGAGGACCGCGCGCAGGTGGAGGTCGTGCGCCGGGCCGTGGGGGACGCCTTCGTGCTGGGTGTGGACGCGAACCAGGGCTGGCGCGTGGCGCTCGTCGAGGACGCGCCGCTCTGGACGCTCGAGCGGGCGACCGAGTTCGCCCGGGTCTGCGGGGACCAGGGGGTGCGCTGGCTCGAGGAACCGCTCGACATGCGGGCCTACGATGACCTCGCGGCGCTCCGGAAGCTCGGGCTCGTGCCGATCGCCGGGGCCGAGCTGAACGACGGATGGCACGAGTTCCAGGTGATGCTCGAGAAGGGCTGCTTCGACGTCTATCAACCCGACGCCACCTTCGGGGGCGGGGTGAGCGACGCGCACCGGCTGATGCTGGCCTGTCGCGAGCGGGGGCTCGTCTTCAGCCCCCACACGTGGACCAACGGGCTCGGCTTCCTCGTCAACCTGCACGTGTATGCCGCGGGGGCGCGGGACCTCCCGCTCGAGTATCCGCTGGAGCCGCCGGGGTGGACCCCCGAGGCGCGCGACGGCCTCCTGGCCGAGCCGATCCGGGTGGATCGCGAGGGGACCGTGGCGGTGCCCACCGCGCCCGGGCTCGGGATCGTGCTCGACGAGGCGAAGCTCGCCCGCTACGGGGAGAAGTTCTTCGACCTCACGCCGCGGGGGCTCGCGCTCAAGACCGTGCGCGACAAGGGGCTCTTCGCGGCGGCCGAGATCGTGTTCAAGAAGCTGCGCGCGGCGCGTCGCCGCTGACCTATTGGGCGCGGAAGGTGAAGGGGTACGCGACCTCGCCCGCCAGGCCGGAGGGGAAGCGCCAGCGCCGCACGACCTGCAGCGCGCACTGGCCGACGAGAGGATCGGTCAGGGTGTCCCGCTCGACGGCGGCCCGCGAGACCTGCCCCTCGTCGTCGATCACGAGGCGCAGCACGAAGCGGCCCGCCAGCTCGGGCGCGTGCTTCAGGCGCCGCTCGTAGCAGCCGCGGATCTGCACGGCGTAGCTGCGGATGGCGTCGTGGAGCTCCGCGGGCACAGCGGGACGCGGCTGTGCGGCGGGCTGTCGGCGCAGGTCCACGGCGAGCCGGTGCTCCTCGTTGGACCGCAGGACCACCCACTCCTGCCGGAGGAGCTTGCCGTCCCGCCAGAGTTCGATGAGATGCCGCCCGATGGCGCCGCGTAGCATCAGGTTCGTCGGTCCGAGGCGTACCGCGTCCAGCCGCAGCTCGGCGTCCTCGGGCCGCGTCTCCACCGCGAGCAGCCCGGTGGCGGAGAGGACGCGCTCGAGGCTCGGCCAGGGCTGGAGGTTCAGCGCGGTGCGGAGCTGTGGTCCCTCCACCGTCGAGAGCTCGGCCACGCCTGAGGCCGTGACGGAGAGCTTCTGCCCCGGTCGCACCACCACGCTCGCGGTGGTGCCCGCCGCGCCGGCCGGGACCGTCATGCGCTGCCAGGCTCCGCGTTGCGGCTGAACGGCCACCTCTCCCTCGGTCACCTCCACGTTGGCCGCGCGACCGTCGGTGCTCACGCGAAAGCGCGTGCCCTTCACGGTGGCGCGCAGGCCGGCGGCCAGCACGTCGAAGCGCGAGCCGGGTGCGCGCTTCGCGACCTCCAGGTCCAGCGCGCCCTGCCACAGGACGAGCTCCTGCTCGCCCGGCCGCAGTCGCCTGAGCTCGAGCTCCCCTCCGTTACCGAGGCGCAGGCCGGTCCCCGCGCCCCACTGCACCGCCGCGTAGCCCTTGCCCGTGACGAGCCGGTCCCCCTCGGAGAGCCGCTGACGCAGGGTCAACGCGCGTCGCGACCCGTCCGACCCCGCCACCGTCACGTCCCCTCCGACGAGGGTTCCGAGAGCGGCGAGCGCGGTTCGCGGATCCGAGGGCGCGATGCCGGGGGCGAGCGTCGCACCGCGCCGCGCGAGCGTGCCGCGCTCCGGCGCCCTGAGCCCTTCTCTCGGCGAGAGGTGGCGGTAGACCAGGATCCCGGCGAGGGCCCCGAGGGCCGCTGCCGCCGTGAGTCCCGCCGCGAGGCGAGGCCACCTGACGCGCGGACGCTTCCGCTCGTCGAGCTGCGAGATGCGCCAGCGGATCTGCGCCTCGATCTGCTTGAAGGGCAGCTCGGGCGGCTCGGCCTGGCCGAGCTCTCGGCAGACTCCCCGCACCTGCTGCAGTCGCGCGTACGCGGTCTCGCAGGCGGGGCAGCCCTTGAGGTGCTCGCGCAGCCGATCCGCCGCGCTCGGGCGGAGCGACCCGTCCATCAGCGCCACGAGCCGCGAGGTGTTTCCCTTGCAGGGGCGGCTCATCGCTTTCCTCCCGCGGCGAACTCCGTGCGGAGGATCTTCTCGTAGAACTCCTTGCGGGCGTAGTGCAGGCGCGTCCGGACGGTCAGGACGTTGGCGCCCACCACCTCGCTGATCTCGGAGGCGTCCATCCCCATCAGCTCGTGCAGGATGAAGACCACCCGCTTCTTCGGGGCCAGGGTGTCGAGGACGCCGTAGACCACGGCCGAGCTCTCCTTGCGCTCGAGCGACCGGAGCGGCGTCTCGTGGTCCGGCAGGTCCTCCTTGATCGTGGCGTACCCCTCGGGGCGCCGCATGGTGCGTCGCACCTTCTGCAGGCCGACGTTCACGCAGACCCGGTAGAGCCAGGTGGTGACCTTGGCGTCGCCGCGGAACTTCTCGATGGAGCGGAAGACCTCGACGAAGACGTCCTGGAGCGCGTCCTCGAGGTCCGCGTGCGGACCGAGGACGCGATAGAGCGTGCGGGCCACTTCTTGGCGGTAGCGCCGGTAGAATTCGGCCTGAGCCTCGCGCTCCCCGTGCTGGCAGCGGAGCACGAGCTCGCGGCTAATGGTCGGACTGCCGTGGACTCCGCTCTCTCGCGTCACGCTCAGCATCACCCCGTTGGTTGTCCCACGGCCGCCCCGGCATTCACGTCGGGGCGCTGAAAACAGAGGGTGACCCGGTTGGAGGCAAAAAGACAGGGCCAGGCGACGAGCCGGTGTTCTGACGAGCCAAGGGTGTCGGAGCGGAAAGGTGCAGTGATCTCGGGGGAGCGGCCGCGTTGCCCGTCCGGCACCGGCGGACGCGTCGCCTCGGGGCGCCTCGGGCGGGCGGTGCGCCGGACCTACCCGGCCCCCTCTTGCCGCACCGGGGCCTCCTCTTTGACCAGCCCCGCGCGATAGAGCTCGCGGTTGAGGCGGGCGATGAAGCCGAGGCGGATGCTCTTCGGGCAGGCGTCCTCGCACTCGCCGTGGTTCGTGCACGCCCCGAAGTTCTCGGCCTCCATGGCCGCCACCATATTGAGGACGCGGGTCGTCCGCTCCGGTTGTCCCTGCGGCAGGAGCGCGAGCTGGGAGACCTTCGCCGCCGTGAAGAGCATCGCCGCCGCGTTCGGGCAAGCGGCCACGCACGCGCCGCAGCCGATGCACGCCGCCGCGTCCATCGCCTTCTCGGCTATCTCTTTGCCGATCGGGATGGCGTTTCCGTCGGGCGGGCTGCCCGTGTGCACCGAGACGAAGCCCCCCGCCTGCATGATGCGGTCGAGCGAGCTCCGGTCCACTACCAGATCCTTGACCACGGGGAAGGCCGCCGCGCGCCAGGGCTCCACGACCACCTCGTCTCCGTCGCGGAAGCTCCGCATGTGGAGCTGGCAGGTGGTGGTCCCCGCGTGCGGCCCGTGGGCCTCGCCGTTGATCACCACGCCGCACATGCCGCAGATCCCCTCGCGACAGTCGTGGTCGAAGGCGATCGGGTCCTCCCCCTTCTGGACCAGCTCCTCGTTCACCACGTCCAGCATCTCGAGAAAGGACATGTCGGGGCTGATGTCCTTGGCCGCGTACGTCGCGAGCCGACCCGCGTCCTTGCTGCTCGACTGCCGCCAGACCTTGAGCGTCAGGTTCAGGGCTTTCACTGGTAGCTCCTCTTCGTCGGCTTCACGTACTCGAAGGACAGCGGCTCGCGGTGCTCGGCCGGCGCTTCCCCCTCGCCCTTGTACTCCCAGGCCGTGACGTGGCTGAACTGGTCGTCGTCGCGCTGCGCCTCGCCGTCGGGGGTCTGGAACTCCTCCCGGAAGTGCCCGCCGCAGCTCTCGCGCCGGAGCAGCGCGTCCTTCACCATCAGCTCGGCGAACTCGAGGAAGTCGGCCACGCGACCGGCCTTCTCGAGCTGCTGGTTCAGCTCGCCCGCGCCGCCGAGGACGGTGACCTCCTTCCAGAAGCGCGCCCGAAGCTCCGGGATGCGCGCCAGGAGCTCGGTGAGGCCGGCCTCGGTGCGACCCATGCCGCACCCGTTCCACATCATCAGGCCGAGCTCGCGGTGGAAGCTGTCGGGAGAGCGCTTCCCCTTGACCGCGAAGAGCCGGTCGATGCGCGTGCGCGTCTCCTGTTCTACCTGCTTGAAGGCCGCGTGCCCCTCATCGACGGCCCCGAGCTTGGTGCGCGCGAGGTAGTCCCCGAGGGTGTAGGGGATGACGAAGTAGCCGTCGGCGAGGCCCTGCATCAGCGCGCTCGCCCCCAGCCGGTTCGCGCCGTGGTCGGAGAAGTTCGCCTCCCCGAGGACGAAAAGCCCGTCCACGGTGCTCATCAGGTTGTAGTCCACCCAGAGGCCGCCCATGGTGTAGTGCACCGCGGGGAAGATGCGCATCGGCACCTTGTACGGGTTCTCGTCGGTGATGCGCTCGTACATGTCGAAGAGGTTGCCGTAGCGGTCGCGGATCGCGCCCTCGCCGAGGCGCTGGATCGCCGAGGAGAAGTCGAGGTACACGCCGAGCCCTCCCGGGCCGACGCCGCGACCCTCGTCGCAGACCGCCTTCGCCGCGCGCGAAGCCACGTCCCGCGGGACGAGGTTGCCGAAGCTCGGGTAGCGCCGCTCGAGGTAATAGTCGCGCTCCGCCTCGGGGATCTGGTCCGGGCGCCGGCCGTCCCCCTTCTTCTGCGGCACCCAGATGCGGCCGTCGTTGCGCAGCGACTCGCTCATCAGGGTGAGCTTGCTCTGATGGCTGCCGCTCACCGGGATGCAGGTGGGGTGGATCTGCGTGAAGCACGGGTTCGCGAAGAAGGCCCCCCGCTTGTGCGCGCGGTAGGTAGCGGTGACGTTGCAGCCCTTCGCGTTGGTCGAGAGAAAGAAGACGTTGCCGTAGCCCCCGGTGGCCAGCACCACCGCGTGGGCCGCGTGCGACCGGATCGCTCCGTTCACGAGGTCGCGCACCACGATCCCGCGCGCCTGACCGTCCACGAGGACGAGGTCCAGCATCTCGGTGCGCGGAAACATCTTCACCTTGCCGAGGCCGATCTGCCGCGCGAGGGCCGAGTAGGCGCCGAGGAGGAGCTGCTGCCCCGTCTGGCCGCGCGCGTAGAAGGTGCGGCTCACCTGTGCGCCGCCGAAGGAGCGGTTGGCCAGGACGCCCCCGTACTCGCGGGCGAAGGGGACCCCCTGCGCCACGCATTGATCGATGATGTTCACGCTCACCTGCGCCAGGCGGTAGACGTTCGCCTCGCGGGCGCGGAAATCTCCCCCCTTCACCGTGTCGTAAAAGAGGCGGTAGATGCTGTCGCCGTCGTTCTGGTAGTTCTTGGCGGCGTTGATCCCGCCCTGGGCCGCGATGCTGTGCGCGCGCCGCGGGCTGTCCTGAAAACAGAAGCAGGCCACGTTGTAGCCGAGCTCGGCGAGCGTCGCCGCCGCCGAGGCGCCGGCCAGGCCGCTCCCCACGACGATCACGTTGAAGCGGCGCTTGTTGGCCGGATTGACCAGCTTGAGGTCGAAACGGTGACGGTCCCACTTCTCGGAGATGGGGCCCTGGGGAACCTTGGCGTCGAGGCGCATGGTCGGCTCTCCTTCGCGCTAGCGCACGAGACCGGCGAGTACGGCCACCGGCATCGAGATGTTGCCCACCGCCACCACCGTCGCGAACAGCGCCGCCCCGGTACGCAGGCGCCGGTCCAGCCCGGGGCGATTCAGCCCGAGGGTCTGAAAGAGGCTCCACACCCCGTGGAACAGGTGCGTCGCCAGGAGGATCTGGGCCAGGATGTAGAAGCCCGAGACCAGCGGGTTCGAGAAGCCCACCACCACGTTGTGGTAGACGTCGCCCGGCTGGAAGCTCGGGTGGGCGTTGCCGGTGGTGAAGTGCATCAGGTGGTAGATGACGAAGGCGGCGATGATCGGTCCGCTCAGGCGCATGGTGCGCGAGGCGTAGGTGGCCGCGCCGTAGCGCACGCGGTGATAGCGCTCCGGGCGGGCGCGCTTGGAGCGGATGGCGACCTTCACCGAGGCGACGATGTGCAGGACGAGCGCGAAGAGGAGCGTGAGGCGCACGATCCAGACGAGAGCGGGCATCGAATGGAGCGTCTTCGCGTAGCCGTTGAGCCGCTCGGGCCCGGCGAAGACCTGGAGGTTGCCGACCATATGACCGAGCACGAAGCCGAAGAGGACGACCCCGGTCACCGCCATCAGCGCCTTGGCGCCGATGCTCGATCGCAAAACGGAGAAGGTCGTGGACGCGTGGGGCATGATCTCACCTCGGGCCGAAGGGCCGCTGTCGTCGGCTCGACCGGCGCGCGCTCGCGGGTGGGGCGGGTCGGTCGGGCCGGTGCCGCTGCGCGTTATATCACCCGCGCCGAGCAAATCAAAGGTGGGTTGCGTGCGGCGCGCGAGGGGGCCTCTCCGACGGAGATCGTGGCCCGAGCGGGCGTTTTGGCGGCGCCTGGTCGCCCCCGGGGTCTTGGGGTAGGCTGACGCCGGTGAACCCCCCCGCCGCCGAGACCTTCCAGGACTGGAAGCTGGTGCTCCTCTCCCCCTGGGGGACGGCGATGGTGGTCTTCGCCGCCGCGGTGGCTCTCGCGGCCCTCGCGCTCTCGGCGTGGGGCTTCCGCCGCGTCGCGCGACGGCGAGCCCGCCTCCTGCTGCTCGCCCTGCGTGGCCTGGCCCTCGCGGCGGCCCTGGTGATGGTGCTGCAGCCTGCGATTCAGCTCCGCAGCGTGACGCGCGTGCCGAATCACGTCGCTCTGCTCGTGGATCTCTCGGGGTCGATGGCGCTGCGCGACGAGCAGAAGGGGCCGGCGCGCGTGGAACGGGCGCAGGCGCTCCTCGAGCGGAGCCGCCCACAGCTCGCCGCGTGGGAGCGGAAGCGCCGCGTCGACCGCTACGCCTTCGGGGCCGATCTGCGTGTGCTGCCGGGGGCCGACGGCACGGGCCTCGTCGCGCGGGATCCCGCCACGCGCATCGGCGAGGCGCTGACCGAGCTGCGGAAGCGCTATCACGGGGTGGATCTCGCGGGGGTGGTGCTGGTGAGCGACGGCATCGACAACGGCCGCCTGGGTAGCGGGCGCCTCTCGCCGGAAGGGCGGCAGATCGTCAAGCGGCTCGGCGCCCCGGTGCACGCCGTCTGGGTGGGCAGAGGCGAGATCGTGGACCTCTCGGTGGCGGAGCTCCACGCCGACGGTTTCGCCTTCGTGCGCAACGCCGTCACCGTCGAGGCGGACCTGGCGGTGAGCGGCCTCGCCGTGACCGAGGTCCCGCTGCGCCTCGAGCTCGGCGGGGAGGTGGTGGCCGAGCGGCGAGTGCGGCTCGAGCGTGGCCGCGAGCGCTACCGGGTGAAGTTCGAGTTCGTCCCGCAGCGGGTCGGCAAGTACGTGCTGAGCGTCTCGGCCCCCGTCTACCCCGGAGAGGCGCTGGCCACGAACAACCGGCGCTCGGCGCTGCTGAACGTGATCCGGGACCGTATCCGGGTGTTGCAGGTCTGCGGCCGTCCTTCGTGGGACCAGCGTTTCCTGCGGCGCTTGCTGAAGCGGGACCCGAACGTGGACCTCATCTCGTTCTTCATTCTGCGCACGCCCGCGTCGCTCGCGCTCGTCCCTTCGAGCGAGCTCTCGCTCATCCCGTTTCCGACGGAGGAGCTCTTCGAGAAGGAGCTCGGCAGCTTCGACCTCGTGATCCTGCAGAACTTCAACTACGGCCCGTACGGCATCGGGGTCTACCTGCCGCAGCTTCGACAGTACGTGGAGCGGGGAGGGGGCCTGGCCATGCTCGGGGGCGACCTGAGCTTCACTGCGGGCGGCTACGCCGACACCCCGCTCGCGGAGGTGCTGCCCGTGCGGCTCTTGCCGCCCGAGCTCGCGGCAGACCGGCTGGTCTCGACCGAGGACTTCCGGATGCGGCTGACCGCCGAAGGGAAAGACCATCCGATCCTGCAGCTCGCGCGCAGCCGCGAGGAGACCGAGCAGTTGCTCGCCGTCTCGCCCGCGCTTGCGGGGGTGAACAAGGTGGCAGGCCTCGCCTCGGGGGCCACGGCGCTCGCCACGCACCCGGCGCTGAAGGCGACCGACGGTCAGCCGATGCCGGTGCTCGCCACGCGCGAGGTGGGGCAGGGGCGCACCCTGGCCCTGACCACGGACTCGCTCTGGCACTGGGCCTTCCTCTCCGTCGGGCAGGGCGGGACTCGCCAGGCCTACGACCGCTTCTGGCGCAACGCCATCCGATGGCTGATGCAGGACCCGGAGCTGAAGTACCTGCGGGTCATCTTCCAGCGCGACACGATCGCGCTCGGACAGACGCTCAAGGCCACCGTGCGCGCCTACCAGCCCGACTACCGCCCGGCGAAGGGCCTGAAGGTGCGCTACGAGCTCGGGCCGGTGAGCAGTGGCAAGACCACGGCGAAGGAGGCGGTGACCGACGCGGAGGGGGAGGTGCGGCTGGAGTATCGCCCCGAGGCGGTGGGAGCCTATCGCCTTTCGGCGCGCGCGCGGATCGGCGGGCGCGACACGAGCGAGGAGGCGCTGGCGCTGGTGGATGCGGCCGGGCCCGAGGAGCGAGAACCCCGGGCGCGTCCGGAACTCCTGCGCGAGCTGGCCGCGGCCACGGGCGGTCGCTTTCTCGAGCAGGCCGATCGGTTGCCGGACCTCCCCTTTCTCGAGCCCCGCGTGCTGCACGTCAACTGGCGTAAGGACCTCGAGCTCTGGAGCCGGCCCTGGTGGCTCGCCGGGACGCTGTTTCTGCTCGCGCTCGAGTGGTTCGTGAGAAGGCGCTACGGGTTTCTGTAGCGCGAGGAGGGGGAGACCATGGGAACGAGGGGTGGATGCGGAAGGGGCATGCTGGTGGCGTTGCTGCTGTGCGCGAGCTGCGGCGGAGGCGAGCAGACGCCACCACCCGGAGCCGCGAGTCGGGTGCGCATCGTGCCCGACGCCGTCCTGCTGACGAAGGTCGGCGGCACCGCCCGCTTGGTTGCCCAGGTGCTCGACGCCGCGGGCAACGCCGTGAGCGCGCCGGTCGCCTGGCGCTCGACGCGCGGGGAGCGCATCGCCGTCGATGCTGACGGCCTCGTGACGGCCAAGGTGGCGAACGGCTCGACGCAGATCGTGGCCGAGGCCCAGGGCGTCGCGTCGCCGCCCCTGCTCGCCCTCGTCACCGAGGTTCCGCCGGGCACGCTCCTCCTCACCGATGCGCAGATCGTGGGGGACCCAGTGGCCGTCGATCCTGCAGCCGCGCCGAGCGTCCGGAACACCTACCGCGTCACGCTCGCGGGCGTCCCCGCGCCGACCGTCGGCGGCCTCGTGGTGAACTCCGAGTCCAAGCCCGTGGCCGGCAAGGTTGTCAGCGCGAGCCCCGAGGGGGACCGCACGACGGTGACCCTCAAGCTCGTCCCGCCGCGCGAGCTCTTCCCGCACCTCGACATCTCGGAGACCTTCGACCTCACGCGCGCCGAGCTGCTGATCAATCCGGAGCTTCTCGGGCTCTACGACGTGAAGCAGACCGGCACCACCCTCACCTTCACGCCCAAGGCCGCCCCTGCCAAGGCCAGCGAGGGCGACGGCGTGCGACGCGCCTCGGCGAGCAACGAGGTCAAGCTGGGGCCCTTCACCTGCGAGCCGGCCCTCACGGGCCTGAACCGCCTGCCGATCCTGCTCACGATTCCCCCCGCCCTGTCCTTCACACAGACCTTCAGCCTGGACCTGGTCTACACGGACGCGCACGGGCTCGAGCGTCTCGTGCTCCGCGGCGGTCTCGGCGCGAGCTACGACGGGAGCGCGACGGTGAGCGTGGCCTTCGAGGGGGCGCTCCCCTGTGAGCTCGAGCTCGGAGCGATCCGCATTCCCATCGGAGGACCCGCGTCGCTCCTCGTGGGGGGCCTGATTCCCCTGAAGGTCGGCTTCGAGCTCGGCGGCAAGCTCACCGTGGCCTCGGCCAGCATCGGCGCCAAGGCGTCGGTGTCGGTGCAGTCTGAGGACGGCATCGCTTGCCCACGGGGAGGCCCCTGTCGGTTCGTCCAATCGATCACCGGCACCGCCGAGGCCAAGCCCGTCTTCAGCATGCCGAACTTCGGGACCGACCTGCGCTTCGAGCCCCGCTTCTCGGTCTTCGGCAAGGCCGAGCTCGCGATCGGCAATCCGTTCCTGAAGTCCCTGCGCTTCACGGCGTTCGAGGCTCAGGCCGGCCCCAAGCTCGAGGGGAGCTTCGCCCTCTGGCGCACGCAGATCGAAGCCGCCGACTACGCCTCGTCCTACGGCCTCTCCTTGGAGCTCCGAGCCGGCGTCGGCTCCGACCTCGGCGGCGCGCTCGAGCTCCTCGGCGTCGAACGCCTGGACGTCCTCGAGCTCAAGCACTCGCTCGAGCTCGGACGCTCTCCCGTCGGCACCGCCACCGCCGATGTCCCGAACTTTGCGGTCAACGACCCGGTCAAGGTCACCGTGAAGCTCGACCCGTCGAAGGTCGACTTCCTCCCCGGGCTTGGCCCCTACAACGTGCACGAGGTGGTGCTCGTGCGCCGCGTGGCCGGTCTCAGCGAGCCCGAGACGCTCGCGCGCGTCCCTGCTACCTCAGGCCAGGTCGATTTCTCGCTCTCCTTCAAAGCCACGCGCGCCGGGGGCGCCGACGAGCTCTACGCCCTCCTGGTGACGAAGCTCTTGCCCTTCGACCTCTTCGCCCTGGAGGTCGGGCAGGCCACGCCGCCCGCGGGCTACCAGGTGAACGTGCCGATGCCCCCGCAGGTCCCGGTCAATACGCCCACGCAGGTGACGATCACGGTGACCCGTCCGGACGGACAGGGGGGCTACGTGCCCGCCGCGGGGGTGGTCGTCGAGCTCACGGCGAGCTGCGGGACGGTGACCCCCGCTAGCGCCACCACCTCGGCGCAAGGGACCGTCACCGTCACCATCACCGCGAACGCAGGGTGCAGCAGCGTGGGCCTCCAGGTGGTCGTGCGCGAGCAGGTCGGCGGCCCGCCGGTCGCGCAGAAGTCCACCTCCGCGACGGTCACGACCTCGAACGCACCCATCGACATCGACGGCAATGTCTACGGCACGGTCACTATCGGCACGCAGACATGGCTGAGAGAGAACCTCAAGGTCACGAGGTACCGTAACGGCGACGCGATAGGCACCACCACGGCGGATCTATCGGCCGAAGCCGCCCCCAAGTACCAATGGGCTTACGACGGCAAGGATAGCAATGTCGCCATCTACGGCCGGCTATACACGGGATATGCTGCTACCGATGCGAGAGGCATATGCCCGACGGGCTGGCACGTGCCGACCGGTGCCGAGTGGACGGTGCTCACGGATCACTTGGGGGGCTCGGCGGTCGCCGGCGGGAAGATGAAGGTAGCCGGTACGGGCCTCTGGACCACCCCCAACGCCGGAGCCAGCAACAGCAGTGGCTTTACGGCCCTTCCCGGTGGCGTTCGTGACCTGATACGTTTCGGGACGATGGGCCTCTACGGTTTCTGGTGGTCGTCGACGTTGGGCACTGGCGCAGACGCGCAGTACCTCATGCTGACGTACCTCACCGCCGAGGCCACCCGTGCCTACACCGGATTGAGATACGGGCACAGCGTGCGCTGTCTCAAGGATTGACGAGGCGCCTCGCGCGGGGCGCGCGAGGGCGACCGAGGTCGCCGTAGCGGGTCCTCGAGCGTGGGTGTCGAAGCCCCTCGCCGCGCGTGATATGCTCGATCTCGTTCATGGGTACGACGCCTCGAGAGCTGGCAAGAACCCTTCTCGCCCGCCACGCGGAGCGGCTCCGTCTCGATGCGGCAGCACGAGCGCGCGTCCTCGAAGGCGCGCGCGCTGAGCTCGGCAGGTTGATTTGCGGAGGTCGGGTCGCTCGAGCCTGGCTCATCGGTTCCGTGGCCTGGGGCGCTTTCGGGGTGCGATCCGACGTGGACGTGGTCGTGGACGGACTTTCCCCGGAGGCGCTGGCCGAGGTGCGGTTGCAGCTCGAGCGGGCGCTGGGTCGCGAGGTGGACCTCCTGCGCTTCGAAGAGCTGCCGGCCGACTTCCGCGATCGCGTCCTTCGGGAAGGACGGGCCCTCCATGCCTGACTCGCCGTCGGCGACGACCGCTTCTCTGGCCTCCCTTGCGCGCTTGCGACGAGAGCTCGAGACCGACCGGCACGCGATGCGGACTCGCGCGGCCGAGGCGCAGGCGGTGCTGGGACGATGGGACGAGGCGGCCCGGGACGTCGCGCAGCTCGCGCTGGCGGCCGTGTCGCTCCACGGCTGGTACACGGCCCTCGAGGCGGCTATCGAGCGGGTGGCCCGGCAACTCGACGGGGATCTCCCGCGCGGCGAGCGGTGGCACCAGGAGCTGCTATCACAGGCCTTCGTCCAGGTGCCCGGGGTGCGACCGCCGATCCTCGACGCGGAGCTGGAGAACGAGCTTCTCGCGCTACTCGCCTTTCGCCACTTCTTCCGTCACGCGTACAGCACGCCCCTCGATCCGGTACGGCTGGAACAGGACCTGGGCCGGCTGCACCGTGTCGCGGGGCGCGCGGACCAGCGGCTCGGGGACTTCCTGGCCTTTCTCGAGGCAGCGCAAGAGGCGCTCCTGCGCGGGTAGGAGCACCGGACCCCTCGGTGTCCTGCGGCCGTGCTCAGTACCGCACCTGGATGCCGCCGCCGAAGTCGGCGGTGAAGGTGAGCCAGCGGGTGAAGCCGAGGATCACGCCGGCCTGCGCGTAGAGGCCCAGGTAGCGCAGCACGTCGAAGTTCACGCCGAGCACGCTCCGCACGCCGAAGTCGAAGTTGGCGAGGCCCGCCGTGGCCTGACCCTGGAACTCGAAGACCGGCTGGAAGGTGAGGAACATCTTAAAGAGACCGTCCGGGTCGGTGTAGTACTTCAGCCCCGGGGAGAGGAAGAAGCCGCGCGCGTCCGAGAAGCGCGGCGTGGCGAGCGGGAGCCGGAAGTCCACGAACACCTCCCACGAGGAGGTGATCCCGAAGCTGGGCGAGAACTCGATCCAGAAGGGATACATCCCGCCGCAGACGCTTTTCGGGGTCCCCTTGTCGTCCTTGTCGCCGCAGAACTCCTCGTGGTAAGGGGCCACGATCCGGTAGCCGGAGCCGACGCGCACGCCGAGACCCACCTGGTACTTGTGGCTGAGTCCCTTGCGCGCTGGTGCGGCCCCTTCGGGTGGGGTAGCCTTCGAAGGCTCGTCGCCGGCGTAGGCGGCAGGGCTTGAGGCCAGAAGCCCCGTGAGTAGAAGCAGCCTCGGCGAGAGCGAGCGGCCCATGGGTTCCTCCTCGGATCGGTACGGCCAGCATATCGGGCCAAGGGCGCGTGTCAATCGCCGGTCGGCGTGGTGCGCGCTTCTCGTGCTCCTCGGAACGTCCATGCCAAACGGTGCCTCCGCGAAGAAGAAGGGCCTGGTGGTGGTCGTCTACGGGGGCTTCGGCACGACGAGCCGTGCGCGTCTCTGGGGCCGGGTCCTCAAGGACAAGGGGCTCGACGCCTCGCGACCCGGTGAGAGCTTCTATCGCAAGCTGAAGCGCAACGTGCAGGCTCTCGAATCAGACGAGATCCCCGGCGCCGAGGTAGAGCTGAAGGTGGCCGGCAAGGTCTACCGGCTCAAGGCCGACCACGAGGGCCTTCTGCGGCTCGACCTGTCGGGCCCGCTTCCCGTCGGACATCACCCCGTATCCGCCGTGCTTCACGACGGGCGCCCCTATCGCGTGGAGGTGGGGCGCCTCTCTATCTGGCCCGCCTCCCCGGGGCTCGCGGTGGTGAGCGACGTGGACGACACGGTGCTCAAGACGGGGGTGACCAGGAAGACCCGCATGGTCTGGAAGGTGCTCACGCGGAGCGCGCAGGAGCTCGAGACCTATCCCGGCGCGCCGGCCCTCTATCGGGCGCTCGCCCGGCAGGCCTACCCGATCGTGTTCGTGTCGGGCAGCCCCGTGAACCTCTACAGCAAGCTGCGGGAGTTCTTCCGGCTGAAGCGCTTCCCTTCCGCGCCGCTCTTGCTGAAGAACCTCGGCACGAGCCCCGGCTCGGATGCCCTCCGCGACCAGCGCGCGTACAAGCTCCGCCGCATCGCAGAGGTGCTCGAGCTTCTCCCCGGCTACCGGGTGCTCCTCATCGGCGACACCGGAGAATCGGACCCCGAGATCTACCGGGAGGTGAGCCGCCAGTACCCGCGCCGGGTCGCGGCCACGCTGATCCACCGGGTGACCGACGCCGTCGACGGAGAGGCGCGCTACCGCGGGCAAGTGGTCTTCGCCGCCTACCCCGAGGCCCGCCGGCACTTGGTCGGCAGGCGCTTGCTGCCCGAGCCGTCGCCCGCCGAGGACGCGAGCGAGGAGGCGCGATGAGCGGGTCGCCGAGGCCGAAGCCAGGTAACTCGTCACCGCTCGGTCGGCGCGCCGTGCTGAAGCTCGGAGCCGCCTTGCCCATCGCGCTGTGGGGCGGCAGAGCCTTCGGCCTCGGCGCCAAGGCCAGGGTGCAGCTCGCGCAGCTCCGCTACGCGGGTGGCAACGCCACGCCCCGACCGACGGCGCTGGCGCGCCTGGCCTGGGAGGTGGAGAAGCGGACCAGCATCGACGTGGCGCCGGAAGTGGCCCAGGTGCGCGTGTCCGACCGCGCGCTCTTCGCCCATCCGCTCCTCTATCTGAGTGGCGATGCGGCCTTCGAGCCCTTTCCCGAGGCCGACGTGGCGCGGCTGCAGCGCTTCCTCATCTATGGTGGGACGCTCCTCGTGGATGCCGCGGATCCGCATCCCGGCGGGCCCTTCGACCGCAGCGCCCGCCAGCTCGTGGCCGCGCTCTTTCCCGACCGCGGGCTGCAGGCAGTGAAGCCGCAGCACACCCTGCACCGCTCCTTCTACCTCCTCGAGCGCGCGGTGGGACGCGTCATGACCGCGCCCGCGCTCGAGGCGGTGGAGCGGGATGGCCGCCTCGTGGTCATCTACTCGATGAACGACCTCGGAGGCGCGTGGGCCCGGGACAACTTCGGCCAGTGGGAGCACGGCGTCTACCCCGGCGGCGAGCGCCAGCGGGAGCTCGCCTTCCGCTGGGGGGTCAACGTGGTGATGTACGCCCTGTGCGACGACTACAAGGCCGACCAGGTCCACATCCCCTTCATTCTGAAGCGACGCAAGTGGCAGGTGAAGTGAGGCGGTAATGCGGCGCTTCCTTCGCTCCGTCCCCTTCCATGCGCTCGCGCTCGTCATCGCCCTTTCCCCCCTCGAGGCGTTCGCGCACCGGGCCCTTCCCGCGCAGCTCCGGGCGCTGAACCAGGCCATTTTGCGGCGGCCGCGAGACGTCCGGTTGCGCCTGGACCGCGCGTTCCTCTATGGACGGATGGGCGAGCATGCCCACGCGCTAGAGGACCTGGCGCGGGCGCGGCGCCTCGCCCCGAAGGATCGGGAGGTGGATCTGGCCACCGCGGAGTGCTACGCGGGGATGGGCCGGACGCGCGAGGCGGAACAGGCCCTGGCGCGCTTTTTCCAGCGAGGGCTCGGCACGGGGAGGGCCTTCGCGCTCCGGGCCCGTCTGCACGCGACGGCGGGGCGCCGCAAAGAGGCCGTTGCCGACTACGATCGCGCCATCCCGCTCGCGCCACAGCCCGAGCTCTACGTCGAGCGCGGGAGACTTCAGGAGGCGCAGGGCGAGCTCGCGGCGGCTGCAGCGGGCTACGCGGAGGGGCTGCGTCGGCTGGGCGGCGCGGTGGTCTTGCGCCTGGCGCTCGTGCGGGTGGAGGTCGCGCGTGGTGGCTTCGGGCGGGCCCGCGCGCTCGTGGAGGAGGTGCTGAAGAGCGTGCCCGTGCGGGCCGACTGGCTTCTGCGGCGGGCGGCCATCGCCGAGGCCGAGGGGCAGCGCGGGGCGGTGCTGGCCGACGTGAAAACGGCGGTGGTAGAGCTGGACGCGCTCCTCGCGACGCGCGCGACCGCGTTCGGGTTCTACCGGCGGGCTCGCGCCAAGCTGGCCCTCGGCGACCGGTCCGGGGCGGTAGCCGATCTGCGAGCGGCGCTCGGCCTGGTGCCCGACCACGCTGCGAGTCGCAAAGCCTTGCAGGCCGTCCAGGCCGGGGTGCCGCCTGACCTGCGGAGTCTGCTCGAGGACACCGACTGATCGGGGTGGACCGCGTTCTTTGCCATTGACGTGTGTAATTAGAACTTCATATTTACTGTCGCTTATAAAAAAGGGGCTACCTCCTCCCCGCAGGATCCATTACAGTCGGGTCATCTTCTAAATCCCCCGGCGGAGGCCCTTGGGCGATGCGCAGACCGCATTCCAATCGAAGCTGCACGAAGGGCCTCGGCGGCGCAGCTCGGGGAAAGCGCGGGCCGCAGGGATCTCCTGCGACGATTGTCCAATCCGTATTGCGTAAGTCGGAATACGTCATGCGCCGCAGCTTGGAGCGGATGTCGTGAGAGCTTCCCGCGCGCTGCCGGCCGCCCTCCTGGGTTTCCTCGTCCTCCTGGGCGAGGTGCCGGAGGGGGCGCAGGCGCGCGGACCCGTGGAGGCCTCCGCCGCTCTCGACGACGACGAGGGGGAGGCGGACGAAGACGCGGCCGAGCCCGCGTCGGGCGGGCAGGACGCGAGGCCGGCGGACCCCCCGGCGGCGGACGAAGCCTCCGGGGCCGACGAGGACGACGAGACGCCGCCTCCCGAGCTGCACCGGGTGCGCGCGGGCGAGACCTGGGGCAGCCTCGCGCGACGGCACCGGATGAAGCCTGCGGCGCTGCGTCGGCTGAACCCCGAGCTGGACACGCTCCGTCCTGGCGCGCGGATCCGGGTGCCGGGCCGACTCTACCCCCCGGGACGGGTGCGGTACCCGCTGACGAGCGGTCCGGGCTACCTCGTGCACAAGCCGGAGCGGGCCTTCGGGACGCGGACCACGGTCAGCGCCCTCCGTCGGGCCTTCGCCGCGCATCACGCGCGGTTTCCCCAGGCTCCGCCGCTCTACGTGCACGACCTCAGCAAGCGGGGCGGGGGTCGCCTCCGGCCGCACCGCTCGCATCGGACGGGCCGAGACGTGGACATCTGGCTCCCGCTCCGGCGCCCCACCGCCTCCCGGCGCGGGGCGGCGACGGCCAAGACGCTGCATCTCGAGCGCACCTGGTTTCTCGTGCGAGCGCTCGTGCGCACTGGGGCGGTGGAGATGATCTTCCTCGACTACGGACTACAGCGCGCGCTCTTCGGCTACGCGCGGGCGCACGGGGCGAGCGCCGAGGAGCTCTCGAAGATCTTCGAGTACCCGAAGCGGCGGCGCCGCGGGGGCCGTTACTTCAGCGTGCTGAACCACGAGCGCGGCCATCGGGACCACCTGCACGTGCGCTTCCGCCCCGACCGCCGGGCCGTGCCCACGACCTGATCCTGGCGGGCGAGTCTGCGCCGTGCCCGCGGGCCGCAGGAGACGTGTCCGGATGACCACCACCGCTTCGCTCGAGCGCCTGGCGGAACTCCTGCGCCGGGCGCAGCGCGTGCTGGTCTTCACGGGCGCGGGCCTCTCCACCGGGAGCGGGATCCCCGACTACCGCGGCCCGCAGGGGGTCTGGCAGACGCGACAGCCGGTCTACTACGACGACTTCGTGGCCCGCGAGGCGGCCCGCCTCGAGTACTGGGAGTACAAGCTGGAGGGCTGGCGGGACTTTCGTGACGCGCAGCCGAACGCCGCGCACCGGGCGATCGTGGAGCTCGAGCGAGCCGGAGCGCTCGAGGCGGTGGTGACGCAGAACATCGACGGACTCCACGCGCGCGCCGGGACGAGTCCGGAGAGGCTCGTGGAGCTGCACGGCACGAATCTGGAGGTGGAGTGCCTGGCGTGCGGCGGCCGCAGCGACCCGGCGCCGCACTTCGAGGCCTTCGCCCGGGAGCGGCGCGTCCCGCGTTGCGCCTGCGGTGGGGTGCTCAAGCCGGCGACGATCATGTTCGGCCAGCGGCTGCGTCCGGAGACGCTCGAGCGCGCGATGCTCGCGGCGGAGCGGGCGGACCTCGTGGTGGCGCTCGGTTCGACCCTGTCCGTCTACCCGGCGGCCTCGGTGCCGCTCGTGGCGGCGGAGCGGGGGGTGCCGTACGTGGTGGTGAACCGCGGGCCCACCGACCACGACGGCCTGGCGCAGCTCACCTTGCGGCTCGAGGGGGACGTGACCGAGCTCTTCCCCGAGGCCGTGGCGGCCCGCGGCTGACCGGCGCTACTCCGCGACCCCGAAGAAGCCCAGGGCCTCCTGACAGAAGCGATCGGGCATTTCGAACATCATGGCGTGCCCGCAGCTCGGAAAGACCACGAGGCGCGAGCCGGCGATGGTCCGCTGGAGCTGTTCGCCCAGCACCGGGGGGAAGAGCGCGTCCTTCTCGCCCCAGAGGATGAGCGTCGGGGCCTTCACCTGCGCGATCTCGGGGGCCAGCCAGGCCGGCTGGTGACAGGCGAGGATCCCACGGTGCATCGCGCGTCGCGCGACGGGGGTGTTCATGTGCGCGTACATCACGTCGATCTCCTCGTCGGAGGCCGAGCGCGGATCGAAGTAGACGTCCTTGCGCATGAAGTCGGCGAGGATCGGGCGGCGGTACAGGTAGCGCAGGAGGAAATAGCCGAGGCCCGGCACCACGGCGAGTCGCCCCTTGAGCGGCAGGTCGAAGGGGAAGCAGACGGAGTCCACGAGCACCAGCTGCTCCACGCGCTCCGGAAAGCGGGCCGCCAGGAGCATCGAGATCCCTCCGCCCATCGATTGGCCGACGACGCGGGCTCTCGGGATGCCGAGCGCCGTGAGGAAATCGGCGACGACCTGCGCCTGGTCGAGCAGGTGCATCGAGAAGCCGTCCGGCTTCTCGGAATACCCGTGACCGGGCAGGTCCGGCATGATCAGCCGGAAGTGCCGGCCGAGCGCGGGCCGCACCTTCTGCCAGACGTAGGTAGAGGCTAGGAGCCCGTGCAACAGGAGGAGCGGCGGGCCGTCGGGGCGCCCGTCCTCGACGTAGTGGAGGTGCAGGCCGCCGGCTTGAATGTGGCGGCCGGGGGGCGGTGGGAGCTCAAAGCGTGTCATGGCGGATCCTCTGCGGCGTGCTCAGGAGACGAGCCCGAGGGGCGGTTGCCAGCCCCCGAGGGACTCCTCGAGCGCGAGCGCGGTGGCGATCGTGACGTGGTCCTGGCCGTGCCCGCCCACGACCTGCACTCCGAGCGGGATGCCGCGGGGGGAGAGCCCGGTGGGCACGGCCGTGGCGGGAAGCTCCATCACGTTGAAGATCGCGGTGTAGAGCCAATCCATCGGGAAGGCGAGCGGGACGTTGTGCCGCGGCGCGGGGCGCGGGTACGTGGGCAGGAGGAGCACGGACCCGTCGGAGAAGAGGGCGTCCAGCTCGGCGCGGAGCGCGCGCCCCTCGGCCTGATGCGCGGCGAGCTGCTTGTCGGACGCCTTGGCGGCCTTCTCGGTCAGGGCCATGAGCAACGCGGGGAGCGTGTGGCGGCTGCGACGGAGCGCCCAGCGCACGAGCTCGCGTCCGAGCGGGGGCGGCGCTCCGTCCCCGATCAGCTCGTGGAAGGTGGGTCCCTCCACGGCCGCGAGCATCCCCGAGTAGATCTGGAGCGCCCGGGCGAGGCGACGCGAGCCGAAGGGCTCCACGATGGCGCCGCGCTCCTCCAGCGCGCGACCGGCGCGCGTGACGGCCTCGCGCAATGCGGTGGTGGGCCGGCTCGGTAGCCCCCCGAGCTGGTCGCACAGCCAGACGCGGCGGCCGCGAAACGTGACCTCGTCGGGCTCCCCGAGCGGCAAGGACGCCACCTCCGGCGAGCCGTCGGGCCCCGCTACGACGCGGAGAAGGGGCATCAGGTCCTTGGCCGTACGGCTCAGGGGTCCCGCCACGCAGTAGGCGTTGATCGCCCCGAAGCAGGGCGGGTAGTGCCCGGCCAGCGGCACGAGGCGCGCCGTGGGTTTGTGGCCGAAGATGCCGCAGAAGAAGGCGGGCAGCCGGATGGATCCGCCGATGTCGGTGCCGATGCCGAAGGGGGAGGCGGCGGCGCCGATCAACGCGGCCTCGCCGCCGCTGCTGCCTCCGCAGGTCCGGCCCTGATCGTACGGGTTGGTCGTTCGCCCGTAGACCCGGTTATAGGACTCGATCCACATCGCCATCTCCGGCACGTTGGAGACGCCGAGAGGGATCGCGCCCGCCGTTCGCGTGCGCGTCACCGTGGTGGCGTCGGCGGTCGGCCGCACGTCGCGCCGGTAGACGGACCCGGCGGTGTTCGGGCAGCCCGCCAGCGCGAAGGTCTCCTTCACCGTGCAGGGGACGCCGTGGAGGGGGCCGAGAAGCTCGCCCCGCTGGCGAGCGGCGTCGGCCGCGCGCGCCTCGCTGCGGGCCGCGTCGAACCGCTGGACCACGAGCGCGTTCAGCACGGGGTTCACGCGCTGGATCTGCTCGATGTGCGCCTCGACGAGCTCGGCCGAGGAGAGCTCCCCCGCGCGTACCAAGCGGGCCTGCGCGAGGGCGCCCTGGCGAAGTACGGAGTGCATGGCAGGTCCCCTTGTCTGGGCCGTCGCTCGATAGCGACTACCCGGTGATCGTCTCGGCGCCGTCCACGAAGATGGTGTTTCCCGTGATCCATCCCGCCTCGGGGCGGCTGAGCGCGGCGATCGCTCCGGCCACGTCCTCGGGCCGGGTGAGGCGACCGCGGGGGTGTCGCGCGAGGGCCTGCTGGATCATCTGCTCGTTGCCGGGGATCTTGCGTAGCGCGGGGGTGTCCGTGACGCCCGCGAGGAGGGCGTTCACGCCGATCCCGAGCGGGCCAAGCTCCACCGCGAGCTGCCGGCAGTGGCTCTCGAGCGCGCACTTGGCCGCGCTGACCGCGCCGTAGGACTTCCAGATCACGCGCGAGCCCGCGCTGGTCATGGCGAAGATCCGGCCCCCGGCGCGCATCAGCTTCCGCGCGACCAGCTCCTGCGACCAGTAGACCAGACTGTGGGCCATCACGTTCAAGGTCATGTCCATCGAGAGCTGATCGATGCGCTCCTTCGGGCCGTCGGCGACGAAGGGCTTGAGCGTGCCGAAGGCCAGGCTGTGCATGAGCACCCGCACCTGGTCCGTCTCTCCGATGCGCGCGCCGATCGCGTCGAGGACGCTCGCGCGTTTCTCGGGGTCGGCGGCGTTGACGTTGAAGAACTGCGCCTGGCGCCCGGCCGCCTCGATGCGTGCCACGATGCCGGCCACCTGCGCCTCGGCCGACCTCCGGTCCAGGTGCACCCCGAAGATGTTGAAGCCTTCCTCGGCCAGCCTGAGGGAGGTGGCCTCGCCGAAGCCGCTCGAGGCGCCGAGGATCAAGGCCCAGTCGTTGGTTTCCGTCATGCCTCTCCGCTCGCTGCGATCACGGACGCCTTCTATCACGCCCCCGCCGTGGCTGGCCAGCCGCCGGCGCGCAGCGGCCGGGCACGCCGCGCGGGCCGCCGGGGGCGCGCGACCCGGTCGGTGTTCTCTAGCGCTTCGCGAGGTGGCGTCGCCACGCGGCGAGGTGCCAGTCGATGAGCTTCGGCACGTCCTCGGGGCGCACACCGCTCTCCATCCGCAGGTCGGGGTGCTTGCGTTCGAGCATCAGCGCCAGCATCGCCTGGTCGTTCCGGCGGCCGTCGCGCCACCTTTCCACCGCCAGGTTCGGCCCTCTGAAGCAGCGACCGAAGCAGCTGTGGCTCGCGAGCGCCACCTCCGCCTCGAGGCCCTGGGCTCGAATGTGCTCCCGGGCCGCGGCTTCGAGGCGTCCGGCGTAGCCGCCGCAGCTCTGCCCCGAGCAGATGCGGAGCACCAGGCCGTCTCGGATGGGTGGGGGATCGTCGGACATGGAGGTCGGCCGAGTCGCGTCGGCCTCTTGGCGTTTGATGACACGGTCGCGGTAGGATGTCCACACTTCCACCTTCGAGAGGCTCCAGTGCGTCGCCCATCCTTCATGGACCCCACCCTCCCGGCGCGACGCTGGCTGGACGCGGCCTGGCTCCTCGGCTTCGGCGTGGTCTTCCTCTTCGTGGTGCGCGAGCTCCGCGCGACCGGGGCTCTCGGTGGGGGGCTCGCCCTCGAGCTGCCGGGGGGCACGCAGCGCTTCGTCCTTCGTCGAGGTGGCCGGCCCGTCGCCCGCCTCGTCGAGGAGACGCATCGCGTGGGCAAGGAGTGGTTGCTCGCCCACCGCGTGGCCGACGAGCAGGGCGCGATCGGCGAGGTGCGGCTGCGGCTGCGCTCGGATCTCTCTGTCGCCTCAATACGGCTCGACCTGGACGGCCCGCGCTTCCTGCGGGCATTCGGTCCGGTCGGGCGGCTGCCCCCCCTGCTGGCCGGAGGTCGCTTCACCCTGAAGGGAACCTGCGAGCTAGAGACGGGACACTGCCAGCTCGAGGGGCGGGTGGGGCGGCGCCGGGTGAGCGAGCTCGTCGAGGTGGGGCGAGGGCCGGTGCTCGCCGTCGCGGTCCGCCCGCTGCTCGTGCGCGGGGTGCTCGGGCGGCAGGTGGAGCTCGCGCTCTTCGACCCGCTCTCGCTCGCTCGACGGAACGTGCGCCTCGAGCTCGGTCTGCGGCAGCGGCGTCGCTTCGCGGCCGGCGAGGTGGACGTCTGGCCGGTGCGCGAGGAGGCCGAGGGGCGGAGCGTCCGTCTCTGGCTCGATGCGAGAGGGCGGCTGCTGCGCGCCGAGGGGCCCGGCGACGAGCTGGTCGAGGCCGAGGAGGTCCGGTGATGGCGCCATCGGAGTTCACCCCCGTGCTCGAGCTTCGCGCCCTGCGCAAGACCTACGGCGCGTTCGAGGCGCTCGCGGGCGTGGACCTGACCGTGGCGCAGGGGCAGGTCTTCGGCGTCGTGGGGCCGAACGGGGCCGGCAAGACCACCACCCTGCGGCTCATCACGGGGCTGCTCTCGCCGACCAGCGGCAGCATCCGGGTCTGCGGGATCGACGCGCTGGCCGCGCCGCTCGAGGCCAAGCTGCGCATCGGCTTCATCGGCGACCGCCCGTTCCTTTACGAAAAACTGACGGGGGCGGAGTTCCTGCGCTTCGTGGGCGGGCTCTTCGGGATGGGGGCGAAGGCCATTCGCACCGAGGCCGCGCGGTGGCTCGAACGCTTCGAGCTCGCGAGCTGGGCCGGCGAGCCGATCGAGGCCTACTCGCACGGCATGCGCCAGCGCCTGCTCCTCTGCAGCGCGCTGCTGCACTCCCCGGACCTCCTGGTCCTCGACGAGCCGATGGTGGGGCTCGACCCCCGCGGCGCGGCGCGGCTGAAACAGGTGCTTCGCGAGCTCGCGGACGAGCACGAGCTGGCCGTGCTCGTGTCCACCCATACCCTGGAGATGGTGGAGCAGACCTGCGACGCGCTGGCGATCATCGACCGCGGCCGCATCGTGGCCTCGGGGACCCTGGACGAGGTGCGCCAGGCCCACCGCGCCGATGGCGTGCGCCTGGAGGCCCTCTTCCTCCAGCTGACCGAGCCGGGGCAGCGCTCGAGCGACTCGCCGTCGGCGACCGACGCGCCGGTGGCGAGCGAAGCGCCCCGCGGCGACAAAGACCGATGAGCCCGCCCGAACGCGCCCGCGAGTGGCCGAGCCCCTTGGGCCTCCTCTGGCCCAAGGTCGTGCCCCACGGACGGGCCCCGCTCTCGCACCGCCTCACGCGACTCGCCTTTTTCCTGGTCGGAGTGCTCGTGGCCGTCGGGATCCACCAGGTGGCCGTCTGGTTTCTCCGCCTCTGCCTCGGCGTCGAGGTCGTGGGGCCGCTCCTCTGCCGCCGCCTCCTCGACCTCGTCCTCCTCGTCCTCTCGAGCGTGCTCCTGCTGAGCAACGTGGTGACCGCCCTCTCGAGCTTCTTCCTCTCCACCGACCTCGAGCTGCTCGTCGCCGCGCCGATTCCCCCGCGCGTGCTCTTTGCCGCGCGCTTCGCCGAACAGCTCTGGCACTCCTCCTGGATGGTGCTCGCCTTCGGCGTCCCGGTGCTCTTCGCCTTCGCGCGCGTGGCGGGGACCGGCTCCACCTTCATCGCCGTGGGGGCCGTCTTGCCCCCGCTGCTGCTCGTGCCGGCGGCCCTGGGCACGACGCTCAGCCTCCTCCTCGTGGCCGCGTTGCCCGCGTCGCGCGTGCGCGGCATCCTGGTCGGGGTTCTCTTTCTGGCCTTCGTCGTCCTCTACGTGCTCGCGCGGCTGGTCGAGCCCGAGCGCTTTCTCAACCCCGAAGGGTTCGCCTCCATGGTGACCTTCCTCGCCTCGCTCTCGTCGCCGTCTCCGCCGCTCCTGCCGTCGCACTGGGCGGCCCAGGCCGTGGCGTCCACTTTTCGCGATGCGGCGGGGCAGGGGAGCCCGGCGCTGATGTTCGCCGCCCTCGTCACGGCCGCTGGCGCCTCCACCACCGTAGCGTCGCTCGTCTTCCGTCGGTGGCATCGGCTCGCCTACTCGCGCAGCCACGAAGGCCGCACGGTGGCCCGCGTCTCCCGGCTCTGGGGCTGGCTGCGGAGAAGACCCGTCGCGCCGGACGGCGCTCTCCGCGCACCCGGACGTCGAGGCGCCGAGGCCGACTGGCTGCGCGCCGCCGGCCTGATCGTCCCCCGGGGGGCCCCTCGGGAGTTCCTGATCAAAGATCTGAAGCTTCTGCTGCGAGACGCGTCGCAGTGGTCGCAGCTCGTGCTGCTCCTCGCGCTCGTCTTCGTCTACCTCTACAACTTCCGTTACTTTCGCAGCATCGGTGAGACCGGGCTGGTCGGACGGTACGCCCTCTTCCTGCTCGGCATGGGGCTCGCGGCCTTCGTCACGAGCGCCGTGAGCGTGCGTTTTGCCTTCCCTCTCGTCTCGCAGGAGGGGCGCATGCTTTGGCTCCTGCGCGCCGCGCCGCTCTGGCCCGGTCAGATCCTGCGCGCCAAGCTCCTCTCCACGCTTCCGCCCCTGCTCTTCGTCTCCGAGGTGCTCTCGATCGCGTCGAGCGCGATCCTCGGCGCGACGCCCTCCATGATGCTCCTCGGGGCGATCGTGGCCGCGCTCACCGCGCTGACCGTCGCGGCCCTCTCCATCGGCGTCGGAGCCCTCCTGCCCGACTACAAGGCGGAGAGCGCGGCGAAGGTGGCGGCCTCCTTCGGTGGCCTGGTTTGCATGACGATCTCGATCGTCGTCTCGCTGACCTTCGTGGCTCTCGCCGCGTACCCGGCGTACCTCCTTCACCGCGGGCTGCCGGACGTCGCGACGCCCCTCCTCGTCGCGGGCCTCGCCGCGCTCGCTATCTCGGCTGGCGCGGTGGTGCTCCCTCTCTGGCTCGGCTCCCGGGCCTTTGCGCGGGCGCAGCCATGACGGACGTGAGAGCGAGGACCGTTTTGCGCCTGCCGCCCCGGGGGACGCTCCTCGTGTGCACCGACCTGCATGGGCACCTCGGCGACTTCTGGCGCCTGCGCGAGCTCTTCCTGGCGGCGGAGGCGGCGGGGGAGCTGCCCGTGCTCCTCTTTACCGGGGACCTGATCCACGGCCCGACGGCGGACCTGGAGGACTGGCCGACCAATCTCGGAGACCCGTACCCCGACCAGTCGGCGGAGCTCCTCGAGGGACTCCTCGAGCTGCGACGCGCGTTCCCCGGCCGCGTGGAGTGCCTGCTCGGCAACCACGAGCATTCCCACGTGGGGGGGCCGCACACGCCGAAGTTCTGGCCGGACGAGACGCAGCACTTCGAGACGCTCGTGGGAGCGGACCGCGCCGCGCGCTACCGCCGGCTCTTTCGCTCCTTCCCCCTCGTGGCCCTGAGTCCGTGCGGCGTCAGCTTCACGCACGGTGCGCCGCACGTCGCCCTGCAGAACTTCGCCGAGCTGGAGCGCGTCGACTACCGCGGGTACGAGCACCTCGACTTCGCGACCATGGTCCAGGTCTCGCCCCTCGGACGCCTCCTCTGGTGTAGAAGCTGCCCGTCGCCGGTCGCGCGTCGCTTCCTCGCCGTGCTGAGCAGCGTCGGGCCGGCCCAGCGGGTGGTGGTTTTCGGCCACGACATCGTCGAGGGCGGGTACCAGCGCATCGGCGAGGAGCAGCTCCAGCTCTCGAGCAGCTTCGGCGTGGCGCGCGCGCGGAAGTACTATCTGCGGCTCGACCTCGGCGCGCGGTACGAGCGGGTGGAGGATCTTCGCGAGGGGGTGGAGCTCCGGCGCCTCTACGACGACTGAGGGTCCGGCGCGGGCGGCGGGACTACGACGCGGTGGCCGGCGAGACGTGGACCTCGTTGAAGGCCAGCTGGAGCGACTGGCAGAGGGCGGTCACGTCCATCTGGCCCTCGGCCACCATGGTCGTCGGGGCGAGGCTCTCGGGGACCCCGTCGAAGGGCTGGAGCATCAGCTCGCGCTCCCGCGGCGTGGCGGGGCGCAGGTTCATCTCCTTGCGGAGATCGCTGCGCCAGCGGAAGAGGATCACGAGGTGCACCGCGTGCTCGGCCACGCGCAGACCGACGGCGCGTGGGTCGCCCGGGCTGAGTCCCACGCGCTCGACCGGCCGCTCGAGCGTCGCGCGGGGCAGGCGGGCGTAGCGACCGAGTTGCTCCGTCGTGCAGTGCCGCGAGAGGCGGGCGCTGGAGAGGACGGCGGCGGCCGAGAGGTGCAGGTCCCCCGTGCTGCCCACCATCCTCGCCCCTTCGGGCCCCAGCCCCAGCAGCAGCGGGTGGCCGCCGAGCGCCGCGTAGCCGGCCTCCATCAGACGGGCGGCGACCACGTCGGGCAAGGTCTCGCGGGGCCCGGCGAGCACGATGCCGATGCCGTCGCGCGAGACTCCCTGGGCGGACGAGAGCTGATACCCGAGCGAGACGAGCTGCTCGGTCACCATCAGATCCACGAAGTCGCAGATGCGGCTCGACGCGCGGTGGAGATCGCCGGCCACGAGGCACGTGCCGGGCAGGGCCATCGCCGTGACCTTCGCGCCGACCTCCCGAAAGAGGCGCCCCTCGAAAGGCGCTTCCGTCTCCTCGTAGGTGCCGCGGAGGAGCTTCGCCGGGGTGCCGCGCGGGAGCGTCGGCAGAGGCTTGCCGTGTCGCGCGACGACGGTGGTCGGCACGGTGCCGGCCGGCAGACGTCCCGGCCGATAGTGCCGCGAGAGCTCGTCGAAGAGGCGCGGCGTGTTGCAGAGCAGGCGAACGCCGACGCCGGCGACCTGCGCGTGGAGCTCGAAGGGGGCGTCGGCCAGAACGTCGCTTAGATGTGGAATCATGGGTCCGACCCTAGGGCAGCTGATCGCGCGGGGCAAAAAAACCGCTCGGCTGGCCCGTCGAAAGCGCATCCGGTATCGTGTTCTCCTCGGAGAACGAAGGAGCCATCGCATGCTCTCGCGGAAGCTGGCCGTGCTCGCCCTTCCCCTCGCCCTCGTCGGCTGTCCCGACAAGACCCCTCCCAAGGAAGCGGATCGAGGCGGCGAGCCCACGCGCCCCGCGGATCCGCCGCCGCCGAAGGGAGCCGACCCTGCCGTCGATGACATCCCCCTCGATCCCAAGGCCGAGGAGGACCCGGCACGGCGACCCAAGGTCCCGGCGAAGGTCCCGACCGAGGTGGCCGTCAGGCAGCTCCTCGTCGCGCACTCCGGCGCGCCGCGTGCCGAGAAGGGGACGCGCAGTCGCGCGGAGGCCGAGCGCCGGGCGCGACGCCTCGTGGCGGCCGCGCGCCAGAAGGGGGGCGACTTCGCCTCGCTCGCCAGGCGTTTCTCCGACGCTCCCGACGAGGAGCGTGTCTTCGTCGAGACCTTTCACCCGGGGGACCGGGGGCCCGTCGCCAGGGCGGCGCTCGGCCTCGACCTCGGTCAGGTCTCCGACCCGATCGATGGGCCGGCCGGCTTCGTGGTCCTCGAGCGGGTGGAACCCGAGGAGTACTCCACGGCCCACATCGTCATCATGTTCAAGGGGACGAAGCTCGCCCCGGTCACGAACAAGAAGACGCGCGCCGAGGCCAAGGCCCTCGCGGAGAAGATTCGCGCGCTGGCTCTCAAGCCGGACGCGAGCTTCGCCGTGCTCGCGGCCCGCAACTCGGATTCACCGTCGGGCTCCCTCCGCGGGGGCGTGATCACGCCGCTCGGCCCGAAGCGCCTGACCCCGGGGATGGAGGCCTACCTCGAGGCGGTGAAGCAGCTCGAGGTCGGGGAGGTCTCGCCCGTCGTCGAGACGCCGTACGGCTTCCACGTCATCAAGCGCCTGCCGCTCAAGAAGATCGTCGCGCGCCACATCCTCGTCAGCTACGACGGTTCCAAGGGGCACCCGCGCGAGGCGCGCAGCAAGGCCGACGCGCTGAAGCTGGCCTTGAAGGTGCGCAAGGAGGCGGCCGCCGAGGGGGCCGACTTCGCCAAGCTGGCGCGCACCCACTCGGACGACTCCACGGCCGCCAAGGGGGGCGAGCTCCCCCCCTTCGCGCGCGGCGAGATGGTGCCGAAGTTCGAGCAGTACGCCTTCGCGCTCGGCGTGGGCGGCCTCTCGGCGGTGGTGGAGACGGAGTTCGGGTTTCACATCATCCGGCGAGAGCGCTAGACCTCGGCGCCGGGATCCTGGGCGGGCGGGCGCCTACTCCGCCTGCGACTGCCCCTCTTCCAGCAGCATGTGGCACTTCTTGTACTTCTTACCGCTGCCGCAGGGGCATGGATCGTTGCGGCCGATGCGCGGCACCATTCGCCGGACGGTCTTGGCCTTCTGCTCCCCCTCTGCCTCGCCGTCCTCCGCCGTTTGCCCCCGACCGAGCGTCATGCGGCGTTTCTTGTGCTTGTACTCGGGGAGCTGCTCCTCCTCGCGGGCCACCTGCACCCGGAAGAGCTTCGAGATGACGTTGCCCTGAATGCGGCCCATCATCTCGGAGAACATGTTGTAGCCCTCCTTCTTGTACTCCTGCTTCGGGTCCTTCTGGCCGTAGCCGCGGAGCCCGATCCCCTCCCGCAGGTGCTCCATCGCCTTCAGATGGTCGATCCACTGGGCGTCGATCTCCTCCAGCAAGAAGTGCCGCGCGAAGAAGAGAAAGTACATCGGGCCGAGCTCGGCCTCGCGCGTCTGGACCAGCTTCTCCACCGCCTCCCAGCAGCGCTCGGCGATGGGCTCCTGCTCCATGGCGACGCCCTTCAGGTCGAACTTCCCGTTGAAGGTCTGCTCGAGAGCCGCCTCCAGCCCCTTCAGGTCCCAGTCCTCGCCGTGCGCCTGCTCGGGGCAGAACTGCCCGACGAGGTCCCCAATGGCGTTCTCCGACAGGTCCAGGATCCGCTCGCGCTGCTGGATGAGCGACGCCGCCACCTCGCGGGACGTCTTCTCGATGCAGGCCTTCGCGTTGCGCGCCTCCGCCCGCAGGTCCACCACGGCGCCGAAGTAGCGGTAGAGCTCGTGGGTCAGGGCCTCGTACTGCACCTCTCCCCGGCCCGGCCCCTCCGTCGCGTCGGTGCGGTACGGATCCACCGTCTCCCCGCCCGGCAAGCCGGCGAAGAAGGGCTCCACGATCTGCGTCACCTGCGGCTGAAGCCGCTCGGCCAGGTTGTCGATGGTCCAGTCGCCGCTCTTCGTCGGCACCTCGACCGTCTTGCCCTCCTTCTTCTCCTGCTCGGTGAGCTCCGGCAGGTAGCGTCCCTCCAGCACCTGCTTGCGCGTGGCGTAGATCGACTTGCGCTGCAGGTTCATCACGTCGTCGTACTCGAGCAGGTGCTTGCGGATGTCGAAGTTGTGCCCCTCGACCTTCTTCTGCGCGTTCTCGATGGCGCGGTTGACGAAGCGGTGCTCGATCGCCTCGTCCTCCTTCATCCCCAGGCGCTCCATCAGGCCCGTGATGCGGTCGGCGCCGAAGATGCGCAGCAGGTTGTCCTCGAGCGAGAGGAAGAAGCGCGACGAGCCGGGGTCCCCCTGGCGACCCGCGCGTCCGCGGAGCTGGTTGTCGATGCGCCGCGCCTCGTGCCGCTCGGTGCCGAGGATGTGCAGCCCGCCGGCCTTGACCACCTCCTCGTGCTCCTTGGCGCATTGCTCCTGCATCGCCTTGAGCACCTGCGCGTAGCGTTCGGGCTCGGCGTCGGGGTCGACCTGCTGCTTGGCCAAGAACTCGGGGTTACCGCCGAGCAAGATGTCCGTACCGCGGCCGGCCATGTTGGTGGCGATGGTCACCGATCCCTTGCGCCCCGCCTGGGCCACGATCTCGGCCTCGCGCGCGTGGTTCTTCGCGTTGAGGACGTCGTGCTTGATGTTCTTCTTCTTGAGCATCTTCGACAGCACCTCGGACTTCTCCACCGAGGTGGTGCCGACCAGCACCGGTTGCCCGTTCTTCTGGCAGTTCTCGATCTCTTCGATGACGAAGCGGAACTTCGCGAGCTCCGTCTTGTAGATCACGTCGTCGTAGTCCTTCCGGCCGAGCGGCTTGTTCGGCGGGATCACCATCACCTCGAGCTTGTAGATCTTGTAGAACTCCTCCGCCTCGGTCTCGGCCGTCCCGGTCATCCCGCCGAGCTTGTTGTACATGCGGAAGTAGTTCTGGAACGTGATCGTCGCGAGGGTCTGGTTCTCCTCCTCGATCGGCACGTTCTCCTTGGCCTCGATCGCCTGGTGCAGACCGTCGGACCAGCGCCGACCGGGCATCTTGCGGCCGGTGTGCTCGTCGATGATGAGGACCTTGCCCTCCTCGACCAGGTAGTTCACGTCGCGCTTGTAGAGCGAGTGGGCCTGGAGCGCCTGCTGGACGTGGTGGAGCCACTGGATGTTGGACGGGTCGTAGAGGTTGTTCACGTTGAGGAGCTTCTCGACCCGCTCCACGCCGGTGTCCGTCAGCATCGAGCTGTGGGCCTTCTCGTCCACCGTGTAGTCCACGTCCTTCTTCAGGGACGGGATGATCTGGTTCACGCGGTGGTAGAGGTCCGCCGACTGCTCCGCGGGCCCGCTGATGATGAGCGGCGTGCGCGCCTCGTCGACGAGGATCGAGTCCACCTCGTCCACGATGGCGTAGTTCAGCTCGCGCTGGACGTAGGCCTCGATCGACTCCTTCATGTTGTCGCGCAGGTAGTCGAAGCCGAACTCGTTGTTCTGCCCGTAGGTGATGTCGCAGCGGTAGGCCTTCTGGCGCTCCCGGTCGGGCATGTCGTGGTAGATGACGCCCACCGACAGGCCGAGGAAGTTGTGGATCTTGCCCATCCAGTCGGCGTCGCGCTTGGCCAGGTAGTCGTTGACCGTGATGAGGTGCACCCCGCGGCCGGTGAGCGCGTTCAGGTAGCAGGGGAGGGTGGCCACGAGGGTCTTGCCCTCGCCGGTCTTCATCTCGGCGATGGTGCCCTTGTGCAGCGCCATGCCGCCCATGAGCTGCACGTCGTAGTGCCGCATGTTGAGCACGCGCCGCCCGGTCTCGCGCACCGCGGCGAAGGCCTCGGGGAGGAGCGCGTCCAGCGTCTCGCCGCGCTCGAGTCGGTTTCGGAACTGCCCCGTCAGCGCCTGCAGCTCGGCGTTCGACTTGGACTTGAGCCCCGCTTCGAGCTCGTTGATGCGGGCCACGATGGGCTGCATCTTCTTCAGCTCGCGGGTGTTCTTGGTACCGACGATCTTGCGGATGATGAAGTTGAGCACGGTCGAATCCTGACTCGGGCAAAGGGAGCCCGGGGCGTTCCTATAGCGCATCCCCCAAGCAGGGAGCAAGGCGACGGAGGCTATCATATCCCTCGGCGGGTCCTTCACAATAGGCGAGGGAGCCGGTGCCCGGCTGTCGCCTTGTCACGGGGCTCCGGGATGGTCTACGGTCCGCCCATGGCCGTCGAAAAGAAGGGCATGTTCCTCCGCTGGGTCGAGTCGCGACTCACCCCCGAGGAGCTCGAGCGCATCCGGTCCATCCCCACCCGGCAGAACGAGTACGGGTACGACCCCTTCGGCTTCCACCGCGACGACCTGAAGGCCGTGGCCCTCCTGGCCCGCTTTTTCTACCGGGACTACTTCCGCGCCAAGGCCTACAACATCGAGAACATCCCGGCCGGCCGCTGCATGCTCGTGGCCAACCACTCGGGGCAGCTCCCCTTCGACGGCCTGAGCATCGGCGCGTCGGTGATCTTCGACGGCAAGCCGCCGCGCCTCCCGCGCGCCATGATCGAGCACTACGTGCCGAAGCTGCCGTACGTGAGCTACCTCTTCTCGCGCTGGGGGCAGGTCGTCGGCACGCCGGACAACTGCCGGCGGCTGCTCGAGGACGAGGAGATGATCCTCGTCTTCCCGGAGGGCTCGGCGGGGATCTCGAAGCCCTTCAGCTCGCGCTACCAGCTCCAGCGCTTCGGCCACGGGTTCATGCGCCTGGCCCTGGCCACGCGGACCCCCATCGTCCCCATCGCGCTCGTCGGCGCCGAGGAGCAGGCCCCGGCGCTGAACGCCAAGTTCATCGCCAAGCTGATCGGCGCGCCGGCCTTCCCGGTCGTGCCGTGGCCCCCTTTCTTTCCGATCCTCCCGCTGCCGACGCGGCACCACATCTACTTCGGGCAGCCGCGCCTCTTCGAAGGGGACCCCGACGACGACGACGAGCAGGTGGAGCAGCTCGTGCGGCAGGTCAAGCTGAGCATCGAGTCGATGATCATGATGGGCCTCAAGGAACGGAAGTCGATCTTCTTCTAGAGAGAGCGCCGAGAGCCAGCCACGATGAGCAAGCCGCGCAGCGCCAAGCCGCCCCGAGCGAGCGCCCCGAAGAGGGCTCCTCGCAAGAAAGCCGTCCCTCGCGAGAACGCCGCGCCGGCGGGAGGCGAGGGTCCGAAGCGCGGCGGGCGCCGGGGAGCGCAGGACCTCCCCCGCATCGTCGTGACCGGGCTGGCCGGGCGCCTCGGGCGGCTCCTCGCCAAGCAACTGCACCGGCTCGGCAGCTACGAGGTGGTGGGGATCGACCGGCGTCCGATCGACGACCTGCCGAAGGACATCCAGCACCTCCGCGTCGATCTGCGGTCGCGCGCCACGCGAGACGTCTTCCGCGCCGGCAATGTCGCGGCGCTCATTCACCTCGGGATCATGCACGACCCGCGTCGAGGAACGGCCGAGCACCACAGCTGGAACGTCCTCGGCACCTCGCGGCTCCTCTCCTGCTGCCAGGACTACGGAGTGCGCAAGGTGGTGGTGCTCTCGAGCGCCGACGTGTACGGGCCGCAGGCCGAGAACCAGCAGTTTCTGACCGAGGACGCGCCGCTGATGGGGGCCATGGATTTCCCGGGGATCCGGGATCTGATCGAAGTGGACATGCAGGCCACCTCGTTCTTCTGGCGCTGTCAGGGAGGCGCGACCGAGACGGTGGTGTTGCGGCCGGTCCATATCCTGGGGTCCGTGCACAACGCCGCGTCGAACTACCTGCGCCTCGCGCGGGTCCCCGTCCTCATGGGCTTCGATCCCATGGTCCAGGTGATCCACGAACAGGACGTGGTGGACGCGATCCTCCTCTCGCTGCGGCCGGGGATGCACGGGCTGTTCAACGTGACGGGCCCCGGCGAGGTGCCGCTCTCCGTGATCCTCAAGGAGCTGGGCAAACCCACGCTGCCGATCCCCTCGCCTCTCTTCGGCGCGGCCATGCGCGCCCTGTGGCGCCTGCGCCTGACCTCCTTTCCCGTTCCCGAGCTGGCGCACATCCGCTTCACCGCGATGGTGGACGGTGGTCGCGCACGCAACGTGCTCGGCTTTCGTCCGCGGCACAGCCTGCGCGAGACGGTTCGGGCGGTCGGTGCCCCGATGGCCGAGCCCGCCGTGTGAACCGACCGCGACGCGCGATCCGTCAACTTCGGTTCACGCCGACTCGCGGGGCGTTCGTGGTTTCCCTGTAGCTGCTGGCCACCGCAGAGGATTCGCCGCCGACCTCCGGGGCACGCGGCTTGCTCTATGTGGGGCAGGACGATGGTCCCGGAGGCCCGCATGCGTGGCAAGGATTCCCCGCGTTTCGTGTTCGTGCTGGCGCTCGCCGGCGCTGTGACCCTCGCCGGCTGTCACTGGATGTCGGGCCGCGAGGAGGGTGCGTCGGAGTACTTCGTCTTCTGCGACCGGTCGGGCTGCTATCGGTGCACGCGCGCGGGGTGCGAGCTGCCCGGGGCCGTGTGCGACGCGGAGGGGTGTCCCGCGGGGAGCACGTGTCATCCGTCGGGCAAGGGGTGTGTGACGAGCTGCACGGAAGGGGCCGGCTGTCAGGGAGACCTCGTCTGTGTGGACGGGCGCTGCGCGGCGGCGCCGAGCCCGTGCACCGACGAGGCCGGCTGCGGCGAGGGTGCGTACTGCGACAGCGGCGTGTGCCGGAAGACCGGGCGGTGCAAAGCCCCTGCGGAGTGCGCTCGCTTCGGGCAGGGCTTCGAGTGCGACCCCGGCGGAAGCTGCGTGCCGCCGGTCGCCACGCCGCCCGCGCTCTGCCAGAGCGGGGCCGCGTGCGGCGACGGGATGTGCGTGAGCGGTCAGTGCGGCGCGTGCCAGGGGGACTGCGGCTCGGCCAAGACCTGCGAGCTCGACCGGCACTGCGGTGCGGGACGCGCCTGCCTCGACGGCAAGTGCACGAGCGCGTGCGCGGGCCCCGAGGCGTGCGGGAGCGGACAGGTCTGTCGCGCCAAGGTCTGCGTGCCGGATCCGAGCCCGGCTTGTCAGACCAGCGCGCAGTGCGGGGCCGGCAAGGCCTGCGTGAACAACCTCTGCCTGCCGGAGTGCACGGCCACGGGGCTCTGCGGGCGGCCGACGGACCTCTGCGGGGCCGTGATCCAGCTGGCCAGCGGGTCGAGCGTGCGGGTCTGCCGGGCCGACCACCGGGCGCGGCCGGAGTGCGCGATCTCGGCCAACTGCGTCGGTGGAGGCCAGTGCGTGAACGGGATTTGCCGTACGGTGTGCGAGAAGCCGGCCGACTGCGCGGGCTGCAAGGACGGCCCCGTTTGCGGCAAGGGCGGCTATTGCATGACGCAGCTCGAGGCGGCGCCCCAGTGCGGCGCCTCGGTCGGTTGCGCCGACGGGAAGTCCTGCCTCGGCGGTCAGTGCGTCGCCCTCTGACCGCGTAGGCGGTCGGATCGGCCGCCTCCCTGCGGACACCCGTTTGCGATCGGTTGGGCCGTGGAGCGACGCCGGTGGCCATCCTCGCCGAACCTGATGAGGGTCTTGCGCGCCGGCACGCGGCGCCCTTCGCCACAGCGCGCTGAAATCTCACGCTACTCGGAGGCCAATGGCCGTTGGTCCGCTCCCTGCACTGGCGGGCTTGCAGGAGGAGACCATGTCCAGACGACCTTCCCTTTCATCCTTCCGGCTCTGCGGAGCTGCCATCCTCGTCTTCGGTCTTTGTGGCGCCGCGCGCGCGGAGCCGATCTCGAATGCGGAGGCGAGGGCCTTTGCCGAGGAGATGGACGGTTACTCGCTCTTCCAGGCGCTCGCCCAGTTGCAGGCCACATATTGGCCGACCCTCGGTCAGGTGACGTTCGCCCAACCGGGGACGGGAGGCCGGGGCTCCGAGCGTGAGGTAGGACGCATGGTCTTCGCGGCGGACGGCAGCCACCTCCGCTTCGAACGGTCCACGGACGACCCGGCGCTGGCCGTCCTCGATGCGACGATGCGGCAGGGCTTCCGCGCGAAGATCGTGAAGGAGTCCGCCACGGCGGGCGAGCTGCACCTGACGGGGCCGGCTTCTGCGGCCGGCGTCTGCGAGGTCCTAGGTCTGACCTTCACGGGGCAAACTCGCAACGGATCGGCTCCGGTCGTGCTGTCGCGTGCGGCCTGCTTCGCCCGTCGAGGGACAACTGTTCTCAAGTACTGGCCGTCGGCCGGTATCCCTTCGGCCGAGCTCAGCTACGTCGAGCGCCTGCCGGCCCTGACGGGGCAGGAACTGCACGTCAAGGCGACGCTCGTGGGCGGCAGGCTGCGCCAGCCCGAGGCCGCTCGCGTGACGACCGAGTACCGGAACATCGCCGCTCGGTAGTTAGTCCGATTCCCGAGCAAGCCGTCGCTGGATAGCGGAACCTGCGGCCTAAGGCCACGGCCGCAGGGCCACGGCGGAGATCGCGTAGGGTTCGTACCGGCCCGAGATGCCGACGCCCGTCTGTGTCCACGTCATGGTCGTCGACGCGCCGCTGGCGGCTGCCGGTCGGCTGCTGGCGCGGCCCTCGACGTGCTGGTTCTCCCGCAGCCAGCGCTCGGTCTGAGCGGCGTTCACCGCCAGATTGGCGTTCGGTGTCTGCACGGTGACCGTGTCCACGACGACCTGACCTGCGGCGCTCGGCACGGCCAGCGAGATGGTCGGGTTCGTCGTCGGCGTGCTGATCACCGCGCCCGCTCCCGTGCCGTTAAAGGGAGTGATCTGCGAGACGCCGGTGAAGGTCAGGGCCCCCGCCGTGATGTTCTGCGAGACGCTGAACGTCAGCGTCACCGTCTGCGTGCCGGCCGCGGGATCCTTGAGGTACCAGATCTCGGTGCGTGCGTCGGGGACGGCGGTATTGTCCGAGCGGAGCTTCGTGAGGGCGCGCGAGCCGTAGGTCGCCGAGGTCACGGCCGTGTTGCCGCGCACCCCGGTGGTGACCACGAGCAGGCGGGTACCGCCGCCCGCCGAGGTGGTCGTGTGGCTCCAGCTCAGAGTGGTCGGTCCCGTCATCCCGAGGACGGCGCTGCTCGCCGTGTCGAAGCGAATCCCCGGGGGCTGGGTATCCGGGCGCAGCGTGTCCGGGCGCAGCGTGTCCGGACGCAGCGTGTCCGGGCGCAGCGTGTCCGGGCGCAGCGTGTCGCGGCGTCCTGCATCCAGTCGGCCGGCGTCGGGCCTTCGCGCGTCGGTCAGGAGCAGGTCTGCTAGGGGAGTTCCGCCGTCCGGCGCCGAGCCGCTGTCCCGAAGCCCGTCCGCCGTGGGTGTCGTGGAGGGCGCGCCGTCCGAGGGGCTTGGGCCGGCGTCGATCAGCTCGGGGACTTCGCCGGGGTCGCCCGGGTCGTCGCCAGGGTTGAGCGTGCGAGACGAGGCGCGTATGCAGCCCGGACCGAGCAGGAGCGCGAGCAGCGCCAGGCACCCCAGCCACGCGTGACGCGGCGTCGAGAGGCGAGGGGGCCCGGTGTCCCTGTTGCGCATGCCTCCCTCGATGGTGAGGGGCCGGCTCCACCCCGTCAATGTGAGGATCGGCGCAAGGTTACCTACCGGAACCTACTCGCCGGAGGCCTGCGGCTTGGGGCCCCGGAGCCATTTGCGCGCGGAGAAGACGAAGATGAGGCCCAGGGCTGCCATGGCGAGCACGCAGAGCGTCGAGAGCAGGTAGCCCTGGAAGACGAGCTCCGGCTTGCCCGACCCGACGAGCTTGGGGATGAACTGCTCCGTCACGAGCTGGTAGCCCGCGAGCTCCGTGGCGACCCCCACGAAGAGGAGCGGCGCGAGCGTCACCCAGAGGTAGCGGCGCTTCCCCTGGTTCACGAGCATCGTGCCCCCCGCGCAGAGGGCGATGCAGGCCAGGAGCTGGTTGGAGATGCCGAGCATGGGCCAGATGGTGGAGATGCTCCCCGTCCAGACGAGATAGCCCCAGGCGAGGCAGACGAGGCCGGTGGAGACGAGAGTCCCCGGCATCCAGTCCGTCCGCCCGAAGCGCGGAACGACGCGCCCGCCGAACTCCTGCACGAGGAAGCGGGCCACGCGTGTCCCGGTGTCGACGGTGGTGAGGATGAAGAGCGCCTCGAACATGATCGCGAAGTGGTACCAGTAGGCGATGAGCGTCTTCAGGCCGGGCAGACCCGAGAAGATCTGGCTGATGCCGAGGGCGAGCGACACCGCGCCCCCCGCGCGGCCGGCGAGCTCCTCTCCGATCTGCTGGCTGAGCTCGGGGAGCTTCTCCGGCGTGAGGCCGAGCGCGGCGAACTTGTCCGCGGGGGTGTTGACGGCGAAGTAGTCGCCGGGGGCGAGCGAGCTGGCGGCGATGA